>NZ_JAVCWL010000002.1:0-392760 GCF_030846505.1 Massilia pseudoviolaceinigra | reverse complement strand
TATGAAGCGCCGGTCTAGAAGGAGCGGGTGACGCTGAGCACCAGCCCATTTCGCGAGCGGATGCTGCCGCCCGTTCTGGCGTAGGTGCCCTGCTCCGCATGCAGCGCATCCCACGCCGCCTGCAGTTTCCACGCCTCGATGCTCACGCCGATGCCGATACGCCCATCGAGCCGCGGGCCGGAGGTGTAGCGCGGCACCGCCGACACCGCGCGCAGATAGCCGATGCGCGCGAACAGGCCCACATCGTCGTTCAAGGCCAGGCCGCCATTGACTTCGCTGTACACGGTGCGCATCGCCGTGCCCATGTACGCGGGCGAATACGACACACGGCCGCTTAGGCGGTCGCTGCCCAGTCCCACGTACACTTCGCGGTAGTTCAGGGCCGACATGGTGGAGAAGGTGTGGTTAGTCCCGCCGGCTTCCCACGAGCCGCCGGCCGCCATCCGCCGCGCATAGCCGGCGTAGCCGATCGCGTACAGGCCGCGCGACGTGCCGCTCATCTTGAGCATGGATGCGAACGTGCCCGCATACCAGCCGCTGCGCGTGTCGAACGAGAGATTGAACTGGGGGACCGGGTCGCCCTTGCTGTAGCCGACGCCGCGGTAATAATAATCGGAGACGACCGACATGCTGCCGCTGGCCTGGGCGCGCGCGTCGCCGCCAGCCACGCAGCACGCAAGCGCGAGCGCCAGACGCCATCTACGCAACGACACCCCCGCGCACGGCGGCGTGATTCAGGGCAGGCGGACGATTTTTGGCGGCGTGACCTCGACGCAAACGCATGTACATTTTCCTGTGAGGCGGGTGACGGTGGCGCAAAAGTTGATGCCGCCCGGTTGCACCACGATGCTCGAGCGGACCTGCGGCAAGGTGAGGCCGGGACGCAGCTCGCTCAGCACGGCCATCATGCCAGAGATATGCGCCGCTGAATAGGAGGACCCCGAGACCATGCCCCAGCGCGCACCCGGCGCCGCCGTCGGGATGTCGCGCCCGGGTGCCATCAGCACCTGTGCGCTGAGCTGGCGGCTGCTGTCGGCCGCCACCGCGAACACGCCGGGGTGCGACGCCGGAAAGCCGCCGTCGGCACTGGCCGCGTCCACCGCTCCCACCACCCGCACGCCGCGCGCGCAGGCCACGTCGATCAGCTCGCGCAGCAGCCGGTCCGCCGGTCCCGACAAACTCAGGTTGATCACCTGCGCGCCGTGCATCAGCGCGAAGTTGAGCGCCTTGGCCAGGGTAAAGCTGTTGCATCGGGTGGCGCCGCTGGCGATCTGCCAGCAAGCGCGCAGCGCCATCAGGCGCGCGTCCGGCGCCACGCCTTCGATCCCGACCCCGTTGCCGGCCAGCGCCGCGATCACCGCCGCCACGCCGGTGCCATGCGTTTCGGCGGCATAGGGCTGGCCGTCGACGAAATTTTCCTGGAAGGCGAGCTGCCCGGCCAGGTCCGGATGGTCGGCCTCGACGCCGCTGTCGATCACCGCCACCAGCACCTTGCGCCCGGTGGCGGCCTTGCGCACTTCGCCCAGTTGCCATTGCAGCGCGGCCGGCTGCACCGGATACAGCGGGTCGTTGGCCTGCGCCGAAAAGGTGTTGATCGCTTGCGCCCAGTCGACCCGGGCGTCGCGCGAGAGCGCTTCGACGATCTTGCCCGGCTCGGCGCCGGCCGGTTCGGCCATGCGGTAGCAGTCCACGTTCAGGGCCGGCATCGGCCAGCCTTCGAGGATGGTCAGGCCATGTTCGCGCGCCAGCGCTTCGGCGATGCGGCGCCGCGCCAGGCGTCCGGCGTCGTCGCGATAGTTGGCGCCATAGGAGACGTCGGGCCGGAAGTGCGGTGCCGCCAAATGCAGCATCACGAGGATCTGGCGCGTGGCGCCCTGTTCGGCGGCCAGCGCCGCCGGTGCGTCCTGCCCGCCGGCGCGGCAGGCCGCCGCAACGACCAGCAGCAGCGCCGCCAGCAGCTTACGCATCACGGCGCGCTCCGCGGCGTGAGCGCTTCGGCCAGCTGCACCGCGGGGTCGGCCCTGAGCGCCGCCAGCGCGCCGGCCTGGCGTTCTTGCGGCGCGCCGAGCACGAAAGCGCCGGTGACGGTCGGCCCGTCGACCACGCGCGCACCGCTGGCCTGCAGGATGCGCTGCACGTCGCGCAGGCTGGCGTCGGGACGGAACATCACCACCATGGCGCCGGCCGGCGCCTTCTCGCCGTTACTTAGTGCCTGGTAGTCGTCTCCGTTGGCGCCGGGCGCGATCACCTGGAAAGCCATCAACGCAATCAGCGCGCCCTGCCCCGCCAGCGCCCATGGCATCCAGCCGCCGCCAAGCCAGGCGCGCAAGCCCCTGGCAGCGGGAGGCGCGGCGCGCTCCTGTGGGCCCAGACGCGGCATCAGCCGCGCCAGCGCCCGTTCCGGATCGAGGCCGGCCGGCTCGCCCGGCGCCGCCGCCTGCAACTGGCGCTGCCATTCCACTTCGCCCGCGCACTGGGCGCAGTGCGGCAGATGCGCGCGCACGCTCTCGGCCTCGGCCTCGTCCAGGGTGCCGTTGACGAACCACGGCAGCAAATCACGCATCGCCTGGTGCGATGCGCTGGTCGGTTCTTGGTTCAGGTTCATAAGAGTTCTTCCTGATGTGCGGACAGCAGCACCTTGAGGCGCTGCCGCGCATGAAACATCCGCGTTTTCACGGTATTGACCGGGCAACCCATCGTCTCGGCGATTTCCTGGTAGCCCATGTCGTGGTAATAAGTGAGGGTGACAACCACCCGCTGTTCGAGCGAGAGCGCCTTGAGCGCCTCACCCACCCCCTGCTGCAACTGCTGCTGCGCCATGGCGTGCTCCGGCTCCTGGCGCACGTCGCCTGCCTCCAGCTCAAAATTGGATTCGACCGGCTCGTCGCGCATGTTGACCGCCTTGAGCCCCTGCCGGTAGGCGATGGCGAACACCCAGGTCGACACCTTGCAGCTATGGTCGAAGGTATGCGCCTTCTGCCACACCACCAGCATGGTGTCGTTGACGATCTCCTCGATCAGCGCGCCGTTGCGCACCATCCGGTCCAGAAAGCGCGCCAGCCGTCCAAAGTAGATTCGGTACAGGGCCTGGAAGGCGTCCCGGTCCCCGCCCGCGATCAGGGCAATCAACGCCGTTTCGCTGCTGCCGGCCGGCGTGGCCGGCGCTCCCGCAACCCGCGCTCTCCATTGTTTAAGCATCCTGCGATTTTCTCCAATTATGCGGTGAATACTTGCTCGGAGCGAAAAGGTTCATGCTGCCGAGAAAAAAATATGGTGTTCCACCCTTGGGAACGATTCTACACGTGGCTATTTTTACAAAATATTTTGTAAAAGCATTGAACCTTTTATGCACGGGCTCGTATTGACCGAGCAACAAGACCACCTCAAGACCGACCAAGGATCCGCATTTTGCTTGCCCTCCCCGCTTTGTGCGGCCCCCAATTGCTCGATCACTCGGCGGCCAGCCTGTTTCGCCTGCTGCTGCTCGCGCCGCTGCTGGAAGAATGGATTATGCGCGCCGGCCTGCAGGAATGGCTGATGCGCCGGCGCCTGCATACGGCGCTGGTCCTGGCCTTGCCGGCGCTCGCATTCAGCCTGCTGCACGTGACCTCGGGCTGGCAGGCGATGGCGGCGGTGCTGTTGCCCGGCTTCGCATTCGGACTGGTTTACCGCCGCTGGCGCGACTGGCGGCTGTGCGCACTGGTTCACGCGCTGTGTAACGGATTGGCACTGAGTTTTTGCAGTTTCAGCACCTATTAAACTATCAACCAGGAGTAGCAATGACGGGATTTCGACTGAACCAATCCGGCCTCGGGGCCGGACTGTGCGCACTGATGGCCATGGGCCAGGCCCACGCGGCTGATGCCGTGCACGGCAAAAGCCTGTACCTGAACGGCCCGCCCAGCGGCGGCGCGGCCTGCGCCCGCTGCCACAGCGCCTCGCCGGCGGCGAACGTCAGCAAGATCCTGAGCGCAGCCGACAATCCGGCCGCCATCAGCGCCGCGATTGCCGCCAACAAGGGCGGCATGGGCAATATCTACGCCGGCAAATTGAGCGCCGTCGACCTGGCCGACCTGGCGGCCTTTATCGGCAACCCGGACGTGATCGCGGCCCCCGTGGCGAGCCTGAACCCGTCGAGCCTCACCTTCAGCGGCACCGTTCTTGGCCAGACCAGCAGCTCCCTGAGCGCCACCCTGGCCAACACCGGTTCCGGCGCGCTCAATATCGACACCATCGGCGTGACCGGCGCCGCCGCCGCCGATTTCAGCGTGGCCGGCGGCACCTGCGCCTCCGGTGGCGCGGTTGCCGCGGGCGCCGATTGCACGGTGCTGGTCAGCTTCAAGCCGGGTACTGCCGGCGTGCGCAGCGCCACTCTGGCGGTGGCCCACAACGGCACCGGTGGCACCAGCAGCGTGGCCCTGAGCGGCACCGGCAGCACATCGCCCCAGGCCACCATCGGCGTGTCGGCCACCAGCGTCAATTTCGGCGCGCTGGCGACCAATGTGGCGTCCGCGCCCCAAAGCATCACGGTCAGTAACAGCGGCCAGACCGCGCTGACCCTGAGCGCCATCACGCTGGGAGGCGCCAGCGGCGCCACCTTCACGCTGGGCGGCGACTGCGCGGTGAACAAGCCGCTGGCGAACGGCGCCAGCTGCGCGCTGACGGTACGGGCGCAGCCCACCGCCAACGGCGCCTTCACGGGCAATCTGAACCTGGTGTCGAATGCCGCCAACGGCAACGTCACCATCGGCCTCGCCGGCAGCGGCGCCAGCGCGGCAGTGGCGGCAAGCGCCACGCCGAGCGTGCTCGCTTTCGGCAGCCAGACTATCGGCGCGGCCAGCACAACGCAGAACGTCACGCTGACCAATACCGGCAACATGGCACTCACATTCTCTTCGATCGCCGTCAACGGGTCTTCCGCCATCAGCGTGGCGCCGGGCAGTCACTGCGGCGCTGCGCTGGCGCCTGGCGCCACCTGCAGCGTGCCGCTGGTGTTCGCGGCGACGGCCGAAGGCGCGGTGTCGGCCACGCTGGTGGCCAGCTACAACGGTGGCGCGGTGCAGGTGGCCGTCAGCGGCGCCGGCACCACTGCCGCTGTCGCCAAGCCGACGCTGTCGGACGCAGGTCCCATCGGCTTCGGCGAGATCCAGGTCGGTAAAAGCGCAGCGCCGCACACGACGGTGCTGCGCAATCCCGGCACCGCGGCGCTCAAGATCGCGACCCTGGTGATCGATGGCGCCAATGGCGGCGACTTCGTCCTCGGCGGCTCGTGCGCCGTCAACGGCACGCTCAGCCCCGCCGGCAGCTGCACCATCGACACCAGCTTCAAGCCGGGCGCACCGGGCGCGCGCAGCGCCAACCTGCTGCTGGTCACCGACGGCGGCACGCAGTTTTCGCTGCCGCTCACCGGCACCGGCACCGCCATCGCCGCGGCACCGGCGCTCACGCTGGCTCCGCAATCGTTCGATTTCGGCGCCAGTGCGGGATCGAAACGCTTCACGCTCAGTAATGCTGGCACTGCGGCCATCAACCTGTCGGCGGCGAACTTCAGCGGGCCATTCGCGCGCGTGGCTGACGCCAGCGGCTGCCCGGCCTTGCCGTTTGCGCTGCAACCGGGGGCGTCGTGCGACATGGTGATCGGCTACACCCCGGCCACGGCGGGCGCCAGCAACGGCAGCGTCGTGCTGCAGGCAGATGGCGGCGGCAGCTGGACCATCGCACTGGCCGGACAGGCCGCGGCCACGCCGGCCAGCGCACCGCCGGCACAAAACCAGGGCGGCGGCGGCTGTTCGTCCGTACGCGGCGGCAGCGATCCGATGCTGGCCCTGCTGGCACTGATGGCGGCCGCCGTCCTCTTCTGGCGCCGGCGCAAGCCGGCGCAGTCCTGACCGATCACTTTAGGAACCGGCATGAACAACTTCAAACGTAATACACGCGCACTGGCCGCGTCCCTCGTCCTGGCGCTGCTGGCGGTGCCGGCAAGCGCGCTGGAAGCGGGCAAACCCGCTCCGACGTTCGACCTCGCGGGGCCCGATGGCGCGGTCAAACTCGAAAAATACGCCGGCAAGGTGGTGTATGTCGACTTCTGGGCATCGTGGTGCGGCCCGTGCCGCCAGTCGTTCCCGTGGATGAACGACATGCAGGCCAAGTACGGTGCGCAGGGCCTGCAGATCGTCGGCGTCAACGTCGACGCCAAGGTGGAAGACGCGCGCGCCTTCCTGGCGAGCACGCCGGCCAAGTTCGCGATCGGCTTCGATCCGGCCGGCGCCACGCCGCGCAGCTACGGCATCAAGGGCATGCCGAGCAGCGTCCTCATTGGCGCGGACGGCAAGGTGCTGTTCGAGCATAGCGGCTTCAAGGCGGCCGACCGCGACGAGCTGGAAACCAAAATCAAGGCTGCACTGGGAGCGAAAAAATGACAATGACGATCATGACCCTGCTGCGCGCCGGTGCCCTGGCGGCGCTGGCCGCCGGCGTCACCGGCTGCTCGGCCATCACCCCGGTGCAAGCCTGGGAAAAAGGCACGCTGGCCAAGCCGGAAATGCTGATGGAAGGCGACGGACTCGAAACGCGCTTCAATGAACATATTTATGCGAGCCGCGAGGCGGCGTCGGGCGGCAGCGGTGTCGGCGGCGGCGGCTGCGGTTGCAACTGAGAGGAATGAACAAGCACATGACCACCCAACTCCTCCCCGTACAACCCGCGGCCCTCGGCCACGCCATCCTGGCGGCGGCGCTGATGCTGCCAGGCCTGGTGCACGCCGAAACGCCGCCGGAACACGCTTCCATCAGCGTCAAGCTGCTCAGTTACGAAGAGAGCCAGTCCGCCATGGACCGCATCCGCGTGCGCGCGCCATCGGTGTCGGTAATCGCGCCCGTGGCCGGCGTCTGGTCGGTGGCCGCTTCGCTGACGGCCGACGATGTCTCGGGCGCGTCGCCGCGCTACCACACGGCCGTATCGGGCGCCTCGCGCATGAGCGACGACCGCAAGGCCGGCGACGCCTCTGTCACGCGCTACTTCCAGCGCGGCAGCCTGACCGTGGGCGCGGCCTATTCGACCGAGCATGACTACGACTCGCGCGCCCTGTCCGTGACCGGCACCATGTCGAGCGAAGACAAGAACACCACCTGGTCGCTCGGCATGGGCGGCTCCGACGATTCCATCAACCCGGTCAACTTCATCGTGCGCGACGAATCGCGCCAGACCGTGAACTTCCTCGCCGGCGTGACCCAGGTACTGGGACCGAACGACCTGGCGCAGCTGACCGTGACCCACAACCGCGGCCACGGTTACTTTTCGGACCCGTACAAGGCGTTCGACAACCGTCCGCGCCAGCGCAACCAGAGCACCCTGATGGGACGCTGGAACCATCACTACGCCGCCACGGGCGGCACCAGCCGCCTCTCCTACCGCTATTACACCGACACCTACGGCATCCGCGCCCACACCTTCGGCGGCGAATACGTGCAGCCGGCCGGCCAGGGCTGGATCATCACGCCGTCGGCGCGCCTGTACTCGCAGCGCGCGGCGCGTTTCTACTTCGACCCGGTGTACGACGGCGTGCTGGGCGAGCCGTTCCGGCCCGGCTATGCCAGCAACCCTGACGGCCTGTCGTCGGCCGACCAGCGCCTGTCGGGCTTCGGTGCCGTCACGCTGGGGATCAAGGTCGCCAAGCAGCTCAGCGGCGACTGGATCGTCGACGTCAAGCTGGAAGCCTACCAGCAGCGCGGCAGCTGGCGCCTGTTCGACAAAGGCAGCCCGGGACTGGAGCCGCTGCGCGCCCACAGCATCCAGCTGGGCCTCACGCGGCAGTGGTAATGGACGTGCAAGCGTTCCCGTTCGAGGCCATGGCCAGCCGCTGCGAGCTGCGCTTGGGGCTCGCGCCGGGCGTCGATGGCGCTCGCCTGGCGCAGGTCGCGATCGACGAGGTGTTGCGCATCGAGGCCACCTATTCGCGCTACCGCACCGGCGGCATTGTAAACCGCATCAATCATGCGGCCGGGCGCGATCCGGTGGTCTGCGACGACGAGACCAACGCGCTGCTGGACTACGCCCGCGTGCTGCACGCCACCAGCGGCGGCCTGTTCGACATCACCTCGGGCGTGCTGCGGCGCGCCTGGGATTTCCGCCGTCCCGTGCTGCCGGCGCAGGCGGTGCTCGACGCGCTGCTTGCGCTGGTCGGCTGGCAGCACGTCCAGCGCGAGCATGGCGCCATCCGCCTGTCCAAAGCGGGCATGGAAATCGACTTCGGCGGCTTTGGCAAGGAATACGCGGCCGACCGCGCGGCGGCGCTGCTGGCCGCCAGCGGCGTGCGCCACGGTTACGTCAACCTGGGGGGCGACCTGCGCATCATCGGCCCGCGCCCCGACGGCGCCCCCTGGGAGATCGGCGTGCAGGACCCGCGCGATACCGAACGCCTGGCCGGCGCGATCCCGATCGCCAGCGGCGCGCTCGCCACCAGCGGCGACTACGAACGCTTCATCGACATCGCCGGGAAGCGTTATTGCCATGTGCTCGACCCGCGCAGCGGCATGCCGGTGTCGCACTGGCGCTCGGTCAGCGTGCTCGGCCCCCTGGCCATTGCCGCCGGCAGCTGTTCCACCATCGCCATGCTGATGCAGGAGGATGGCCTGGCCTTCCTCGACAACTCAGGCATGGCCTACCTCGCCATCGACCAGCAAGGCCAGTGCTTCCGCAAGGATGTGTAACACCACCACCGATTTGACTACTGGAGAAACACCATGAAATCCGCACCTTTCCTGAGATGGCTGCTGTCGCTGCTGGCCATGCTCGCCTTTGCCGGCTGGGCGGGCAAGGCCGCCGCGGCCGACGACTTCCTCGACCCCGAACAAGCCTTTGTGCTGCGTACCGAGGTGCGTGACGGCGGCGCCGTCGCGCTGCGCTGGACCATCGCGCCGGGCTACCATCTGTACCGCGAGCGGCTGGCGTTTACCAGCGCGGCCGGCGACGCCCCCATCGCCGCACCGGCGCTGCCGGCCGGCATTCGCAAGTTCGACGAGAACTTCAACAAGGAGATGGAAACCTACCAGGGCCAGCTCGATGTCGCGCTGGCCCCCGTGCCGGGCAAGCCGTTCACCCTCAACGTCGCCTACCAGGGCTGCGCAGACGCGGGCCTGTGCTACGCGCCGGTCGGCAAAACCTATCTGGTCGATCCGGCCAAACCTGGCGTGCTGACACCGCAGGCGGAGGCACCACCTCCGGCGGCGGTTGCGCCACCTGCGGCCAGCGCACCGGCCCACACCGCGGCCAGCGCCGCCGCGCCCGAGGACGACACCACGCTGGCCCAGCGCACCCTGCAAAGCGGTAGCTTGTGGCGCATCGGCAGCGCGTTCCTGCTGTTTGGCCTGCTGCTGTCGTTCACGCCGTGCGTGCTGCCGATGGTGCCGATCCTGTCGTCGATCATCGTCGGCGAAGGGACGGTGTCGCGCAGCCGCGGCCTGCTGCTCGCCTCGGCCTATTGTCTCGGCATGGCGCTGGTCTACACGGCGCTGGGCGTGGGCGCCGGGCTGGCTGGCGAAGGCCTGGCCGGGGCGCTCCAAAAGCCATGGGTGCTGCTGACGTTCGGCGCGCTGCTGGTCGGACTGGCGCTGTCGATGTTCGATGTCTACCAATTGCAGCTGCCAAGCGCGCTGCAAACCCGCCTTTCCAGCACCGGCGGCGCGGTGCGCGGCGGACGCTTCGTGGGCGTGTTCATCATGGGCGCGCTGTCGGCACTGATCGTCGGTCCGTGCGTGGCCGGTCCCCTGGCTGGCGCGCTGCTGTACATCAGCCAGACCGGCAACGCCTGGATCGGTGGCTGGGCCCTGTTTTCGATGGCGCTCGGGATGAGCGTGCCGCTGCTGTTGACCGGTCTTTCGGCCGGCAGCCTGCTGCCGCGCGCCGGCGCCTGGATGAATGGCGTGAAAAAGGTATTCGGCATGCTGCTCATCGCGGTCGCGATCTGGATGGTCTCGCCGGTGTTCCCGGTACCGGTGATGATGGCGCTGTGGGGCGGCTTTGCGATCCTGTGCGCGCTGTTCCTGCATGTGGGCCAGGCGCTGCCGCCGCACAGCGGCGCCGGTGCCTACGCCGGCAAGGCGCTGGGCGTGGTGATGCTGGTCGGCGGCCTGTTCGAGCTGGCCGGCGCGGCCAGCGCGGGACGCGATGTGCTGCAGCCGCTGGCGCATTTGCGCGGCGGGGGCGGCACCGCGCTCGCCCACGCCGAAACCGGCCCGCAGTTCACGCGCATCCGCACCGTCGCCGAACTGGAACGCGCGCTGGCCGATACCACCACGCCGGTGCTGCTCGACTTTTACGCCGACTGGTGCGTGGCCTGCAAGGAGATGGAACGGATGACGTTCCCCGACAGCGCGGTGGCCGCCTCGATGAAGAAAATGCGCCTGATCCAGGTGGATGTGACGGCCAACAATGCCGACGACCGCGCGCTGATGAAAAAATTCAGCCTGTTCGGGCCACCAGGCATCATCCTGTTCGATGCCAGCGGCAAGGAAGTGCCGCAAGGGCGCATCATCGGCTTCGTGCCGGCCCAGCGCTTTGCCGAGCGCCTGCAGGCCGCGCACGGCGCGGCGGGCTGATTACAGCAGCCAGTCGATCGGCAGCAGCGACAGCACGCCCACTGCCGCGCGCTTCCAGAAGCCGGTACCGGGCTCGGTGTCGTGGCGGATTTCCGTATCCCCCACGCGCTCGGTCCAGTACAGCGCGCCGTCGGGCGCCAGGCGCACCCGGTAAGCGCGCGCCGGCACCCGTTCGCGCAGGGCCTTTGCCATGCGCGCAGCCATGTCGGGGCTCTCGACCACAAACCCCATCTCGGTATTCAAGTCGGCCGAGCGCGGGTCGAAGTTGAAGGACCCGATGAAGACGCGCTTGCGGTCCACCGAAAACGTCTTCGCGTGCAGGCTCGATGCGGAGCTGCCAAGCTTACCTCCCTTTGCCCCTTCGGGCGCACGCTCGCCGTCAACGCCGCGGTGCAGTTCATACAGCGTCACCCCCGCTTCCAGCAGGGGCTTGCGCCATTTGGCATAGCCCGCGTGGACCACCGCCACATCGGTCGCTTCGAGCGAATTGGTCAGGATGTGCACGTCCATGCCGCGCGCCGCCATCGCCGCGAAATTGGCAGCCCAGGTCTTACCGGGCACGAAATACGGCGATACCAGGTCCACCGTCCGGGTCGGGTCGCCCAACAGCTTCTGGAGCTGGTAGGTGACCTTGGTCTCCGGCGCCTCCTTGCCAAGCACCTTGTCCGGATCGTCGCTCACCAACGTCGTCGTAGCCCACTCGAACGGCAGGCTGCGGTTAACCAGCTGCGCGACGAAAGGCGAAGCGCGCACCGCCGCCACGTAATCGGCGCCCGCAGCCCCCTGCCCGTCCTGCGCGGCCAGCTTGTCCGCGCTGCCGGGGGCAGCCGCCGGCACCAGCAGAGCGACCGGATAGGCCGAGCGGCTGTTCCAGTAACGGTCGAAGTCGCGCGAGACGGCGTCCACCACCGGGCCGACCGCCATCACGTCGAGATCGACGAACAGCAGGCTGCCGGCCACGCCAAAGTATTCGTCGCCGATATTGCGCCCGCCGATAATGGTGGCCGCGTTATCGGCCGTGAAGGATTTGTTGTGCATGCGCCGGTTCAGGCGCGCAAAGTCGGACAGGTAGCCGAGCGCGCGGTGCGCGCGCGTGACGAAGGGATTGAACAGGCGCACTTCGATATTGGGGTCGGCGTCGAGCGCGGATAGCACCGGGTCCAGGCCGCGCGTGTTGTTATCGTCGAGCAGGAGGCGCACCCGCACGCCGCGCGCCGCCGCCGTGCGCAAGGCGTTGAACAGCAACATGCCGGTGGTATCGTTGCGCCAGATATAGTACTGGATGTCGAGGGTGCGTTCGGCGGCGTCGGCCAGCATGGCGCGCGCGGCAAAGGCGTCGCGCCCGTTGGCCAGCGAGTACAGGCCCGACATGCCGGGATGCTCTGCGTTCAGCGGCGCCAGCGCCGTGCCCAGGCGCGTGGCGGAGGTGGCGGCGATGTAGTGGCTGGGCGTGCGGCCATCGAGCGCGGGCAGGCCGGCGCAGCCGCTCAGCGTGACCGCGAGCAGCAGCGCGGCCAGCATCGAGGTCAGTGGTGATGTTTGCATGCTTCCTCCCGGACGGCGCCCAAGGGCGAACCGGATGATGCCAGTGGCGGCGCGGTCCCTGCGTTAACCCCGGCCTAATCTGTGTGCGCGACAATATTGACGTTTGTTTATCCGGACCCGCCCCATGAAAAGAACCTCACCATGACCGTCAGCCTCGGGCCCTTCAGCTTCCAGACGGCGCACCTGCTGCTGCTCATATCGCTACTTATAGCATGCGGCCTAGGCAACTGGGTTGGGCGCCATCAGAAGGTCCGGACCGGCAAGGTGCTGCTCGACATGCTGCTGGTCGGGCTGGTGGCGGGCCGGATCGTGTTCGTGGCCACCTGGTTCGCCCAGTACCGCGCGGCGCCGCTGTCGATCATCGATATCCGCGATGGCGGCTTTACGCCGTGGGCGGTGATGCTGGCCGGCCTGGCGTACGGCGGCTGGCGCATGCTGAACAATCCGCACCTGCGCAATCCGCTGGCGGCGGGCATGCTGGCGGGGGCGCTCGCGTGGTTCACGTCGGGGGCGCCGCTGCTGCTGAACCTGAGCGAACGCAAGCCCTTGCCGGTGACGGCGCTGATCACGCCCACCGGGGCGGCGGTCACGCTGGCGGCGCTGGCGCAAGGGCGGCCGGTGGTGGTCAATCTGTGGGCCAGCTGGTGCCCGCCCTGCCGCGCAGAAATGCCGCTGCTGGCCGCCGCGCAGCAACGCGAGCCCAATGTGGTGTTTGTTTTCGTCAACCAGGGCGAAGATGCGCACACCGTGCGGGCGTACGTGAACGGCGGCGCACCGACGCTGGAAAACGTGGTGCTTGATGCCAATTCGGCCATGGGACGCGAGGTGGGATCGGGCGCGCTGCCGACCACCCTGTTTTATGACGCCAGCGGCCGGCTTGCCGATTCGCATCTCGGCGCCGTGTCGGCAGCCTCGCTCGAGAGCAAGCTGGCGCGCCTGCGCGCGCAAAAATAGTTACATGTCGTCCATTGCGGCAAACAGCCCGGCGGGCAATTCCTGCTCAATCTGCACGGTCCGGTTGCGCCCTTCCTGCTTGGCTTCGGCCATGGCTTTTTCGGCGCGCTGGATCATCATCTCGGCCGTTTCGGCCGGCGCATTGGTGGTCAGGCCGGCCGAGAAGGTGACCGTCGTGCCGGGCGTGAGCGTATCCCAGCCGAATGCGGCGACCTTGGCGGTGAGGCGGTTCATCGCCAGCACGCCCTGGTGCAACCAGGTAGCCGGCAAAATAACGCCGAACTGGTCGCTCTCGATGCGGCCGAAGCGGTCCAGCGTACGCAGCAGCTCGGTGGCCGAGCGGGTGATGCCCTGAAGCACAGCGTCGCCGATGTCGTGCCCGAACTGCTGGTTGACTTCCTTCATGTGATCGATGCCGATCATGGCGAAGCAGAACGGCTGGCCCGTGCGCGACGAGCGCTGCAGCTCTTCGGCCACCAGCTCGGTCAGGGCGCGCCGGTTCAGCACGCCGGTCAGGATGTCGTGACGCGTGAGCGACTCGGTCAGGTTCAGGATGTCCTGTTCTTTTTCAGCCAGTCTGGCGCGCAAGGGCGCGCATGCCGGGCAACCGTCGCATTCTGTGCTCATGTAAGTTCCTTGAAGATGAAAACCGATAGGCAGAGCTTACCGCCGGAGTTACCTGCAATCAAGCATTATCCGTGGCTGCCTGCGGTCGTGTTGCCTGAGGCGTACCTTTCGATGCCGCGCCGAGGCGGCGCATGGCGTACCGGTCGCGGCCGGCCTGCTTGGCCGCATACAGCGCCTCGTCCGCCAGCGCCAGGTAGTCGCCGGCGCCGGCGGCATTGCCGCGTCCTACGGCGATGCCGACGCTGGTGCTCACCTGCAAGCTGGCGCCGGCGGCCAGGAAGGGGGTGCGCGCCATGTCAAGGATCTTTTCGGCCAGCATTGTCGGTTCAACATCATCGCGCAAGCCCTCGAAGATGGCCACGAACTCGTCGCCCGCAAGGCGCGCCACGCTGTCGGTCGAGCGCACCGCCGCGCGCAGGCGCCTGGCGAATTCGACCAGCACCTCGTCCCCCGCTTTGTGCCCGTAAGTATCGTTGATCGTCTTGAAATGGTCGATGTCGAGGTAAGCCAGCGCGATGGCCGTGTTGCCGCGCGCCGCCCGTCCCAGGGCGGCGGCAAAGGTTTCCTCGAACATGCGGCGGTTATCGATGCCGGTCAGGATGTCGGTACGGGCCTGGGCTTCCAGCTTCAGTTCAGCCTGGCGGCGCTGTTGCGAGAGCGTGTAGAACGCGCGGCTGAGCTCGCCAAATTCATCGTGCCCGCGCACATTGAACACCTCGATTCCGGCACTGCCGTCGACGATGCCGGCGACATGGCCGCGCAGCGCGCCCAAAGGACGCAGCAGGCGCAATATGGCCAGCCAGCCGGCCAGTCCGGCCAGCGCCGCCACCGCCACCGAGGCCAGCAGCGCGGTCGGGCGCATGTGGATCAGCGGCGTGAACGCTTCGTCGACGGGATACACGGCGCCCAGGATCCAGTCGGTCTTGCGCAGGCGCTTGTAGGTGATCAGGGCGCGCACGCCGCGTTTGGTGGGGCCTTCGACCCAGCCCTCGAAACCGTCCAGCGCGGCCATGGTCGAGGCTACCGCGCCGCCCGTCTCGTCCTGCACGCGCTGCAAAATGCGCTCCTTGTTGGGATGGTGAATGATGGTGCCGGCGCTGGTCAGCATGAACAGATAGCCGGTCGCGCCCGATCCGAGCGCTGTGAGCTGCCCGAAAAAGCGCGGACGCTGCAGGTCGATGGCGCCGCCCAGCATGAAGATCAACTTGCCTTGTTCGTCATACAGCGGTTCAGTGACAAGAATGACCGGCTTGCCCGACAGGGCGCTCTTGAAAGGCTTGGAAATGACGCCTTCGCGCGCGGCCACGGTGTCGGTGAAGTAGGCGCGCTTGCCGAAATTCATGGTGTTATTGGTGCGCCGGTCGTTCATGTTGGCCAGCATGGTGCCGGTGCTGTCGAATACCAGTACATTGAAAAATTCCTCGCGCAAGGTCGCGTGGGCTTCCAGGAATGCCTGCAACCCGCCCGCCGGATGGCCGCCGCTGCGCCCGAGTTCCTCGCGCAGGGTCTTGAGCAGGGTTTGCCGGGACTCAAGGTCGGCATCGATATAGGCGGCCGCGCTGGAGAGCAGCGCCACTTGCTGGGAGCCGATCACGTCGCGCATCTGGCGCTCGGCCAGATACAGGGAAACAAAGGTCAGCACGCTGGTGGCAAGCAGTACCAGGCCGATGACCACGACCGTCAGTCGGAATTTCAGCGTGGCTGTGTTGAGGGTCAGGCGCATCGAAGTGATTTTCCAGCAGTAAAGACGGTGTGAGCGCAAGGCGGTTCGCCTCGCCCGCCATTCTACCGCGTCGGCACACCCTTGCGCCCCTCTCGACAGGCGCGACAGTAGCGCTCAAGCGAACGCAACAATTTTGTAAAAAAGCGTAACATATGAACATTGTTGAGGTTTCTGGCTGGCCGACCGTCCAAGCACAAGCCCCGCGCCGCAAGATTGCCTATGACATATCAATTAACGGAACTGCGCATGGTGCCGCGACAAGCGCCCTGCCTGACCGATTCGTGATCGAACCGAAGACCAAAAGGTGTACACAGTGCAGCCACAAACCATCGCCACAAGTCCGACGCCGTCGGCAACAGAACGCCCCCGGGTACTGATCGTCGACGACAACGCCGACGCAGCCGATACGCTCGGCACCTATCTTCAACTGTCCGGCTACGCGGTGACCATCGCCACCGATCCGTACGCGGCCCTGAACCTGGCGCGCGAACTGCGCCCGCAGGTATGCGTGCTCGACATCGGCCTGCCCGGCATGAATGGCAATGTGCTGGCGGAAAACCTGCGGCGCTTGCCGGACACCTCGGGCGCGGTGCTGATCGCCCTGACCGGTTATGGCCAGGCGTACGACAAGCAGCGTTCGCTCGGCGCGGGTTTCGACCATTATTTCGTCAAACCGGTCAATCCGGGCACGATCAAGGACCTGATCGACCGCATGCCCTGATGCCGGGCGCCGCGCGCCGCTCCTGATCCACGCCGGGGGCGCGCTCGCGCCGCCGCGCCGCACCCGGTTTTCAAACCCCAAACACGACAGTGTTGGTGGTCAAGGAACAGTGCGAAAGGGTTTATTTTCGCGTTTCAGGACGCTTCACCCAAGGCCCGACGGGCCTGATCAGCCTGCCACGGCGGTCCGGCGACACGCTACTTTTTCTGCCAATAGGCAAATTCAGTCTCGTAGCAATTGGTATCGACTTCGGAAATCTTCTCCTGCATCACCGCCTGGGCATCCTGCACCGCCTGGTTGTAGATGGACGGGCCGATTTCGCGCAGGCAGAAATCGAGCAGCAGGCGCGCCTTGAGCACACCGACTTCTTCGTCGAAATTCTTCATGCAATAGCGCTGCAGGGAAGACAGCAGGCGCTCCTCGGTTTCCTGGTTCAGTTTGATGGACATCGTTGTTTCGCGGAACGTAAATGGGAGCAGCAGCTTAGCAGACTTACCCCTCCGGTGTGTACCCGGGCGGCGCGTGATACATGACGTCCGTGCGCAAGACATATTTGGTACCGCTTTGCAGCGCCGATCCCTGATGCATCTGGCGATGCGGAAACACCAGCGCGGAACCGGCCCTGGGTTTGATGCTCTCCCACGCAAAGTCGGTATGGCCGCCGGTGAAATCGTCATTGAGGTAAATCAGGAAGGTCAGAAAGCTCTCCTCCGACTCGCTGCGGGCATAACTGCCATCCTTGTGCGCGCTGAAAAACTGCTCGCCCTGATAGCGGTAGAACCGGAAGCGTTCGTTGAAACCGCTCAGTGCCCAGTCGCGCTGCAGCGGCGGCAGCACCGGCGATGCTCGCTGGTAGAGCTGATCGGCCAGAACGGCATTGTCATGGATGATGCGGTCGTTGGTGCGGTAATCGCGGTTGATCCGGTCGCCCTCGCTGGTGGTCAGCCCGGCCGCCGTGTAGCCGATTGCTTCGCTTTCGCTGATATGGCGTGCGCATTGCTGCGGGCTGAGAAAGTCATGGATATAAAATACACCCATCCCGAATTTTTCAATGTTCATCATAGGTAATCGTGTCGCTGGAATGAAACGGCAGCAGGCCGTGGCGGAGCATGTCGGCAGCGAGGAGCAGCGCGCGACCATAGCCGCGCCGACATCCCGACCGCCGCACACGATCGGCGTCACCGACGAAACCGCTTGTCGCTGGCAGCCGAGGGTATTGCAGCGCGGCGGGATTTGTCAAGATGCGTAAGCAATCCGGTGCGGTGAACGGCCGCATGCTGATGTACCCCTTTCGTATAGCCGCCAAACGGCCGGGCAATCGCATAATCGGTGCCCTCCGCCCGGCCCGTTCGGGCGACTTTATCGTCCTCGGAAAGGAAAAAGCATGAACACAAGTTACTCCACAGCGCCGGCATCCTGCAAGACTTCAGCGAACTGGCCGACGTGCGCATCGGTCTCGATGCGCCGGTGCGCTCGGCCAGCGTGCGCGCGCTGAACCGCCTGCTGGCGCACACCATGGCCATCCGCGATGCCTGCAAGAAGGCGCACTGGCAAACCTCCGGCGCCACGTTTTACGAATTGCACCTGCTGTTCGACAAGCACTACAACGAACAGGTCCTGATCATGGACAGCCTGGCCGAGCGCGTCCAGACCCTGGGCGGCGTGGCGTTCGCCCTGGCGCAGGACGTGGCCGGCGAATCGGCCATCGCCCGTGCGCCACGCGGGCGCGAATCGGCCCGGGCGCAGCTGGCGCGCCTGCTCGACGCGCACGAAACCATCCTGATCGAAGCGCGCCCGCTGGCCCGTGCCAGCGCCGAGGCGGGCGACGACGGCAGCAACGACCTGATCGTCAGCCAGGTGGTGCGCAGCAATGAACTGCACAGCTGGTTCATCGGCGAACACCTGGCGGCGCAGGCGCGCAAGGTCGCCTGAGCCTTTACATCAGCAGCGTGCCGGGCAAGCTCAGACGCATCTCGCTGCCCTGCCCCGGCGCCGACGTCCAGCGCACGTTCGCGCCCAGGCGTTCGGCCCGCTCGCTGATGCCGGGCAAGCCCCAGTGGCCCGGCAAGCCGCCGTCGCGCAGCACCTCGGCCGGCAAGCCGCAGCCGTCGTCGCGCACCACGACCGTCAGTTGCTTGCGCTCGTATAGCAATTCCACCTCGATCTTGCTCGCTTTCGCATGCTGGAAGGCATTGAGCATCGCCTCGTTCGCGATCCGGTACACCTCGTGCGCCACCAGCGGCGGCAACGCGCGCGCCCGTCCGGCCTCGCTCAGCGCAAACTGCACGCCCCGTTCCTCCGCCATGCGCTGGCCTTCGCGTTCGAGCATGCCCGCCATGTCCGCCTGGAAATGGTCGTGCGCGCGCAAGTCCTGTACCTGGTCGCGCCCTTCCTGCAGCATCAGCTCGGCCTGGTCGAGTGCGCTGTCCATCAGTTGCCTGACCGGTTCGTGGGCCCCGACCTTGGTCGCCGCCATGTGAAAACGCAGGATCAGCGCCTGCACGCCCTGCAGCAAGGTATCGTGCAGCTCGCGCGCGATGCGCTCGCGCTCGTCGACCTGCACCTGCAGCCGGCCCTGGATGCGCGAAGCCAACTGGCGCATGCGCCAGCGGTACAGCGCCCACAGCAGCACCAGCGCGAGCAGCACGCAAGCGGCGCGGAACCAGACTGTCTGGGTGATGGTCGGCGCGATGCTGAACTGGAAGATGGCGCCGGTGCTGCTCCACACCCCGTCCTCGTTCGACGCCTGCACCTGGAACCGGTACTCGCCCGGGCCCATGCCGGTAAAGAATGCGCTGCGGCCGGGGCCGGCGGCGGTCCATCCGGCGTCCTGCCCTTCGAGGCGGAAGCGGAACGCCACGCGCTCAGGCATCGACAGGCTCAGCGCCGTGTAGTCGAGCTGCAAGCGCTGCGTGCCGGGCGGCAGGCGCAAACCGTCGCGCGCCGGATAATGCTGGCCTTCGACAGTCACACCGCGCATTTCCACGTATGGGGCCAGCAGGTTGCGGCGCAGCCGGGCCGGGTCGACCGAGACGACGCTGTTGGCGGTGGTGAACCACAGGCGGCCATCGCTGGCGGCCAGCGCCGACGGCACCGGCACCATCTGCGGTGCGGTACCGGTCAAGCCATCTTCCTGGTTGTAGCGCACGAAGCGCACGCGATAGCCCGGCTCGGCTACAGCACGTTTGAGCTCGGCGGCTTCGATCACGCTGATGCCTTCGCTGCCATTGAGCCACAACTGGCCGCTGGCGGAGGCCACGATGCCGGACACCCCCATGAATTTTTCATCATTCACGCCCAGCAGCGGATGAAAGCGCTTGCCGTCGAAGTACGCCACCCCGCTGTCGCCGCCGATCCAGGTCTGGCTGTCATGCCGGTACACCTGGAACACGACGCCCACCTGCAAGCCCTCGGCGGCGCCGAGCAGGCGAAACTTGCCTTGCTCGCGCAGCGCGATGCGGTTGCCGACGTAGCCCAGCCACAGCTGGCCATCGGCCATGGCGGTGACGCTGGTCGCGCCGCGCGAGGCGTAGTCGGCATACGGCACCACCTTGCGCCATTCGCCGTCGCGGCGCTCGTAGACGCCACCGCCGTTAAACGAGATCCACATGGTGCCGTCGGCTTCCTTGGCGATGGCGTGCACCGGACGGCCCTCGGTGTCGGGCGGTGTGACCAGCTTGGTGAAGGTCTTGCCATCGAGGTAGGACACGCCGCGATGGCCGCCTGCCCAGATAATTCCATCGTTGTCGCGGTACAGGCAGGTCAGCTCGGCGATGCCGTTCGAGGGCATCTCGGCCGCGGGAATCGGCACCGAGCGTGCGCCGGGCACGAAGAAGCCGTCGGTCCAGACGGCGCCGTTCTCGGCGGCGGCCAGCGCGCGCGCTTCGCCGCCGTAGTACAGCGGCAAGGCGGCGGCTTCCAGCTTGGTGCGGCGGAACCGGTCCAGCCCGCTGTTGCTGGCGACCCAGATATTGCCTTCGCGGTCTTCCAGCGCGGTAAACACGATGTAGCCGCTCAAACCCTGCTGCGGCGTGAGGCGCTGGGTGAGCGCGTGGCCGTCGACGCTGAAGCTGCGCTCGACGCCTTCGCGCCGCAGCAGCCAGCGCTCGCCCTCGGCGTCGAACAGCATGTGCGAGGAATACTCCCCGCCGACGCGCCGAAAACGCGCCGTGCCGAGCGGCTGCTGGTCGACCACCTCCAGGCTGTCGTTGCGGCCGCCATTGCTCCAGATCGTGCCGTCTGGCGCTTCGATCAGATTGCCGCTCAGGTCGAGTACATTGGGCAGGCGGCGAAATGCCGACGCGCCCGGTTCGAGCACGAAGGCGGTCTCGACGTTGCCAGCCCAAAAGCGGCCGCGGCTGTCCGACATCATCGCCTGCGGCTGGTTGGCCAGTTTTTCGAAACCGGGCACCTTTTCCCAGCGCTCGCCGTTCAGCCGGAACAGGCCGCTTTTGCTGGCGAGCCAGATGCGGCCCTGCGCGTCGCGCCGGATCGCATGCGGCGACGAGGGCGGCATGCCCTCGGCGCTGCCGTAATGGCGCAGCGCGCCATCCTTGAGCAGCCCGACGCCGCCGCTGCGGTAGCCGATCCACACGTCGCCCGACGGCAGGGCCAGCAGCGCCGACACGCCTGGCGAGGCCAGGCTGCCAGTGCGCGGCACGTAGCGCTCGAACTTCACGCCGTCGAAACGGTATAGCCCGGTGCTGGCCCCCAGCCACAGCCAGCCGTCGGGCGACTGCGCCATGGCGAAAATGATGGTCGGGGCGCCGTCGCGCGCGGTCCAGCTGCTGTGATGCAGGGTGATCGCGGGGGCCGGCGCCGGGGCCGGTTTGACTTGCGGCAGCGGGTTGCTCGGTGTCGCGGCGGGACCGGCGGCCGTGGCGGGCAGCACCGCTGCGAGCGCCAGAAGCGCCGCCAGCGCCCGCTGCTGCCAGCGTCGAAATGCCGTCATAAAAGCTCCATGTTGCGAAAAATGCCAGCATGATACGGGATTGTGGCGGTGCAGCAATACTTTTACAGCAAACTGATCCAAGCGGCGGGCACTGGCACATGGCATGATCGCTGGTATTTTCTTTCAGAAAGTTTATCCTTGACTCATGCAGCCGCCCGTCCCATCCGCGTCCTGATCGCCGACGACCACAGTCTGCTGCGCGAAGGCATCGCGGCGCTGCTGGCGAGCGAGAGCGGCATCGAGATCGTCGGCCAGGCCGCCAACGGCGAGGAAGCGATTGAGCGCTTCCGCTGCCTGCGCCCGGATGTGACCCTGGTGGACCTGCAAATGCCGCTGCTGGACGGGCACGAGGCCATGCTGGCCATCCGCGCGCTCGACCGCCACGCACGCGTGCTTGTACTGACGACCTACAAGGGCGACGCCCGCATTGCGCGTGCGCTGGGCGCCGGCGCCGCTGGTTACCTGCTCAAATGCGCGATCCGGCTCAACCTGGCCGATGCGATCCACCGGGTGCATGCCGGCCATCGCTACATTCCGGCGGAAGTGGCCGCCGAGATGGCAAGCTACTTCGGCACCGACAACCTGTCGGGACGCGAGCTGGAAGTGCTGCGCCTGGTCGCCGACGGCAATTCCAACCGCGAAGTGGGCCTGCATCTGGCCATCAAGGAAGAAACGGTCAAGGCGCATGTCAGCGCCGTGCTCTCCAAGCTGGGCGCGAAAGACCGCACCCATGCCACCACGATCGCCCTGCGACGCGGGATCCTGACGCTGTAGGCGTACGGGCGTTTGTCATCCATCTCAATGTATTTGATCCCGGGAACAAAAATGAACCAAGAAAATGACAACACCGCGCTGCGCATCGGCCTCCAGGCGGTGCCGCGCGCCTTGCGCACCGTGCACAAGGCGCTGATCGACGTGGAGACGGTATATTTCGGCGCGGTCGGCGGCCCGCTGGAGCACCTGCAGCTGATCACCAATCACCCGCATTTCGCGTGGCTGCAGCCGATGTCGGTCCTCATGGCCGCGCTCGACGAAGCGTTGGACGAGCCGGAAACGCTCAGCACCGAGGTCATCGCCGGCTGGCGCGGCCAGATCGAGGAATTGGTCGGACCTGGTACCACGGCCGGCAGCGCCTTCCGCGCCAAGTATGTGATCCTGCTGCACGATTCACCCGAGGTTGCGATGGCGCACGGCGCGCTACGCCAGGCGCTGGGACACTTGCCGCAGCCGTCCGCCGGCACGCCGGCTCGGCTGGGATAAGACCGGGCGAAGCGATATCGGGCCCTGCCGACGCGGTCGACGCCAGCCGCTTGCGGCAACCGCCAACCTCAAGCGCCTCGCCCCGATGCAGGCGGAGGGGCCAACAGCAGCGCGCGCGCCAAGGCGCCATGCTTACCCAGCACAAACCCATGCAGTCGCTGCGGGTAGTCGTCCGCCACCGCGTTACGCACCGACAGCCGCGCTTGCAATGCCTGGCGCCAGCGGCTGACCTCGGGCATCGCCTCCAGGAAATTGAGGCCGCGAAGATGGCCGAACAGGTCGGCGTAGCGAAATACCGGCGCGAACGCGGCATCGACCAGCGCGAAATCCGGGCCCGAAAAGAAGGGGCCGGCGCGCTCGCTGCCGGCCAGCGCCAATTCCAGCGTGCCGAACTTTGCCTTCAGGTCCTCGGACCTGACCGCCAGCGCGTCGTCGGCGGCGCAACCGTACAGGCCGGCAACCGAGGCCAGCGTGGCCGACGCGAACTCGATCCAGGCCCGGTGCCGGGCCCGGATAAGAGCGTTCCGGGGATGCATTTTCGGTTCGTATTCGTCATCCAGGTAATCGCAGATCGCCGCCGATTCGAACAGCGGCTGGCCATCGACCAGCAGCACCGGCGTTTTCCCGAGCGGCGAGACGGCAAGAAACCAATCCGGCTTGCCCGACAGGTCGATAGCGCGGCGCTCGAACGGCAAGCCCTTTTCGGCCAGCACGATGGCGACGCGCTGCACGTATGGGCAGAGTGCGTGGCTGATGAGTGTCAGTGTCGGCTTCATCGTGCAAGCCGATCAGCGCAGGGTAAAGCGCGTGCTGCGCATGGCAGCATACGCGCCGTCACCGATCAGCCACAGCGCGACAGAGGCGACCGACAGGAAGACCGGATATTCCCAGCCCCCGTTCAAACTCGTGTGCACCCAGCCATTTCCCGCATGCACAGCGGCCGCAGCCATCATGATCGGTGTCAGCGCCAGCGCAACCTGGCGCGCATAGACACCGCCGACCAGCGCCAGGCCGCCCAGCAGTTCGGCCGCAAAAACAGGATAAGCCAGCACGGATGGCAAGCCCACGCTGGCAAAGTAGGCAGCCGTGCCCGCCAGCGTGAAGACCCACAGCTTGAGCAGCGCGTGGGCAATCCACATGATGCCAAGACTGATACGCAGCAGGGTAATGCCATTTGCGGCCGCGCTTTGGTGGGATACAGTTTCCACGGGTTGCTCCTTCCTTATGAGTGAATGCAGGTAATATATCGATTCGAATTTGCAATGAAAATAGGCGACCATGCAGACGGCCAATGCAGAAACGCAATACCAACTCAGTGCGACGGACATGCAGGTGATCCTTGCCCTGGTGCGCGGCGGCACCATCGCCGGGGCCGGCGCGCGGCTGAACGTGGACGCCTCCACGGTGTTTCGCGTGCTCCAGCGCATCGAGAAGGGCTTGGGCCAACGCTTGTTCGAGCGTTCGCGCAATGGTTGCGTGCCACTGGAAATGGCGGCCCAGGTCGCCCTCCATGCCGAACACATCGAGACCCAGGTCGAGGCCGCCCGTGCGCTGCTGCAGAGCCAGCCTGACGAGGTTGCCGGCTCGGTGCGGCTGACCACGACGGACACGATCCTGCATGGCTTGCTCGCGCCCGCCCTGAAACCCTTGGCCGTACTGCACCCGAAGCTGGGTTTTGAGCTGCACACCGGCAACGAGCTGGCCAACCTGACTCAGCGCGACGCCGACATTGCCCTGCGCGTCACCAAGCGCCCCCCGCCGCATGTGGTGGGCAAGCACGTGGGGCCGATCAGGGTTGCCCTGTTCGGGGCGAAAGATGGCGCGCTTACGCAGTTCGATCCCGAGCGCGCCGGATCGCTGGCATGGATTGCTCCGGACGACGCCATGCCCGAGCATCCGTCGGTATTGTGGCGACGCAGGCATTTTCCCAAGGTCGCGCCGCGCTATCGCGTCAACAGCATCCTGACAGTGGCCGAATTCACGGCCATGGGTCTCGGTGTGGGCGTACTGCCGCTATTTCTGGCGCAAGCACGCCCGGACCTCAGGCAACTGAGCCCGGTACTCGACGAATGCCAGACCGAGCTATGGATGCTGACGCATACGGAGTCCAGGTACTTGCGGCGTATCGCGGCTGTGTTCAGCCACTTGTCGGAACACTTGCAATTGCGTTAATGTGATAACTTTCGAAACAATTCACTGGGGGGAACCGCATGGCACTTGAATGGACCGACTCGCTCGATGCAGTCGATTGGCAAGAACTGTCGGCGCTTTACAAGGTCGCGCCGCTTGGCGACAAGAGCGCCGCCAATCTGAAGATCGTTTTCACCAACAGCCGTTACCGTTGCTTCGTGCATGAGGACGGTCGCATCGTCGGCGTGGGACGCGCCCTGGCCGACGGCGTCGACACCTCCTACGTGTGCGACGTTGCTGTCTTGCCGCAATACCAGGGCACTGGCCTGGGCAAGCAAATCGTCGAAAAGCTGGTCTCGCTGTCCCACGGGCACAAGAAGATCCTGCTGTATGCGGTGCCGGGCAAGGAACCGTTTTATCAAAAATTCGGATTCAGGCGCATGAAAACGGCGATGGCGATTTTCGAAAACCAGGAGTTGGCGCAGGAACGCGGCTACCTCGACATCGACTAGACCATGCAGGCCCCCGACCTCGACCTTGTCGACCGGGTCCCCGCCCCCCTCTTGTCACCCCATCACTCAGGTGGCTGAGCGCCGGCGGCCAGGTCGTCCTCGCTCGTTGCGCCAAGTTTGACCGCGTCAATGCCCATGCCCGACGACTTGCACATGCCCCCGCACTGCAAGTCGAAGCGCCAGCTGTGTCGCGGGCAGACCACGTGCATGTTCTCGTCGATGGTGGCGTAAGCCAGGTCGCCGCCCTGATGCGGGCAATAGCGGTTGATCTCGTATTTCCGCCCCAGGTGCTCGATCACGATGCGTTCTTGCGACAGGTTGAAGTTGTGCTCCAGGGAGCCGGCCAGGTTCGCTTCATCGGCGAACAGGAAAATGTTGGCGACCGTGTTGTACACGTCCGGCAGCCGCTTCAGGCTCGCGCGCAGGCTCAAGGCGAGGTCTTGCCAGCGCGCTTCCGCGCACATCAGCGAAAAGTACTTGGTGCTCGCTTGCAGGACAATGCAGGGTGAGTGCGGTTGGGGGGACGCTACAAGCACCTTGCCGACCAGGTCCACTTGCAGCCAGTCGGCGTCGCCGGGGCCCCAGTTGAACGCGATCGATGGCGTATCCGGTGGCACGGCCATATCGGCGATGATGTCCAGTCGCCGTTGCAGCACGTGCGCAAATCGCGTCGCCGAGAAGGTGTCGGCGGTGTGTTCCCACACGTCCTGATGCGCCGCCCGGTAGCACGCGATCTCGGCGGGCGTGGGTGCGGCGATGGGAATCCGGTTCGCGCCCTCTTCAATGCGCTCGCCCGGCCGCGGATAGAGGATGTTGCCGATCCCTTTCTGCGTCAGGTATTGATCGAGTTGGTCCTGATGAACGAAGATCGTTCCGCTGCCAAGGCTGAGTGCGGGATCGAGAAACGGGAAAAAGCACGGTCCGGCCGCCGGCACGACGAAGCGCGGAGCAAGGGTCCGCACGCCACCGAGGACATTGTGGAATTTGCTGAGCGCCTTTCGCCGGGACAAAGCCTGGCGCTGCTCCGCGGGCATCTCGAAACAGGCCGGATGCCAGTTGGCACCGGAAAACTGCACAGAATAGTAGTCGATGTCGCCGAGTTCCTGTTTCAGCCTCGCCAACCGGTCAAAAATCTTGCAGTCGTTCTGATTGAAAAAGGTGAAATCGGACGTGCTGACGAATAAGGCCGCATCCTGATTGATGCCGCCATCATCGATGAACACCCGCAAGCGAATGCCGCTGCCCGCCTGGGCGCCCTCGGACAGTTCGACGGTGTGGAGCTGCATGCCGCGCAGCGTGTCGAGCAGATATTTGTCTTTATAGTTCGGAATGAATACCGTGCAACGCGGATGGTTGGACAAGGCGCGCAGCGTCGATGCGTCGAAATGGTCCTGGTGCGCATGGCTCAGGAAAATGTTCAGCACCCGGTCGGCGCAGCGTTGCTGCACCATGCCGAGCAAGTGGCTGTTCGGCGGCCATTGATGCCAGCTCCCGAAAAACGCACCGTTCTCGCTCAGCCAGGGATCGATCAGCAGGATCTCGTGATCGGTCTCGATCAGGAAGCCGGCATGCCCCAAAAATGTGAAGTCTGCTTTCATAGTCAGTGTCTCAAGGTTGTATGTCGGGGGACGGACGTCCCCGCTGACAAGCCAGTGTGGTCCGCGCGATCACGCCGGTGCTTGATGAGGAATAAGTCCGGGGAGGTTGCTGAGATCGCTGTCTGATCGGGCTTAATGCCAATGCTGATATGAATCCATGCGCCGTATGTCCGGAACGGTGACCGGTGGGAGACGGTTGCGCAACGGAATGGATCCCGCGTGGACCGGCTCGTTACCTTGCCGACTGGCGTTCGATGCGTCTACCAGGTCGTGCCTTCATACAAACGAAACAGGTTGTCCCGGGTATTTTCAATCCAGTTTGTTTCCCACTGCCTTGGATGAGTCAGAAAACAGATTCTGGCGTACTGTCCGAGTGCATCGAATGGAGAGAGCGGGCGGTAATACTGCGGAAATGGGCGGTCGGAAATATACATGTCGATGTTGTCGAGCAGCGAGCGGTCGTACGTCTCGCATTCGATCCCGCAGC
This sequence comes from Massilia pseudoviolaceinigra, assembly GCF_030846505.1. Taxonomy (NCBI): domain Bacteria; kingdom Pseudomonadati; phylum Pseudomonadota; class Betaproteobacteria; order Burkholderiales; family Oxalobacteraceae; genus Massilia; species Massilia pseudoviolaceinigra. The sequence continues at coordinate 365,657 of NZ_JAVCWL010000002.1, read as the reverse complement.
GCTCGCGCAATGCGCGGTCCTTGAGAATCTCGGTATTGCTCAACTCCAGGCGGCGGTTGGCAAAGTCACCGTGGCTGGCCACGGTGGTCAGCTTGCGCCCGAAACGATCCTCGATCGAACCAACATTGCGGGCGAAATCGTCGCGAATGTCTCCGAGCCGCGCCTGAATGACAGCGGGGTCCTTGATGTGGTGCTTCTTGGCGAACGTAGCCAGCTCCTCGTAATGATAACTGGCCTCGCTGCCATACTCCTCGATCTCGTTCATCAGCGCGAAGTCGAGCGTGGAAAGGCGAAAATAATAGCTGGCCTTGATGTCATATTTCTTCTCGATCTCGAATAGTTTTCTTGCAGTCCTGAGGTCGGTATCGATGTCGTGACGGTGAACAACGACTTTCTGCTGCGGGCGCGGGCCCTGTTCGCGCAAAGCATGCACATACTGGCGCACCGACGTTTGCACATACCCCGCATTGCCCGCCGCGCGAATAAAATCCTCGTACAACGGCAGGCGCGAGGGCATGACATAGTCGGCGTACAGCCTGTTCATCACAGTGTTCATTGGAGGGGGGCGCGGTGCGCGGTAAGAGTGGTCGCCGGAATGGGCCCGCCCGGCAACGCGGTCACGTCGCCCGATCTGCCGAGACTGGCTCTTATTATCGTGATGTGCGTTATCGCGGCTTTGACAATAATCACGCCGGCCGGGCCGCGTGCCAATGGAGCGGGCGCCCTTCGAGGAAACTTGCAGCACTTTATGCAGTTACCCCACATCGCTTAGTATACGGAGCCGTCCGGCAACTGGCACGCTGCAAACAGCGCACATTCACCCGTCCCATCAGGATTTCAGAGGTAGTCACTTGAATCAACCGCAGCAAGGATTTCTTCTGACCCGACACTGGCGCGATACCGCCGCCGGCACGGAAGTGGACTTCTGGCTGGCGACGGACCAAGGCCCGCGCCAGATCCGCCTGGCGGCGCAGCCATCGGTGGCATTCATTCCCGAGCAGTGGCGCACCCGGGTCGCCGCACTGCTGCAAGGCGAACGCGGGTGCGAACTGCGCGAGCTCGATCTGGTCGACTTCCAGCGGCGGCCTGTATTCGGTCTGTACTGCCTGCATTACCGCCAGCTGCTCAAGCAGGCAAAGCGCCTGCGCGACTACGGCATCGATGTGTACGAAGCCGACATCCGCCCGCCCGAGCGCTACCTGATGGAACGCTTCATCACGGCGCCGGTCTGGTTCCACGACGATCCGGAGGGCGGCCAGGCGGGCGCGGTGCTGGGCAGCCATCTTAAGCCAGCGCCAGCTTACCGTCCGCGCCTCCAGCTGGTCTCGCTCGACATCGAGACGACCTCGCACGGCGAGCTGTATTCGATCGCGCTCGAAGGCTGTGGCCAGCGCCAGGTGTACATGCTGGGGCCGCCGAACGGCAGCGACAAGGTGCACGACTTCGCGTTCGACTTCGCCCTCGACTACTGCGACAGCCACGCGCACATGCTCGAGTGCCTCAATGCCTGGCTCGCGACGCACGACCCGGACGCCATCATCGGCTGGAACGTGGTGCAGTTCGATCTGCGCGTGCTGCAAAAGCACGCGCAGCGCTGCCAGGTGCCCTTGCGCCTGGGGCGCGACGGCAGCCCGATGGAATGGCGCGAACACGGCACGCAGCAGCATTTCTTCGCCGGCGCGGCCGGGCGCCTGATCATCGACGGCATCGACGCGCTCAAATCGGCGACCTGGCGCTTTTCCTCCTTCAGCCTCGAAAACGTGTCGCGCACCCTGCTCGGCGTTGGCAAGGCGATCGACAATCCCTACCAGCGCATGGCCGAAATCGAACGCCGCTTCAATGAAGACAAGCCGGCGCTGGCGCACTACAACCTCAAGGACTGCGAACTGGTCACGCGCATTTTCGAGAAGACCGAGCTGCTGCCCTTCCTGCTCGAACGGGCCAGCGTCACCGGGCTGGCGGTCGACCGCAGCGGGGGCTCGGTGGCCGCCTTCGAGCACCTGTACCTGCCGCGCATGCACCGCCAGGGCTACGTGGCGCCGAACCTGGGCGATGTCGCCGGCGAAAACAGCCCGGGCGGCTACGTCATGGATTCGCGTTCGGGCCTGTACGACTCGGTGCTGGTGCTCGACTACAAAAGCCTGTATCCCTCGATTATCCGCACCTTCCTGATCGATCCGGTCGGCCTGATCGAAGGCCTGCGCGACGACAGCGGCGCCACCGTGCCGGGCTTCTGGGGTGCGCGCTTCGCGCGCGAGAAGCACTGCCTGCCGGCCATCGTCAGCCAGATCGCACAGGGGCGCGAGGCGGCCAAGCGCGAACGGAACCAGCCACTGTCGCAGGCGCTCAAGATCATCATGAACGCGTTCTACGGCGTGCTCGGGTCGGATGGCTGCCGCTTCTTCGACCCGCGGCTGGCCTCCTCGATCACCCTGCGCGGACAGGAGATCATGCACCGTACGCGCGAGCTGATCGAGGAACGCGGCTATCAGGTAATCTACGGCGACACCGATTCGACCTTCGTCTGGCTCAAGCACGCGCACGACGACGCGCAGGCGGGCCAGATCGGCCGCGCGCTGGTCGCTCATGTCAATGCGTGGTGGACCGAGCATCTGCAGCAGGAATTCGGCCTCGATAGCGCGCTCGAACTCCAGTATGAAACGCATTACCGGCGCTTCCTGATGCCGACCATCCGCAATTCTGAAGAAGGCAGCAAGAAGCGCTATGCGGGGCTGGTCGGCAAGGGCGACGGCGGCGAAGAGATGGTGTTCAAGGGCCTGGAGACAGTGCGCAGCGACTGGACGCCGCTGGCGCAGCAGTTCCAGCAAGCCCTGTACCTGCGCATCTTCAGGCGTGAAAGCTACCGCGACTACGTGCGCGAGTACGTCAACAGCACCTTGCGCGGCGACTTCGATGACCTGCTGGTCTACCGCAAGCGCATCCGCCGCCCGCTCGAGCAATACCAGGGCAACACGCCGCCCCCGGTGCGGGCGGCGCGCCTTGCGGACGACTTCAACCGCCTGCACGGCCGTCCGCTGCAGTACCAGAAAGGCGGCTGGATTCAGTACGTGATGACCCTGGCCGGCCCCGAACCGCTGGAAACGCTGCGCTCGCGCATCGACTACGACCATTACGTCACGCGCCAGCTGCAGCCGATCGCGGACGCCATCCTGCCCTTCCTGGGCGACGATTTCACCAGCCTCACGAGTTTGCAGCGGACCCTGTTCTGACGCCGCCCCGCGAATCTATGCAATGCACATTAAATTTGCCATATTTACGTTGCTCAGCAATAATAGTAATAGGAATCATTATCATTCGTAGTATTAGCTAAGCAACATAAAAAAGGATGCACCATGACAATGCAAAAGACCCGGCTGGCCGTCATCATCGCGCTCGCACTTCCTCAAATGTCCAGCTCCGCTTTCGCGCAGACGGCGACGCCGCAGACTGAGCTCAAGGAAATCACCGTCACCGCCACGCGCGACCAGGACACCGGCTATAACCCGGCCAGCGCCACCAGCGCCACCAAGATCGACGCGCCGCTGCGCGATATTCCGCAAACCGTCAACGTGGTGCCGCTCTCCGTGCTGCGCGACCAGGGCGCCCGCTCGCTGCAGGATGTACTCAAGGCGGTGCCGGGCATTGGCCTGTCGCACGGCGACGGCCAGCGCGACCAGGTGACCATCCGCGGCTTTACCGCCATCGCCGACCAGTTTGTCGACGGCATGCGCGACGATGCCCTGTACTTCCGCGACCTGTCCAACACGGAGCAGGTCGAGATCATCAAGGGGCCGGCATCGGTGCTGTACGGGCGCGGCTCGTCCGGCGGTTTGATCAACCGCATCAGCAAAAAGCCCGGCATCAACAAGAACGAGGTAAGCCTGCAGGCCGGCAGCTGGAACCAGCGCCGCGCCGACATCGACATCGCCCGCGCTGGCAGCGCCAGCCCGGTGGCGGTACGCGTGACCGGCGCCATCGAACGTGCCGACAGCTACCGCGACCAGCAGTTTCTCGACCGCGAAGCGTTCGCGCCATCGGTCTCGCTCAAGATCAGCGACGCCACCAAGCTGCTGCTGCAAGCCGAATACCTGAGCGACAAGCGCGTGACCGACTTCGGCGTGCCTGCGTATCGCGGCAGGGCGGTCGACGTTCCCGCCGGCACCTACTACGGCGCGGCCAACGCGAAGGATAACGATTACTCCGAGGCGGAAGTGAAGGCCTTCGGCTTTACGCTGGATCACCGTTTCAACGATGCCTGGTCGCTGCGCAATGCCTTCCGCCACTACAATTACACGCTCGACCGCAACAATACGCTGGCTGGCGCGGTCGATGAAAAGGCCCTGACGGCGTCGCTGAACCGCAGCAATGTGTTGCGTGATGAGACCGGTTACTTCAACCAGACCGAGCTGAAACAGATCGTCAGCCTGGCCGGCATGCGCCACCAGTTGCTGTACGGCATCGAGATCGGCAAGCAGGAGAAAGACCAGCTGTTCCGCACGCAGAACAATATCGCCAAGGTCAACCTGTTCAATCCGGTCGCGCCGGTGCTGCCGTTTACCGTCAGCGCCGCGCCGTCGACCGACAACATGGGCGTGATGACGGTGACCAGCGCTTATGTGCAGGACATGGCGACCTTGTCGGCGCAGTGGAAGGCGCTGGCCGGGGTGCGCTTCGACCGCTTCGAACAGGAGACGCGCGAACGCCGCGCAGGCCAGTCGAACCTCGCCCGTGTCGACCGCGCGTGGAGCCCGCGCGCCGGCCTCGTTTATCAGCCGGGCGAGACGCAATCGTACTTCGCTTCCTTCAGCAAGTCGTTCCAGCCGTCGGGCGAGTCGTTTGCGCTGGCCGCGAACAACGCCCAGATCGCGCCCGAGGAAACCACCAACAAGGAAATCGGCGCCAAGTTCGACCTGTTCGATGGCAATGCCACCGCCGCGGTGTCGCTGTTCCGGCTGGAGCGCACCAATATCAAGGCCACCGACCCGACCACCAACCGCCTCATTCCGATCGGTACCCAGCGCAGCGATGGCATCGAGCTGACCTTCGCCGGCAAGCTTGGCGATGGCTGGCAGCTGTGGTCGGGCTATGCGTACCTGGATGCGCGGGCGGTGTCGTCGGTCGCCATCGATTCCGGACAACCGGTGCAGGGCAAGCGCCCTACCCTGACGCCGGTGCACAGTGCGAATGTGTGGCTGACCAAGTCGCTGGGCAACGGGTTCGGCGTGGGCGCCGGTGCCAACGCCGTCGGCAAGCGCTTTGCCAATCCGGGCAATACCGTAGCGCTGCCGGGCTACGCGACCATCGACGCGATGGCGTACTACCGCCAGGGCAAGGTCGACATTCAGCTTAACGCGATGAACCTGGCCGACCGCCAGTACATCGTTGCCGGGCATGGCAGCAACGGCAATCTGAACCTGCCCGGCGCGCCACGCTCGGTCCAGCTGACGGCGCGCTATGCGTTCTGAGGACTGACGCAATCCAGGGCAATCAGGACGATTGCCTTGCTCGCGCACCCGCGCAACGCCATCCGCTGCCACGGTGAACAGTGCAAGCGCCTGTTCAGCGCTGGCCGGATGGCCCCCGCCCTGCATCTCGCCGCTTGCATGACGCCCCTCGTGCGGCAGAACCAAATACGATAGCTGAGGTCTTACTCTGGTGGGCGATGTTGGTCGCGCGCGACCATCTTTGCCAACGCGTCGCCGGGATGGCCGGCGAAAACTGAGCAGCCGCCTGCATCAATCGCATGATATGGCAGTCGACCACTGCGCGTCCGGTGCCGTGTCAATGCGACCGACTCGCATCAGCGTGCGGAAAACCTCTAACTCATTTGTGGACACCATGGACATGACTGGCGAACCGCGTGATCATGGCAACATGGAAGCTCGCATAACAAAACTGGAGGCCGATGTTGCCGCGATGAAGATCGACATAGGGGTGATCAGGGCTACGGGTGCGACCAAGTCGGATATTGCCGAAGTGCGTGCCGAGATTCGTTCCGAGATCGCCGGAGTGCGTTCGGAAATACGCAGCACTGTGGCTGAAGCGAAGTCGGTCATCATCATGTGGGTTGCAGGCCTTGTTTTCCTGGCTCAGTTGGTACCCGCAGCGGTACGCCTCATCGAGAAGTACGTCTGACACGCGCATCGTTGGCGATCAAAAAACCGGCTTCACGATGACGCCCGAGACGCCGTGCACGGTCGGCGTCTTCCGTTTGTTGGGCAAGCGCGCCCCGCGAAGCCAGCCGGGCCGGAGGAACAATGCTGCGCCAGGAATGGCCCATTGCTCTCATCGCGAACCACCCAGCGAACATCTCATACCTCCACCAACGGCGGGCGGCCGCTTTTCGCCGGCAGACGGGCTAGCGGCGCAGGTGTGACAGCATGCATGATGGCGCCGGCTCGACAGAACTAACTTCAATAGAAGAGGTCTGACTGTAAAGAGCAGAACTGGCCCCGAGCCACCGGGCGAAATGCTGTCAATCATGAGGAAACACGATGGACACGAACGGCGAACCGCATGATTATGGCGACATGGAAGTCCGCGTAGCCAAGCTGGAAGCTGACATCACCGCCATCAAGATCGATGTTGCGGTGATCAAGGCCAATGGCGCGACGAAATCAGATATCGCTGAACTGCGCTCCGAGTTTCGGTCCGAGATTGCCGGAGTGCGGTCCGAGGTTCGGTCCGAGATTGCCGGAGTGCGGTCCGAGTTTCGGTCCGAAATTGCCGGGGTGCGGACCGAAATTATCGGGGTGCGGTCCGAAATCGCGGTAGTGCGGTCCGAAATCGCCGGCGTACGTCTGGAGATACGCAGCACCGTGGCGGACGCGAAGTCGGCAATTATCCTCTGGATTTCAGGCGTCGTTTTCCTGGCTCAGTTAGTGCCGGCAGCGGTACGCCTCATCGAGAAGTACATCTGATGCGCTCATCCTTGGCGATCTACAACCCAAATCGGGCTTAAACCCGTTCATCAGCACGCCGTGAACCCGATCAGACTGGGCGGAACCAATACTTGATGGTGCCGGGACGGCAGAACTAATTCCAATAGACGAGGTCTTACTGTCATGAGCATGACGGTCCCGTACGAGTTCCTTTACCAACGCATCATCGACCAGGCAGGGCCGTACCGAGTGCCGACCGGCCTCGTTCGCATCGCACGGCGGCTGATCATCCAACCTGGAGGGAGCGTGTCCTTGCAATGTACTGTCCTCCCCGGACAAACGTTTACGTCGTCAAGGAACACTATGGACATGAGCGGTGAACTGCATGATCATGGAGGCATGGATGCCCGCATAACAAAACTGGAAGCCGTTGTTGCCGCCATCAAAATCGATGTCGCGGCCATGAAGATCGATATTGGCGTGATCAAGGCAATTGGCGCGACCAAATCGGATATTGCCGATGTCCATACCAAAATAGCCGAGGCGAAGTCGGCGATCATCATCTGGGTTGCCGGCCTCGTTTTCCTGGCTCAACTGGTGCCCACCATGGTCCGCATCATCGAAAGGTACATCTGACAGCCGGTCATGCTGTTTGCCGCCCACAACCCGCCCTGTGCGGGTTTTTTGCTTTTAACATCGACCGCGCAATCAGATTACTACAGGCTAGCAAAAAATATTCCTCAAGATCGCAATGTTGGCGTATATTCATCGGTATTCGTTTTACAACGGCTATCGCCCTGACGCCCATTATCGAAAGGAATTCCGCATGCGCCCTGCCCTCCCTGCCTGCCTCGCTGTTCTGATCCTGCTGGGAGGCGAGGCCAGTGCCCGTCCCCATTCGCTCGGCATCGCCGTACCCGCGGGCGAGTCGACCATCGCCTACGACATGAACGCCGCCGGCCAGGTGGCTGCCGTGCTGGAAGACGGCGACGGCAACACGCGCGGCGTGCTGTTCGAAAAAGGCAAAATCACCGACCTGGGCTCGCGCGGCGGCATGCACAGCGATGCGCGCGGCATCAACGACCGTGGCCAGATCATCGGATCGGCGCGCAACAAGGATGGCACCTGGAACGCCTTCCTTTTCCATCGCAGCAGCGGCATGCGCGTGATGGGCACTCTCGGCGGCCCCAGCAGCTACGGCATGGGCATCAACCAGGAAGGCATCAGCGTCGGCTTTGCCGACATTCCCAACGGCGACTGGCACGCCTTCATCAACGACGGCGGCGGGCAGCTGCAAGATCTCGGCACCCTGGGCGGCAACATCAGTTACGCCAGCGGCATCAACAAGCACCGGCATGTGGTCGGCACCGCCGCCAATGCGGACGGCTATCGCCACGCCTTCCTGTACAGCGCCGAGCGCGGCATGGTCGACCTGGGCACCCTGGGCGGCCGCCAAAGCTCGGCCATGGCGATCAATGACGATGGCGTCGTGGTCGGCGCCTCGGAAACGAAGGACCGCCGCTGGCGCGCCTTCATGCACGACGGCAAGCGCATGGTCGACCTGGGTGCGCTGATCGGCAACTACAACAGCTTTGCCACCGATATCAACAATGCCGGCCACGTGGTCGGCACCGTCATGGTCGGTTCGGAGCGCATGTCCTTCGTATGGCGCGACAAGAAGATGACGGTGCACCGCGGCGGCCAGGGCCTGCACCTGACCAACGCCATCAACGACCGCGAACGCGTCATCGGCGCCACCTACGATCACGGCATGACCGCCGCGACCATGGCCTCGAGCGCCGCAGCCGTCATTACCCGCGGCGGCAGCGAGCTGCTGACCCTGATCGCCGGTGTGCTGACCCTGGCGGGCCTGGCCGTGCTGTATCACTTGCGCAACCGCGGCATCGAGATGACCGGCTCAGGCAGCTGAGGCGGAACCTGTAGGGGAAATCCGCAGGCGCACGGACAATTCCTGCGTGGTATGCTGGCCGCTCCGCGCCATACCGGCCGCGTCAACGTAAAAGGAAGCTATGCGGTTCAATTCCAGTTTGGTTCTGCGGGCGGCCGTGCTGGCCAGCTTCTCTGGCGGCGTGGCGCAGGCCCAGGACGTGATCCGGATCGGACACGTGGCGGCCACCTCCGGCGTCATCGCCCACCTCGGCAAGGATAATGAAAACGGCGCGCGCATGGCGGTCGATGAGTTGAACGCCAAAGGCGTGCTGATCGGCGGCAAGCGCTACCGCGTGGAAATGCTGGCCGAGGATGACGCCGGCGACCCGAAACAGGGCACCACCGTGGCCCAAAAGCTGGTCGACGCCAAGGTGCGCGGCGTGATTGGTCACGAAACCTCGGGCACCACGATCCCTGCCTCAAAAATCTACTTCGACGCCGGCATCCCGCAAATTTCGCCCTCGGCCAGCAACCCCAAATACACGCGCCAGGGTTTCAATACAGCGTTTCGCAACGTCGCCAACGACGAGCAGCTGGGCGCCGCGCTCGCCAAGTACGCTGTACAAACCGGCAAGGCCAGGCAGATTGCCGTCATCGACGACCGCACCGCCTACGGCAAAGGCCTGGCTGACGAATTCATCAAGAACGTCAAGAGCGCCGGCCAGGGCGCACGCGTGGTATCGCAACAATACACCACCGACAAGGCGACCGATTTCGGTGCGATCCTGACCGCCATCAAGGCCACCAAGCCGGACCTGGTATTCTTCGGCGGCATGGACGCCGTGGCCGGACCGATGCTGCGCCAGATGAAGCAGCTGGGCATGCCGCTGCGCTTCATGGGTGGCGACGGCCTGTGTTCCGATTCGCTGGCGAAGCTGGCCGGCGAGGGCATGGCCGATGGCCAGGTCATCTGCGCGGAAGCCGGCGGGGTGGACGCGCAGCAGCAAAAAGGCATGGATGATTTTCGCGCGGCCTACCGGCGCCGCTACGGCATCGACGTGATGACGTACGCGCCGTATGCCTACGACGCCATGCACGCCATGGTCGCCGCCATGCAGCAGGCCGGCTCGACCGATCCGGCGGTGTACCTGCCGGCGCTGGCCAAGGTGCGCCACAAGGGCGTGACCGGCGTGACCGCCTTCGATGCCCGGGGCGATGTGAAAGATGGCCGCCTGACGCTCTTTACCTTCAAAAGCGGCAAGCGCCAGCGTCTCAGCGTCATCCAGTAAGCGGCGTGGCCGGCATGAGGGTCAGAGCTCGCTGTCATCGGTGAGGTGTTGCAACCTCAGCAGATAGGGAGGAACTGACTGCACAAAGCCGGCCTCGACCCTGTCCGCATGCCCCGCGCTTCCCCTGGCACCGCCCAGCAACTCCGGGTTGGCTCCCATGCCGGTCGATAAGCTGGGCGCGCCGCCGCGCATGCTGAGCATGATCCGATTGATGGCGGCCTGCACGTTGCCAGTGCCCGCTCTGGAAGCGATCAAGGCGTTGTACATGCCCGAACCAATCCGGGCGCGGTCGCCAAGCGCGGCAACGTCGGCCGCATACTGGTCCGCCGATACGCCGCTCAAATACGGACTACCGCGATACGCCTTTGCCCTTTCCAGCCGCGGGGCCACCTGCGGCCCGCCTCCGCCCTCGGTCATATCGCGCGCCAGCGTGCCCATCAAGGGCACCTCGCCGGCCGGGTCGTTGTGCGCATATTGCATGCCCATGTCCATGTCGCCCAGGCCGATATCGACGTCCATATGGTGGCCGCCGTGCGCATGCAGATACATCAGGCGGGCGATATCGGAGAAATACTTCAAGTCGTTCCAGGCCTCGCCCCCGCCTTGATTGACCGAATTGGCCGCGATGCCCGATGCCGCCGCCAGTTCTTGCGGGGTGACGCCGGAAGTCGCATTCCCATTGGCCACCAGTGACTCGATCGCCCGTGTCTGATAGCCGGCGTCGCGCAGTTGCTGGCGCTGTTCATTTCGTTTGGCGATCCTGGCCTGATCCGCATCATAGGCGTCGCGTTCGGCACCCATGAACTTCCACGCCGGCGGCGCCGGTCTCCTGATCCCCGCTTCAAACGCGTCCGAATGCCACAGCGTGTGGGTCCAGGGCGTGTCGCGCGTCTTGGTGGCCGAATCCAGCAAGGTGTCCATGGCGGAATCGGTCAACGGCCCGCCCGACCAGAAGCGGTGGATCGATTGCGGAATGACATGAGCTCCGTTCGGCGCCACGGGAATGCCCAGGCGCAGTGCATCGTCGGCCTGGGTCAGCGGCGTCATCAGGCCTAAGGTGTACTGTTCCCGATGAAGCTCAATTGCCGGCACGCGCTCTGGGTCATGCTGACGCAGCAGATCCATCAACGCAGCGACTCGCACCGGGTCGTGGGCGGCGACCAGTCGTTCCAGATAGGCCTTGATGGCCACCATGCCGGCTTCATCGGTATCGAGCGGTGCACCCTCATAGTCCGCGATGGCAAGCACATAGCGCTGGACCACCCCGCTGCCCCCGGCATGCGCCGCGGGCGCCTTGTACTGCATCGGCATCGCACCGCAGGCGGCCGCCCGCGCTCCCATGACGTCGGCCTCGCGCTCCAGGCCCGCATCATCATTGACCGGCACGCCAGCCTTCATCTGCATGGTCGGCCTGACCCGTCCCTGCGCCTGCTGCACCACATGCCAGGCTTCGTGCGGCAAATGCCGCTCCTGGCCCGGCGCCAGGTGGATATCGCTGCCCTGCGCAAACGCATGCGCGTTCAGCTGTGCCGGCTGCGCCGAGTTGTAGTGCACCTTGACGTGGTCCATGCTCATCCCCGACAGGTTTTCCATGCCGGCCTTGAGCTGATCGGGCAGTCCGGACTCGTTCGCCCCGGCCCGTCGCTGCACAGGCACTTTATCCGTCATGCGGGCCAGCGCCTGCATCTGTCGTACGCGCGCACTTTCCTGTATCAGGCTGCCCATCGCCTTGCATTGGCGCGCCTGGAACCGGTCGTGGGCGAGCGCCTGTAATCGCATTTGCGCGGCCGTTTGCGCCCGTCCATCGACGAACCGGGCGCCACGCCCAGCGCCCAAGTTCTCCGCCGGCCCGGTGGCGCGCGCCTGGCGCTGTTGCTGTCGTTCGGGACCACCTTGTGCCGCCTGGTAAAGCGCGTCATGACTCATCGTTCGCCTCGCATGAACAGAACAGCAGAAATGGCGCAGAGCCCGCCGCTACAGCAGCGCTCGCCTGCCGGCCCCACGCTGGCGGCGTACTTTTCGCCGGCGAAATCGATCACGAAATGATCCTCACAATCTCATAAATTACCACGTTGATGTGACGATTGCGACATCGCAAAAATAAAAAAAACCACACAGTGTCTTATGATAAAGTCTTCCGAAATTACAACAAAAGGGAGATCAGGAATGCGCCTGCCGATCGTCTTGCCCAAGCTTTCCGAACGGAGAGCATGCTGATGATCGAGGCAGCCATCGATCACCTCGCGCAGCACCTCAATCAGTTTTTGCGGCGCAGCCACAAGCTCACCGACGACATCGTGGTGGTGTCGAATATCATCGGCCAGAACGGTGCCATCGCCCCGCACATCGCCAACAAGGTGGTGATCTGCCTGACCAATATCGAGAAAGACACGCTGCCCCAGCAGGCATTTGCGCCCAGCCCCGGCGCGGGCCGCACGCCGGTCTTCAGCCGGCCGCTGTTCCTCAATCTGTACGTGGTGGTCGCCGCCAATTTCAGCGACAAGAACTATCCCGAGGCGCTGCGTTTCATTTCGAGCGCGATCAGCTTCTTCCAGCGCACGCCGGTATTCGACCATCAGGTCACGCCCGATCTCGATGAACGCATCGAACGGCTCCTGCTCGATATCGAAAACCTCAAGACGCATGAGCTGAGCAATCTCTGGACCATGCTCAGCGGGCGCTACCTGCCCTCCGTCATGTACAAGGTGCGCATGATTACCGTGGGCGGCGACGACATCACGCACCAGGTCGGCACCGTGGCCGAACCGATCACCAGCGCAAGTCACTGAGCCATGCGCGGCGCATATTCCCTTCTCCTGGAATTGCGCGCCGAGCACGCGTATTTCCCGGATGGGGCCAGCGCCAATTTCCGCTTCGTGCCGACGCCGCAATGCGCCGCCCTGCTCGATCGCTGCGGCATCCTCACGCGCCCGTCCGCGCACGGCCTGGCGCTGGCCGGACAGGACGCGGCGCGCGCCGATCTGCAAGGCGGGCGCGACGACGCGGCGGAACTCGAATTTGCCGTGCTCTCTGCCGATCCCCACTTTTCCCTGTTCACCGGACTGGATGCGCCCGCGCCCGACGCCTGCCTGTTTTTCCACAGCGCCCTGGCCCAGGCCGAGGGCGTGGGGCGCTGGCGCCTGCATCCCGATGAACTGGCCGGGCCGGCGGCCTGGCGCCGTCCGCGCGTGCCGGACAAGGCCGCGGGTCTGGCCGGGCACGGCGCCAGGCCCGCGTTTTTCATGGTGCTGGCCCTGGCCGATGTGGCGGCCGCGCTGGCGCAGGCTGCCGCGCCGGTCTGGCTGGTCCGCTTCGGCGCCCGCGCCAGCGTCTGGAAGTACCATTTTTTGAGCGACCTGGATGCACCCAATCCGGTCATCGTCGACCTCGACGACAAACTGCGCTTCGCGGCGCGCGGGCGCACGCCGCTGCCCGGCAACCGGTCGGCACTGACCTTCGCCAGCGAACAGGCGATCGCTATGCGCAAGACCCCGCAACAACGCCTGCAGCTGCGCGACCAGGGCGAGCTGGGCCAAAGAATTCTCATCAAGCGACTGCCGAATGCCAGTGTGGCAGCCATCGGGCGGGAAATTACAGAAGGAAGTGCCGTACCAGTATTAGTGTCGGAAATCTACATCCCCTGATTACCCACCAGAAAGGACGCAAGATGGCGCAATATAAAACTCCCGGGGTCTACATCGTTGAAAAAAACGCATTCCCCAACTCGGTGGTCGAGGTCGCGACCGCGGTGCCGGCCTTTGTCGGCCATACGCAGATAGCCGATTACAAGGGCTCATCCCTGACCAACAAGGCAATGCGGATCAGCTCGATGGCCGAATTCGAGGTCCACTTCGGCGGTCCGCCAGCACCGGTGTTCACTTTCGACAAAGTCGAGCGCCAGGACGATGCCGATTTCTCTGGCGTCGCCCCGCTGGCGGAAAGCGCCGCTCCTGCCGCCGGCGCCGGCGCCGAGGATCCGGCCTTGCGCGAGACAGCGAACCAGGCCAGAACAGCTGCGGACGAGGCCAGGAAAGCCCTTGATGCCGACGCCGACAACGCCGAAAAAAAAGCCAGGTCAGAAGAAACCGAGGCCGCCGCTGTTAAGGCTGAGGCGGCCGCCAAAGACAGTGCCAGGAGCGGCGCCGCCCCAGCCGCTGGCGCCGAGGACCCTGTCTTGCGCGCGGCAGCGGACTCGGCCAGAACAGCCGCAAACGAGGCCAAGAAAGCGCTGGAGGCCGACGCCGGCAGCGCCGACAAAAAAAACCAGTCAGAAGCAGCCGAGGCCGCAGCCGTAAAGGCTGAGACGGCAGCCAAGGGCAGTGCCAAGGCTGGTGATGCATCCGACCTCGTCACGGTCGCAGCGACAGCCGCCGACACCGCGGCGGACCTGCGCAAGAAGGCGGACGTTGCCAAGGCCGAGCTCGACAAAGCCAGCGCCGAGCAGAAAGCAGCCAGAACCACGGCCTACGATGCTGCGGAGAAAGCCGCCCAGGATGCCCAGGCAGCGTCAGACAAGGCCGCCCTCGCCGCCATCCCCGCCTACGCGCTGAAACTCAAGGCGGAAAAAGCGCGCCCGTTCGTGCCTTACAAACTGGTCAAGACCGGCGGCAAGCACCTGCTGTACCACAGCATGAAACTGTTTTTCCAGAATGGCGGCGGCGCCTGCTACATTGTCTCGGTGGGCGACTACAAGGCCCAGCCCGAGGCTGACGCCCTGCAGGCCGGTATCGATGTTCTGCTCAAGGAGCAGGAACCGACCATGCTGGTCATTCCGGAAGCCGTGCTGCTGGCCAAAGATGACTGCTACAGCCTGCAAGCCCAGATGCTGATGCATTGCGGCTACAAAATGAAGAGCCGTTTTGCCATTCTCGATGTGTATAACGGCGACAAGGAATTGAACGACGGTCCCGTCAACCAGTTCCGCGAAGGGGTGGGCACCAGTTTCCTGGCCTTCGGCGCCGCTTACTATCCGTGGGTGAACACGACCATCGTGGCCGCCAAGGACCTCGATTTCACCTATTTCGATGCCGAGAACCGGACCAAGCTCAAGGACCTGCTCAGCAACGACCTGGCCAGCGTGCTGTACGCCGACACCAGCAAGAGCCCGGCGGCGAGGATCAAGGCCACCCAGGTTGGCAAGACCCTGGACGCCGTCGTGCGGGATTGGAAAACGGTCGAGGACGGCGCCGAGCGCCTGCACCAGATCGCCACCGTGCACAACACCCTGGTGGCGATCAGCCCGCTGTATTCGCGCATCTTGCTGGCCGTGCAGCGCAACCTCAACCTGCTGCCGCCGAGCGCCGCGATGGCCGGCCTGTACACCATGGTCGACAATACGCGCGGGGTCTGGAAGGCCCCGGCCAACGTCAGCCTGGCGGCGGTCACCTCGCCGTCGGTCAACATCACCCACGACGACCAGGAAGACTTGAACGTCAGCACCACCGGCAAATCGATCAATGCGATCCGCACCTTCATCGGCGAAGGCACCCTGGTGTGGGGCGCGCGCACCCTCGACGGCAACAGCCTCGACTGGCGATACATCAACGTGCGGCGCACCATGATCATGCTGGAAGAGTCGCTGCGCCTGGCCAGCAAGGCCTATGTGTTCGAGCCGAACGTGGCCAACACCTGGGTCACCATCAAGAGCATGGCGCGCAACTTCCTGACCGGCATCTGGAAGCGCGGCGGCCTGGCCGGCGCCAGCCCGGACGACGCCTTCAGCGTCTCGGTCGGCCTGAACGAAACCATGACCGCCGAAGACATTCTCGAAGGCATCCTGCGCGTCACCATCCTGGTGGCGGTCAGCCGGCCGGCCGAGTTCATCGAGATCACCTTCCAGCAACAGATGCAAAAATCCTGACGCAACAACGGGCAGTTCTTCCCTGATGTGACTTACGAAAGAGGTTCGCGATGGCAGATGATGGCTCAAAACAATCGACAGCGGTATGGCCGCTCCCCAAGTTCTATTTCCAGGTGAAATGGGATTCCCAGGTCATGTCGTTCCAGGAAATCAGCGGACTCGATATCCAGTCCGAGGAAATCAAGTACCGCCACGGCGACAGTCCCGAATTTTCGGTGATCAAGATGCCCGGCCTGAAAAAGGTCGGCAACGTGACCATGAAAAAAGGGGTGTTCAAGTCGGACAACAAGTTCTGGGAGTGGTTCAACCAGATCAAGATGAACACCGTCAAGCGCGTGCCGGTCACCATCAGCCTGCTCGACGAAACCGGGGCCCCGACCATGGTCTGGACCCTGGCCAACGCCTGGCCGACCAAGATCACCGGCACCGATCTCAAGGCCGAGGGCAACGAGGCATCGATCGAAACGATCGAGATCGTGCACGAGGGCTTGACCATCGCCAACGGCTAAGCGGAACGCGCGCATGCCAGACACGCTTTCACTGTCGATGTCGGACGACTACCAGCCGTCCGCCTTCTACTTCACGGTCATGTTCGGAGCCACCCTGGGCCTGGCCGACACCTCCTTCAAGGAAGTGTCGGGCATTTCCGCGGAACTGGAGACGGAAACCGTGATCGAGGGGGGCGAGAACCGCTACGTGCATACCCTGCCGACCCACTACAAGTCGCGCAGCCTGCAGCTCAAGCGCGGCCTGGCCTCGACCTCCTCGCCGCTGGTGAAGTGGTGCATTTCCGTGTTCGAGGGCGATTTCGTCCGCCCCATCCTGGCCCAGCCGCTCGTGGTGTGCCTGATGAACGCCGACGGCTTGCCGATCCGGTCCTGGAGTTTCGCCAACGCCTACCCGGTCAAGTGGGAAGTCGAGGCATTCGGCTCGGAAAAGAATGAAGTCGCCATCGAGAACATTACCCTCAGCTACAACTATTCCAACCGACTGACCTGACCATGCCCATCGAAATCAACCAGTTGAATATCAAGTCGAATGTGGTACAGGGCGCCCCCGGCGCCGCTGCCACGCGCGCCCAGGAAGCGCCGCCCGCCAAGAAGGACACCTGCGTTCCGGGCGGCCCGCAACTGGGCGCCGACGACAAGACCGTGGCCCAGCGCACGCGCCTGCTGCGCGACGCCATCAACCAGATGCAGGAGCGCTAGATGGGCGGCATCAGCCTCGGCTCGAAAAACCTGCTCAAGATTTCGCCGTGCGATGCCGACGGCGTCGACAAAGCCGGGCCATCCTTCGAAGTGCAGATCAATCCGGCCAGCTACCAGCATCGCCTGAGCGTGCAGTACAACCAGTGCCCCACCCTGGGCCAGCCGGGCGCGACGCCCAAGTTCAGCGCGGTCAATCCGGAGAAGCTGACCTTGCCGCAACTGATCCTCGACGGCACCGGGGTGGTCTCGCTCGTCAATGCCGACCTCAACTCGCTGATCAACACCGGTACCCTGGTCACAACCGACGCCCCCAGCGTCACCGACATGCTCGCCGCCCTGCGCGCGCTGGTCTACGATTACCAGGGCGCCATCCACGAGCCGAACGTGCTGCGCTTTGTCTGGGGCGACATGAATTTCGTCGGAGTGGTCGAGTCGATGGATATCGACTACACCCTGTTCAAGCCCAGCGGACAACCGCTGCGCGCCAAGGTCACGCTGGGCGTGCTGGCCATGGCCAGTCCCAAGAAAATCGAACAAAGCGCGACCAGGAGTTCGCCCGACCTGTCGCACCTGGTGGCCGTGCGCGCCGGCGACACCCTGCCCCTGTTATGCGAGCGCATCTATGCCGATCCCGGCTATTACATGGAGGTTGCCCGTGTGAACGGCCTGGTCGGCTTTCGCGCCCTGGCGCCCGGCATGGTGCTGCGCTTTCCTCCGATTAACTGAACCACAAGGCCGCGCCGATGTGTCCCCCGCCCGATTCCGTGTCCGATGCCGCAGCCCCCGGCGGCCCGCCCTCGCCCACCGCAGCCAGCAAGGGCGTGTTCAAGCTGGTCGTCAAAAGCGACGGCGCGGTGCTGCCCGACAGCATGCGCGTCATCGCCGTGGAGGTGTCGCGCAGCGTCAACAAGCTGGCGCAGGCGCGCATCTACGTGGCCGACGGCGACATGGCGGCCAAGACCTTCGCGGTCAGCGATGCCGCGCAACTGGTGCCGGGCGCGCGCATCAGCATCGAAGCCGGCTATGGCGCCAAGACGTGGCCGATCTTTTCCGGCGTCGTCATCAAGCACGGCGTGCGCATCGACGCCGGCAACCGGGTGCGCGTGTGCATCGAATGCCGCCACCCGGCCTTCGCACTGACCTTGAGCCGCAACAACAAGAACCATGTCGACAGCACCGACAGTGCTGCCATCACGGCGCTGCTGAGCGGCTGTTCCGGCGTCAGTGCCGACGTTGCCGCCACCACCAGCGAGTATCACGGGCTGGTGCAGTACTACAGCAGCGACTGGGACTTCCTGCTGGCGCGCGCCGAAGCGAACGGCTTGCTGGTCATCACCGGCGACGAGACCGTCACGGTCAAGCCGCCCGACACCAGCGCCACGGCCGTGCTGAGCCTGACCTACGGCACCGACATCATGCGCTTCGAGGCCGAGATCGATGCCCGCACCCAGTACGCCAAGGTGACCGGCGTGAGCTGGGACCCCGCCAACCAGGCGATTGCCACGCAGGACGCGGGGCCCGTGGACCTGTCGCTGCAGGGCAACCTGGACGCGGCCACCCTGGGCAAGGTGGGCGGCATCGCGTCGCTGCGCCTGCAAACCCCGGTGCCGCTCGAGACGGCGGCGCTCACGGCCTGGACCAAGGCGCGCCAGGTCAAGGCCGCGCTGGCGCGGGTGCGCGGCAGCATGGCCTTCCAGGGCAGCGCGCTGGCCTTGCCCGGCACCATGATCGACCTCAAGGGCGTGGGCACGCGCTTCAGCGGCAAGGTGTTCGTCAGTTCGGTCGAACATCACA
This sequence comes from Massilia pseudoviolaceinigra, assembly GCF_030846505.1. NCBI lineage: Bacteria > Pseudomonadati > Pseudomonadota > Betaproteobacteria > Burkholderiales > Oxalobacteraceae > Massilia > Massilia pseudoviolaceinigra. The sequence continues at coordinate 346,735 of NZ_JAVCWL010000002.1, read as the reverse complement.
TCGCCGACGGCAACTGGATCACCGACGTCGATTTCGGCCTGGACCCCGACTGGGGCGGCGTCCGCCAGGGCGGGACCGGCGAAGCCGCATCCGGCCTGATGCCCGGCGTGACCGGCCTGCACATCGGCAAGGTCGCCAAGCTCGATGCCGATCCGGGCGGTGAAAACCGCATCCAGGTTACCTTGCCGGTGCTGCAGGACGATGCCGGCGGGGTCTGGGCGCGCCTGGCCAGCGCCTACGGCTCGGACAAGGTGGGCGCCTTCTTCATTCCCGAGATAGGCGACGAGGTGATCGTCGCCTATCTCAACAACGACCCGTCCAACCCCGTCGTCATCGCCAGCCTGTACAGCAGCATGCGTGCCCCGCCGTACGCGCTGAGCGCCGAGAACTATACCAAGGCGATCGTCACCAAGGGCTTGCTGAAGGTCGAGTTCAACGACGAGAAAAAGGTCATCAGCCTGCTCACGCCGGCCGGCAACAAGGTGGTCATGAGCGACGACGCCAAATCCATCGTCGCCACCGACCAGAACGGCAACACGTTCTCGCTCAGCGAAAAAGGCATCCTGCTCGACAGCGCCTCCGACATCGTGCTCACCGCCAAGGCCAAGATCGAGATCACGGCCGGCAGCGACATGGCGCTCAAGGCCGGCAAGGACATGACGCAGGACGCCCAGAACATCACCATCAAGGCCGGCATGGCGATGGTGGCGAAAGGGGCGAGCAGCGCCGAATTCTCGGCCAGCGGCCAGACCACCATCAAGGGAGCAACCGTGAACATCAACTGACCGCGCGCATGAAGTCCGTGCCGCCGCCCCCCACCACCGTTCCCGAAAGGATGCCGCCATGCCGCCCGCCGCCCGCCAGACCGATATGCACGTGTGCCCGATGCAGACGCCGGCCGTGCCGTCCCCGATTCCGCACGTGGGCGGCCCCGTGATCGGCCCCGGCGTACCGACGGTCCTGATCGGCAAACTGGTGGCCGCCGTGATGGGGGATAAATGCACCTGCGTCGGCCCGCCGGATCAGATCGCCCAAGGCTCCACCACGGTCTTCATCGGCGGCAAGGCGGCCGCGCGCGTGGGCGACCCGTGCCAGCATGGCGGCACCATCGTGCTCGGTTGCCCCACTGTCATGATCGGCGGATGAGGCAGCCATGAGCATCGACCAATCCTTCCTCGGGCGCGGCTGGGCCTTTCCGCCGGCGTTCACCAAATCGGACGGTCCGTACAGCGCGGGCGGCCAGGCGGCCATGGTATCGGGCGATGACGATATCGGCCAGAGCCTGCGCATCCTGCTCTCGACCGCGCCGGGCGAGCGGGTCATGCGCCCCACCTTCGGCTGCGGCATCAAGCTGCACGTGTTCGACAGCATCAGCTACAACACCCTGACCGAAATCAAGGGCATGATCGAGCACGCCATCCTGTTTTTCGAGCCGCGCATCACGCTCGACCGGATCGCGATCAGCGACGCCGGCATGGACCAGGGCCGGCTCGACATCCACCTCGCCTACACCGTGCGCCTGACCAATACGCGCAGCAATATGGTCTATCCGTTCTACTTCGCCGAAGGCACCAATGCCACCCTTTGACGCCGATCCCCCGCGCCTGTTCGTGCGCGACGGCACCAGCCAGGCCGGGCGCATGCTGCCGGCGCTGCAGGACGGCTATTTTTCGCTGGCCGAAATGTCCTTTCCGGACCTGCTCGCCATGGCCAGCGAGTACGCCGCCCTGGTCAAGTTCTACCAGCTCGACAACAGCGTCGGCGGCAACTGGGAAGCGTATTTTTCGGCCGACGAAACCATCGTCATCGCGCGCATTCTCTCGACCAACCTGACGCGCCTGCAGGGCGACTTCGAGCAGTGGTGGGACAGCGCCGCCGAGGTAGCGGAATGGCGCGTCGAGACGCTGCCGATGACGGCGCTGGCCACCGAGATGCTCGACCGCTGGACGCGCTCCCTGTCGACCAGTCCCGGCAACGCCGGGCGCAAGCTGCACACCCTGCTGGTGAGCGTGACCGCCACCCTGTGCGACGACGGCGGGGGTTTTGCCGCCTTCCTGCCGGCGCCCGGACTGGGGCTGGGGCCGCAATGGCACAGCGCGCCCGCCGGCGAAATCAGCAAGGCGGGCATGCGGGCGAGTTATTTCGCCTTCATCAAGGCGATCGAAATGGTGCAGCAGGAAGCGGCCCGTCTGTTGCCCGATTCGCTGGTGAGCGGCGAGCACGACCCTGGCGTGGCGCTCCTGATCGCCTTCATCAAGATGGCCGAGCGCCTGCACTGGCGCCTGAACCGCTTCACCGGCGCCCATATCGACTTTTATTACGAGCGCGTGCTGGGCATGAAGCCGCTGCCGGCCGTGCCCGACCATGCCTGCCTGGTGGTGGCCCCCTGTGCCCCCGGCCAGTACGTGGAGGTGCCGGCCGGCGCCGAGTTTTTCGCGCAGTCCGGCGGCGCCGGCGCCCCCCTGGTGTACCAGACCGAGCGCGCCCTGACGGTGGGCGACGCCCGGGTGCGCGCGCTGAGCACCCTGTACTGTCACCGCGACCCCGATATCGCCCCCGAGACCGACATGGACGAGAAAGGCAAGGCGCCGCCCCATGCCGCCTGGCCCAGCAACATCTGGTGCCGCCAGCTGGACGTGCCGGACAAGCTGGTCGTCACCGACCCCGCGCCGCTGTCGGCCGTGCCGCTGATGGGCGCGCCCAAGAACCCGGGCGATAACCGCGCCGTGCAGGATGCACGCTTCGGCGTAGCGCTGGCCAGCACGGTGCTCTTGATGCGCGAAGGCATTCGCCAGGTCAGCCTGACCTTGCGCTTTGACGACGACACGCTCGGCCAGCGCCTGCGCGCACTGGAACAGGTGTTGCGCGAGACGCGCCCGGGCGCACCTGACAGCGACCAGCGCATCGACCACGACGACGTGCGCGCACGCATCTTGCGCGGCCTGTTCCTGATCGAACTGAGCGGGCCGGCCGGCTGGCTGCCGGTGCCCGCCTACTATCCGCGCTGGGAAGGCGAAACGGACGGCGACGCGGAGCCGCTCCCGCCCACGCTGCGCATCGACTTCGAGCTGGGCCTGGACGCCCCGCCGGTGGTGCCCTACGCGCCGGCGCTGCACGGCGAGGATTACCAGGTCGCCGTGCCGGTGTTGCGCCTGCGCCTCAATCCGGACAGCTATGTCTACCCCTTCGGCCTGCTGCGCGCGCTGCACCTGGCCGCCGCCGCGATCGCGGTACGCGTGTGCGGCTGCCGCCAGCTGTTGCTGCATAACCATATCGGCATGCTCAGCCCGGCCTTGCCATTCCAGCCCTTCGGCGCGCTGCCGACGGTCGGCTCCTACCTGATCGTCGGCAGCGAGGAAGCGGCCGTCAAGACGCTCACCAGCGCCGATATCGACCTCGAATGGGGCGACCTGCCGCCCGACAGCGGCGGCTTCCTGGAGTACTATCACGACTACCCGGGCGCACAGGGCAGCGACCAGTATTTCGCCCGCATCGAGGCGCTGGCCGACGGCGTCTGGGGACCGGACGAAGCCGAAGCGCCGTGGCTGCCGCTGTTTCGGACCAACTACGGCCACACCGCCAGCAAGCGCGTGCTGCGCCACGTTAACCTGCCGTGCGACGGCATGATCGGGCGCGTCAAGCCGGTCGCCGCGCCGGCCGCGCCCGAGACCAGCTACAGCGCGACGGCGCGCAGCGGCTTTTTCAAGTTCACCCTGGCCGCACCGCGCTTCGCCTTCGGCCACCGCGAGTATCCGTACGCGCTCAGCGACGCCATGACGCGCAATCTGCGCGACAAGAGCCGCCATTTCCAGGCCGGCGTGCCCGACCTGCCCTACACGCCGCTGGTCAATACGATCGCGCTCAACTACCGCGCCATCGCCCATATCGACCTGCACCGCGGCGCGGCGCCCAAGGCGCTGGCCAACAACGTGCTGATCCACCTGCACCCGCACGGCTGGGAAGCGATCGGCGCGGCCACCGAGACCGGCGTCACCCTGATTCCCGATTGCCAGGACCTGGGCAACCTGCATATCGGTCTGTCGGCCAGCGGCTTCGAGGCCGCCCTGACCTTGTTTTTCCACCTGCGCGACGATTCGGTGCCCGGCCATCCGGTCGAACCGCACTGGTCTTACCTGAGCGGCAACCGCTGGAAAACACTACCGCGCCGCAATATCATCGCCGACGGCACCAGCGCCTTCATGACCTCGGGCGTCGTCACGCTGTCGATCCCGCCCGACATCAGCCTCGACCACACCGTCATGCCGGCCGGCCTGTACTGGCTGCGGGTGGCCGCCTCGGCCGCGCTGCAGCACTTCTCCAGCGTCTACACGGTGTACGCCCACGCCCTGCAAATCGAGCGCCGGAGCGCGGTCGCGGGGACGCTGGCGAGCATGATCCTGCCGGCCGCCAGCATCGAGCGCAGCCGCACCGTGATTCCCGGCCTGGGCAAGATCACCCAGGTGGCCGCCTCGTCCGGCGGCGCGTTGCCGGAAAGCCGCACCCAGATGCATACCCGGATCGCCGAGCGCCTGCGCCACAAGGGACGCGCGGTGACGCCAGCCGATTACGAGGCGCTGATCCTGCAGCAATTCCCCGATGTGTACAAGGTCAAGTGCTTTCCCAATCTGGTCACCGAGGGCCTCTCGGCGCGCGACTGGGTGCGTCCCGGCCATCTGCTGATCGTCGCGCTGCCGCATGTGGCCGATGGCGCGCCGCTCGACGCCATGCCCCACCTGAACGGCAAGCTGGTCGACGACATCGAGCGCTTCATCCGCACCGTGGCGCCGCCGGCGGCCACCATTGCGGTCAAGCCGCCGGTGTACGAGCAAATCCAGGTGCGCTGCGGCATCCGTCTGAAGGACGGGCTGGCTGGCGGTCACTACATCACGCGCCTGAACCAGGATATTTCCGCCTTCCTGTCGCCGTGGCGCGCGCCGGGACCGCAAACCCACTTCGGCTGGCGCGTGCGCATGCACGACGTCGAATCGTTCATCATCGGCCTCGACTACATTGCCGACGTCAGCGGCTGCTCCATGCTGCGCGTGGCGCCCACCGGGGCCGCGCGCTTCGTGCTGTCGGACACGGCGCGCGGCGCCGATGCCGCCGACGCCGCGCTCACGCCGCAGTATCCGTGGAGCGTGGCGGTGCCGCTGCACAGCCACCTGATCGGGATCGCCAGCGCCGACGCCGCCCGCGCGGCCGACCTGAACTCGCTCGATATCGGTTCCACCTTCATCATTTCACCAGAGGATAGCCATGGCGCTTCATAGCCGGGAAACACTCAAGCGGCTGTTCCAGAAAGGCGCGATGCCAGCCCAGGACGCGTTCGGCGCCCTGATCGAATCGATGCTCAACATCGTCGACCAGCAGTTCGACAAGAACGCCCACGACGGCCTGAAGGTCGGCCAGATCGGCCAGGGCCGCCTGATGAGCTTTTACCACGACATCGCCGACAAGAGCGCGATCTGGTCGGTGCGCATGGACAAGGGCGGCGGCAGCCTGGTGTTCGGCACCGGCGGGCCGCAATCGGCCGATGGCCCGGACGGCACGCCCGGCTACCGCAAGGCGATGGCGCTCAGCCCGGCCGGCGCCGAGGTCGCCTTCGCCACCCTGGCCGGCCCGCCGCGCCCGGCCACCAGCCAGTTCGAGCTCGACCTGCAAGGGCGGATCGTGGCGGACGGGCGCACCGGACGCGCCTGCGCCAGCGTGCCGGCCGACGGCAACTGGCACGACGTCACGTCCGACCTGACCGGCTGCCAGGCGTTCGAGGTCATGGCCGGCGCCGGCAAGCGCGACTCGGGCAAATATGCGGTACTGCACGCCTTCGCACTGTCCGCCTTCCAGGGGGGCAAAAACGAGATTACCTGCCACCAGGCCCACTACGGCAGCAAATGCAGCCGCCTCGAACTGCGCTGGTGCGGCGCCGCCAAAGCGGCCACCTCGCCTTACCGGCTGCAAATCCGGGTCGGCTGCGCCTACGACGCCGACGGCACCGCGCCGGCCGAGCGCAGCGCGATCCAGGTTTACCTGACCCAGCTCTGGTTCGACCCGGCGATGAAGGCAAGCTGGCCAAAGTCGGCACGCGGCGGCCAGCCGTGAGCGCGCTTACCCTGTCGCTGCGCGCCGACCAGGGGGCGCTGGTGATCGAAGCGCTGGCCGAGCTGCCGTTCAAGACCGTGTTCGACCTGATCGGACGCCTGAACCGCCAGGCCAATGCCGCCGCCGATGCCGATGCTGCCCACGCCTACAGCGTCAGCCTGCCCGACCTGCAGCTGATCGTCGGCGCCCTGCGCCTGCTGCCCTACCACCGCGTGCACCTGCTGATGGACGCACTGGAGCAACAGGTGGCCGGCATGGGCGAGGCATGAGCGCGGCGCTGACCATTCGCAGTCGCGGGCCCGATCCCGACGGCCTCGATTTCGAGGCCCTGCAGCGCACCGGCACCGCCATGCTGCAGGCACTGTGCGGTCAGCGCTGGACCGATTACAACGCCCACGATCCGGGCGTGACCATCCTCGACCAGCTCAGCTACGCGCTCACCGAACTGGCCTACCGCTCCGCCTTCCGGCACGAGGATTACCTGGCCGGGCGCGACGGCACGATCGACCTGGAGCGGCACGCGCTGCACCTGCCGCAAGACATCTTCCCGAGCGAGCCGGTCACCGCCGACGACTGGCGCCGCCTGCTGTACGACCGCATTGCCGAGATCGAGGATGTGTGGGTGACCCAGGCCGGCTCCACGGACGGCCTGATCGACATCGCCTTCAAGCTGGGCGATCCTCCCACCGGCGTGCGGGCGGAGCCGACGGCGGCGCAGGCGGCCGGCGTGGCGCGCCGCATCCGCGTCCAGGCCGGCGCCGCGCGCGCGCTATGCGAGGACATCGGACGCATCGCCGTACTCGAGACCGAGGATTTCTACCTGACCGGCGATATCGAAGTGCACAGCCTGCGCGATCCTGCCGCGATCTACGCCGACATTTTTTTCCAGTGCGCCCACCACCTCATCTCCGGCCTGCAATTCGACAGCTACGAGCATGCGGCGGCCGACGGCGTGCCGCCCGACGAGCTCTTTTCCGGACCGTTTACGACGCACGGCCACATCACCGAGAGCGCGCAGCGCGCGCCCGACGCCGGCATTTCGCTGCCGCGCCTGATCGGACTGATTCGCGGCATCGATGGCGTGCGCCAGGTCCACATGCTGGACTTGTGCGACGCCGAGGGCAAGTCCGCCAGGCTCGATGGCGCGGGCGGCAAGCGGCTGGTGCCGCGCCTGTGCTTCCCCGGCAATGAACGGCAAAAGCGCATGCTGCGCGTGCATTTCATGGGCCGGACAGCGGCCCCCGACAACGACGACGAGAGCGACGCCGACGCCGTGAGCGCACTCATCTCGCGCGCCAGGATCAATTTGAACAAACTGCAGTTCGAAGCGCGCGCGCTGCGCCAGCGCCACGCCTCGCTCGAGCACCTGGGCGAGGTTCCGGCCGGCGCCGGCCAGCCGCTGGCGCCGTATTACTCGATCCAGCACCAGTTCCCGGCCATTTACGGCATCAATGCCTACGGCGTGCCGGCCAGCGCCCCGCCCGAAGCGCACGCGCACGCGCGCCAGCTCAAGGCCTACCTGTACGTCTTTGAACAGGTGATGGCGAACTACCTGCAGAACCTGGCCGGCATCGCCAGCGTGTTTTCGATCGACACGGACCTGACCCAATCGTATTTTTCCCAAGCCCTGAACGACGCGATGCTGCCCGATATCGAAGCGCTGTACACGCGCGAGCCGGACCAGATGGCGCAGGAACTCGACGCTATCCGGCGCCGCCTCGATCCGTTCGAGGACCGGCGCGAACGCGTGATCGACGTCATGCTGGCGATGTATGGCGAGTGCTACACACAACAGGCGCTGCGCAAATTCAATGTGTACTTCCCGGTGCGCCAGGCGATGCACGCCTGGCTGCTCGACAACAAACTGGCCTTCCTCACCCGCATCGTGGTGCTGCTGCGGCAGCGCGCAGCCGGCTTTCGCTACGACCTGCCGGCCTGGGACAGCGACAATGTCAGCGGCGCCCAGCGCAAGATCGCCATCTTGCTGGGGCTGCACGAACACCATTGCTGCCGCTCGCTGTGCGAGCCGATGCGCCGCGCCGGCTTGCGCATCGTCCCCGACGCCCACATCGGCGAAGGAGCACTGTCCGGCGTGTTCCGGCACGTGCGCGCGCCTCGTCCCGGCGCTACCATGAACGTGGCCGCGACACTGATGCGCAAGGCCTTCGCGCCCGGCCGCCTGGAGATCGACCGCACGTCCGAGGGGCGCGCCGCCGTCCGGTTCAAGGTCAGAAGCGCGCCATTGACATACTGGCATCTGGGCGAGCTGCAGTCCGGCGAAGACGCCGCCGAACTGAAGGAGCTGAGCGAGACCTTGCGCGCGCTGAACATGCGCTGCGAAGGCTTTCACCTGGTCGAACACACCCTGCTGCGGCCGCGCAGTGGCGATAGCGCGCAATTTCCTGCCGCCGGCGAGGGCTTTTTCCCGTTCCGCGTCAGTGTCGTGTTCCCCAACTGGACCGCGCGCTTTCACGACCCGGAGTTCCAGAAATTTGCGCAGGATACCGTCAGCCTGAATCTGCCGGCGCACATCCTGCCCACGTTTTACTGGCTGGGCTACGTGCAGATGGACGATTTCGAATCGCGTTTTCGCAACTGGCTCGACAAGCTGAGACACGCCACGCTGGCCGGCCACGACGCGGCGGAGCCGGACGGGCGGGCCGACAAAGCTCTCGACGACGCCTCCGCCTATCTGATCAGTTTCCTGCTGCGCCAGCAGCAGCGCGACGCCCACAGTCACTGGGTATGAGCCGATGAGCGCCATCCACCGCATCGGAGAGCTGCATGTCGAGCTGACGTTCGAAAGCGACGCGCCGCGCCCCCAGCCGATGCCGCACGAGCGCCTGCTGGAACTGGTGAAGGGACGTATGTTGCCGGAGCTCGAAGCGGTGCTCGACGACATGGATGATGGCCGCCTGCGCCGCATCGAGCGGCTCGACATCGATCTTGGCGATGTGCCGGCGCATCTGCTCGATGCCGAATTGGGCGAACGTCTGCGCGAACTACTGCGCGCCGCGCTGATTGACGCCTTGCACGCCACCCCTGGCGTCGTCGCCGAAGCGAGCGCGCCGGCCAGCGATGCCGCCCTGTTCGAACGCTTCCTGCGCAGCGGTGGATTGGAGCGACGCGGCGACACTCCCGCTGCGCTGCTCGAACGTTTGCTGGCCAACGATGCCCTGGCCTTGCCCGGCATTCTGCGCCGCGCGGTGGCCGTGCCGGGCGTCGTCAAGCGCCTGGCGCAACAGTTCGACGGCGAACAACTGCGCCGCCTCGTGCCGCTGCTGGCGCAGGACGCCGCGGCGTGGCTGGCACTGGTGAACGCGATCGGCGCTACCCTCGCCGGCGACGCCGGGGCGCGGCGGCATCAGGAGCGCCTGCTGTGGGAGCTGGTGCTGGCGCGCGTGCTGGGCGCGGCATCGGGCCAGGCCACGCCGGCCTTGCGCGCGGCCGCCGGTGCGCTCGGAACTGACGCCGGCGCGCAAACCCAGGCACTGCTGCGCGAGATCGGCATCGACAGCGCCACCCGCCCGCACCGCGCCGACGATGCCCAGGCGCGCTTCGCACAGGCGCTGGCGGCCGCCGATGCGGCATCCATCTGCGCCGACTGGGACGAACTGGTGGCGCACCACGCCCCGGCCCTGCGCGCAGTCATGCTGCGTCAGGGCGCGGACCAGGCCTTATGGCAGCGTATCGCCGCGCACTTTCCACTGTCCATGCTCGACGACATGGCGGCGCTGGCCGGATCGGCGGCGGCAGGCCGCGACCGTGATGCGTGGGCCGGCGCCATGTTCGAGGCGCTGGCCCCCGCCGCCGCCACTGACGTGAAGGTCAGGCAGTTCGTTCGCATGCTGTCGGAAGCTAATCCGGACTATCTGCCACCCGCGTGGTCGGCCTTGCGCGCGGTGCATGCCGACGCGCTGGCAAGCGCGATGCGCGGTATCGGCGCGCGCCATGACCTCTGGCAGCGGGTCGCGCAGCGCTTTCCGCTGACGCTGCTCGACGAGCTGACCATGCTCCTGGCGCCGCAGGCCATGTCGATCGCGGAAGCCCGCGTCGCGGCGCGATCGCCCGCAACGGCACGCAGCGCGTGGCTCGCAGGCGTAATGCACCTGAGCGCCGTGCCGTTCGACCCGGCACGCTACCGCGCCGCGCTGCGCGCCCCGAGTGCGCTCGTGGTCAAGCTGTGGCAGCAGATTGAAGCATGCCTGGGCAGCGCGCAAGGCGACCAGCTACCCGGGATCCGAAGGCAGGAGATCGCAGCCCATGCGGCCGGCAGCGTCAGTCCGGCGGACTTTCTGCGCGCCGCGTGGGACGACCTGCGGCAAGGCACGACCTTCGATCCCGCGGCCATCGAAGCGCGTGCCGCGACGGCATGCGTGCTGCGCGCGCTGCTCGATGCCGACGCATCCGCGCTATCGGGCCTGTCCGGCGAACCGGCGCGCGCGGCGATTGCACATATCGGCGCCAACGCGCAGGTGTGGAGGCGCGTATCCCAACGCTTCCCCATGGCGCTGCTCGATGAAATGACCATGCTGATGGCGCCGCAGGCACCCGCGATCCTGCACCGCTTGGGCGGCGCCGTGCTGGCCGAGAGAGACTCCTGGTTCGCCAGCATGATGCACCTCGCGGCCGGGCCGTTCGACGCCGCCCGCTACACCGCTGCAGTGAGCCTTGCCGTCGGCGCGGCGGCACAAGCGCGCATTTTTTCCGCGTTGCTGGAAGCGGACGTGGCTAGCCTCCCGCTGGATGCGTTTGTCGCACACAGCGAGGCGGCGCGCGACGCCATCGCCCGCATCGGCGCGCGCAGCGAGGTCTGGGAGCGCGTGGCGCAGCGCTTTCCACCTGATGTCCTTAATCAAATGACGGCGTTGCTGGCACCACAGGCCGGGAACATCTTGCGCGAGCTTCCGGCCTGCGGGCCGGACCGCTGGCTCGCCAGCTTCATGCACCTGACGGCGCTGCCGTTCGACGCCGCCAGCTATGCCGCAGCAATCGGCTTGACCAGCCGCGCAGACGCCGGACAGCGCATTTTCGCGGCACTGCTGGCCGGGGATGCGGCGACTCTGCCGCCAGGCATATTCGGTATGCACAGCGAAGCGGCCCGCGACGCCATCGCCCGCATCGGCGCGCGTGGCGACATCTGGGAGCGCGTGGCGCAACGCTTCCCGCTCGATGTACTTGATCGGCTGATGGCGTTGATGTCGCCGCAGCACAGGTTAGCGACTCATGACCGGCCCCGCTGGCTCGCCAGCTTCATGCACCTGACGAGTGGCGCGGACACTGAACAAAGTATTTTCGCGGCCTTGCTGGCCGGCGACGCGGCGCATCTGCCACCGGACATATTCAGTACGCACAGCGAATCGGCCCGGGCCGCTATCGCCCGCATCGGCGCGCGTGGCGATCTCTGGGACCGCGTGGCGCAGCGCTTCCCGCTCGATGTACTCAACGGGCTCACTGCATTGCTGGCGCCGCAGCGGGGGCTTCCGATCGTCGATCGCGACTGCTGGCTCGCCAGCTTCATGCAGCTGGCGAGTGGTATGGACACGGAACAGCGCATTTACTCGGCATTGCTGGCCGGGGAGTTGGCGCATCTGCCACCGGACATGTTCGATGCGCACAGCGAAGCGGCTCGCGACGCCATCGCCCGTATCGGCGCGCGTCGCGACGTCTGGGAGCGCGTGGCGCGGCGCTGCCCGCTCGATGTACTTGACCGGCTGACGGCACTGCTGGCGCCACAGCGGGAGCTACCGATCGTTGATCGCAACCGCTGGCTCGCCAGCTTCATGCATCTGGCGAGCGGTACGGACACGGAGCAGCGCATTTACTCGGCATTACTGGCCGGGGAGTTGGCGGATCTGCCACCGGACATGTTCGGCACGCACAGCGAAGCGGCACGCGAAGCCATCATCCGTATTGGCGCACGCACCGATGTCTGGAAACACGTGGCGCAGCGCTTCCCACTCGATGTACTTCACCGGATGACGGCCTTGCTGGCGCCGCAGGCCGAAGACGTACTGCGCGAGCTGCCTATTCGCGATCGGGACCGCTGGCTTGCCAGCTTCATGCACCTGACGGGGATGCCATTCGATGCCTCGCGCTACGCCGCCGCCATGGGCCTGACGAATCGCGCCGACGTCGAACAGCGCATTTTGTCAGCCTTGCTGGCTGCGGACGCGGCGAATCTGCCGGCGGATATATTCAGTGAACACAGCGCAGCGGCACGCGCCGCCATCATCCGCATCGGCGCGCGGGGCGACGTATGGGAGCGCGTGGCACGGCGATTCCCGCTCGATGTTCTCGACCGGATGACGGCATTGCTGGCACCGCAAAGCGAGCTACCGATCCAGGATCGCGACCGCTGGCTTGCCAGCTTCATGCGTCTGACAGCCATGCCCTTCGACCCGCGCCGCCATGCTGCCGCATTGGTCGGGCACGCACCCGCGCGCCAAAGCCAGCCAACACCGGCCATCCCTGTCCTGCGCGACCGGATCGACATCGCCACCGGCCCGGAACTGCGCATCTTGTCAGCGCTGCGGTCCTGCGACGCGGACGCCTTCGAGGCCGGCCTGCTTGCGGTGGAGGACGCCGAAGCGCGCCAGGCAATCGCCAACATCGGCGCCCGCTTCGATGTATGGCAGCGTGTCGCGCAGCGTTTCCCGCTCGCGCTGCTCGGGCGGATCACCACCTTGCTGGCGCCGCAGGCGGCCACCATCCTGCGCGATCTGCATGCCGGTGCGCACGCCGCGGCGATTCCCGAGCGTCGCCGCTGGCTCGCCAGCATCATGCACCTGACCGCCATTGCGTTCGACGCCGCGCGCTATACCGCCGCAATGAGCACGGCGCCCACTGAACCCGGCGCCGAACCGGGCGCCGAGCCGGCACGCCACATCCTGGCGGCGCTACTTGCCACAGATGCGGCAGCCCTGCTGCCCGATGCTCTTGCCGTGCACGCCGACGCTGCGCGCCAGGCCATCGCCCGCATCGGCGCCCGTGTCGACGTATGGCAGCCGGTCGCGCGGCGCTTCCCGCTTGAGCTGCTCGATGACATGACGGCATTGATGGCCCCGGCCGCGGCAGCCATCCTGCGGCAGCCGCCAATCGCCACCGGCGCCGCGATACTGCCCGCGCGCGAGCGCTGGCTGGCCAGCATGATGCACCTGGCGGCCATGCCGTTCGACCCGCTACGCTATGCGGCGGCGGTCGGCGCGCCTGTCCCGTCGAATACGCCGCCCGACGACACCGTGCAACCGATCCAGCGCATCCTGGCGGCGCTCGACGATGCCGATGCGACGGCGCTTACGGCCGATCTGCTCCTGGCACACAGGGACGCGGCGCGCCAGGCGATCGCACGAACCGGCGCCCGCTTCGACGTGTGGCAGCGCGTCGCCCGGCGTTTCCCGCTCGCGCTGCTGGACGAATTGACGACACTGGTGGCGCCGCAGGCACCCTCCATCCTGCGCAACATCGCAGCCGCGTCGGGGGCGCCGGCACGCGACCTCTGGCTCGCCAGCATCATGCACCTGGCAGTAACGCCCTTCGATCCGGAGCGCTACAAGGCCGCGCTGCGCGCCCCGAGCGCTCCCGTGATCGAGCTGTGGCGGCAAGTAGCCACCCGCATGGCCGCCGTGGAGAACCATTTGCAGCGCGACATGCAGATGCAGGCCATCGCCGTGCATGCCGCCCACAACGCGTGTCCCCCGGATTTCCTGCGCGCCGCCCACGACGCGCTTGAACACTCACAACGTATCGACCTGACCGCCGTCGATGCGCGTGCCCGCACCGCGTTCCTTGTGCGCGCGCTCGTCGACGGCGATGCGGCCGGCCTCGCACCGGCCGTCTTTGCAGGCCTCGGCGACGATGCCCGCAAGGCGATCATGGACATCGGCGCGCGCGCCGCCGTATGGGAGCGGGTCGCGCAGCACTTCCCGGCGCCAGTGCTCGATGCGCTCACTGCCCTGCTGGAGCCGCATGCCGCGCGCGCACCACAACCCGACCGCGTGCGTTGGCTGGCGGGCGTCATGCAACTGACCGCAGCCCCGATGCCCGCACCGCAGACGGCAACACGCGCTCCCCACGGCGATACGGTTGGCCGGCTGTGGCAAGCCATCAAGACGCACATGGCAAGCCCGGACAGCGTGCTGCAGCACGCCATCGGCGCGTATGCTGAACGCAGCGTGGATACCGCCGGCTTCCTGCGCTCCGTCAACATCGCCCTCGAGCGCGGCGAGGCGATCGACCTGGAAGCCATCGCCGAACACGTCGACAGCCAGCCTGCCGCAGCGGAACCGCCATCCGCAACCACCGTGCCATCCACCCCGGAGGACCCCATGCCTGCCGCACCGACCACCCTACCCCAGTCCGATCCCGACGTGCTGCGGCGGATCGCCGCCCACCTCGACAACATTGGCGAACATGGAAAAACCCTGCTTGGCGCCGCCCAGGCCCATGCCAGCCGCAGCGCCGCGCCGCAGGCCTACCTGCGCCAGGTGCTCGACGACCTGGCCAACGAGCGTGCGGTCGATCTCGACGATCTCGACGCGCGTTTCGCCGCACCAGCGCCGCCCGCACCGAAACGGCCCGCCGTTCCCTGCGCGCGCGCCCTCGCCGCTCACCCGCCGGCGCAGCGCGCGGCGCTGGCCCCGCTGCTCCACGGCGCCGGCGACGACAGCGCCCAGTTTTCGGCGGGCCTGCTGGAGAGCGTGGTCACGCTGCTGGCCGGGGCCGACCTGGAGGCAGTGCAGCGCTGTGCGCGTGAGGTTGGTGGCCCCCTGGCGCGGGATCTGCCGGCGCCCGCCGCGGCCCGTATCGGGCTTCGGACCAGGCAGTTTGCCTTTGGCTGGTTCTTCGAGCAGCGCTTGCGCTTTGAGCCGGCCGCGTATGCGCGCGCGCTGGCGGCCCATCTGACCGAAGCAGCCGACGTCGCCGCGCCAGCGCGGCGCCATGCGCCGGCCCTGGCGCAGGGCGCCGCCAGCGTGCTCGATGACGAGTGCGACGCCCTGTACCTGTCGAACGCCGGCCAGGTACTGGCCGGCCCTTACCTTCCGCGCCTGTTTGCGATGGTGGGCCTGACCGAGGGCGCCCGTTTCAAGAGCACCGAGGCGGCCGAGCGCGCGGTGCACCTGGTGCAGTTCATTGTCAGCGGCCAGACCGACTGCCCGGAATACCAGCTTGGCCTGAACAAGGTATTGTGCGGCTTGAAGCTGAGCGCCCCGATCGTCCGCGAAATCGTGCCGACCGACGAGGAGCGCGAGGCGGTCGACACGATGCTGCGGGCGATGATCGCGCACTGGAAAACCATCGGCAACACCTCGCCCGACGGCCTGCGGCAATCGTTCCTGCAGCGGCCCGGCAGCATGCACCTGAAAGACGACGCCTGGCGCCTGAAAGTGGAAGCCGGCTCGTTCGACATGCTGCTCGACGCGCTGCCGTGGTCATTCTCGGTTATCCGGCATCCATGGATGGAAAGGGCCGTGCATGTCGAATGGCGCTGAACAGGAAGCAATGACGGCCAACGCGCGCAGCCTGGCGCGCGAGATCGACTGGTTCGGGGCGGTGCTGACGGCGCGCTTCGAGACGTACTTCGTGGCGCAGGATGCCGACGCCGGAGTGGTGCCGGTCTTCCCGGCGCCGCCGGAGCTGGCCGGCGACCCATCGCTGTTCGCCGACACCGTGCGCAACGGCGCCGGGGTGGCGATGAGCGCCGACGAGCGCATCGTCCTGATTCTGGCGCTGCTGCCGCACATCCGTCCGCAGGCGCTGGATCTGCTGCTGACGCATAACAAGCTGATCGAACGCACCTTCACCGAGTTCGGCGGCGTGCGCGGCGCCGCGCACAGCGGCTTGCTGCCGACCGGCGAAACCGCCGTCTTCATCCTCGCCGGGGACGATTTGCAACGCCGCTTCGAGGTGGGACGGCTGTTCGAGCCGTCGCATTTTTTTGCGAAGCTGGGCATCTTGCGCATGCAGCAGGCGGCCAGCGGCGAGCCGGCGCTGCGCGCGACGCTGGCGGTGGAGACCGATTATCTGCACCGGCTCACCGTCGGCCAGCAGCACAAGCCGGACTTCGGCGCCGGCTTCCCGGCCAAGCTCATAACCACTCCGCTGGCATGGTCCGACCTGGTGCTGGCGCCCGAGGTGATGGATGAAATCGAGCAGATCCGCGCCTGGATGCGCGGCGGGTCCGCCCTGCTGCGCCGCTGGGGCCTGGAGACGAAGGTCAAGGCGGGCTTTCGCGCCCTGTTCTACGGACCTCCCGGCACCGGCAAGACGCTCACGGCGACCTTGCTCGGGCAATCGGTCGGCGTGGACGTGTACCGCATCGACCTGTCGATGATCGTCTCCAAATATATCGGCGAGACCGAAAAGAACCTGGCCAATGTGTTCGACCAGGCGCAGAACAAGAACTGGATCCTGTTTTTCGACGAGGCCGACGCCCTGTTCGGCAAGCGCACCGAAGGCAGCAGTTCGAACGACCGTCACGCCAACCAGGAAATCTCTTACCTGCTGCAACGGGTGGAGGACTTCCCCGGCGTCGTCATCCTGGCGACCAACCTGCGCTCCAATCTGGACGAGGCGTTTGCGCGCCGCTTCCAGTCGGCGATCTATTTTCCGCTGCCGGACGCGCTGCAACGCGAACAATTGTGGGACAAGCTGTTTCAGGACCGCGCTTTGCTGGCAGCCGACGTCGATCTGCACCGCCTGGCCGACAAGCACGTGCTCTCGGGCGGCGCCCTGACCAACGTGGCGCGCTACGCCGCCATTCGCGCGGCGCGACGCCAGGAAAAGCAGGCCATGGACAACGTACGTATCGAACTGGACGACCTGGAACGCGCGATCAAGAAGGAATTCATCAAAGAAGGACGCACCCTTTAGGGATCTATGAACCTACATTCACGCTGGTCTTTCCTGCCTTGTGCGGCGCTGGGCTTCCTGTTGGCGCTGTCCGAACCGGCGGTCCGGGCCGCCGCCGCGCCCGTGCCGGCTGTCGCCACGCCGGCACCGGCCAAGCCTGTCGCGGCGTCGAGGCCGGCGCCGCCGGAAGCGGTTACCGTGTCCGTACCTAGGCCAGAAACGGTTGTCGTGGCCGGTCCGGCGGCGGTTGCAGCGGTCACGCCGGCGTCGTCCAAGGCTGCTGATACCACGCCGGCGCCAACCAAGGCGATTGCTGCAGCTATGCCGGCGCCACCCAAGGCGACAGCGGGGCCACGCCTGCTGTCGGTCGAGGTGCTGCAGCGTTACGATGCCAAAAAGCGCAAACGCATCCAGGATGCGCTCAAGCAGATCTTCCAGGGCGACGCGTCTTACGCGAAGGCCCATGCCGCAGCCGGCCAGCCCCTGTCGGATAACGTGGTGGGACCGATCACGCTGTCCTTCATCACGCGCTTCTGGCTCTATTACAATATGGAGCCGGCGCCGAACGTGTCGGAAGCATCGGTCGACGCCCTGCTGCATTTTGCCGACCGCCTGGCGGCGCACAAGGAATGGCGCCCCGATGTGCTGAGCGTCGAATTCGGACGCTGGATCGACGGGCAACCCGACCGCGCCACGCTGTATCCGATCCGCCTGCGGCTCGACGAGGTCAAGCTGCCACCGGTGCTGGTGCGCTACCACGCGAAGGCCAGTGCGCAAGTTGCCAACATGGGCGACAAGGTCGGCCAGACTTACTGGTACGGACTGACGGCGGAGGACCTCAAGACCATTACCAGCAAGCGTCAATTCTCAGCCGCCACGGTCAAGGCGCTCAAGGCGCTGGTCGAGCCGGACACCGTCATCGCGCACACCGACTTCGAGGAGGAAGTAAAGGCGGTGCTGGCGGACACTACCCAGAAGGCGGGCCCCCTGCTGCCGCTGCTGAAAGAGCATGCGGTCAAGACCGATCACGGCATCGGCGTGACCGACGAGACCCTGGCCGCCATCGCCGCAAGGCCGGTACTGCCCGCGCCACTGGCCGCCCTGCTGCAACCGATGGTCGGCATGCAATACCCGCACCAGCAACTGTTCGCACGGGCGCTGCAAGACCGGCTAACGGTGGGTATCGGCAGTTGCCAGCCGGCGGTGTCGCCCGCGCGCCGGGCGCCGGCGCCATCCGGGCGCATGAGCGACGAGGACATGGCGGCGCTGATCGAGGCCGTCAGTTACGGCCAGGATGCCGATCCCGATCTTGGCAAACGCCTTCGAAACCTGCGCGACGCCAATTACTGCGGGCCGGCCGATCCCGAGTTCGTCCCCGAGGGGGCGGCTGACAGCGCGAGCCCCGGATACAAGGAACGCAGAACGATAGGCGACCTGTACACGCGCTACGGCTACCTGTTCGACCAGGTGAGCCGCAAGACGCCAGCGTACGACCGGTCCGCACCGATCACACTGGCAGCGGACCTGTGCGGTTGCAGCGACGACCAGAGAACCCAGGTGTTTCGCTTCCTGCCGTTCTGGCACGGCGGGGCCGCCCAGCGGATCGATTTCAGCCTGGTGTCGCGCGTTAACTATTACGGGGTCACCTTCGACGATAGCGGCACGCTGATCATGGCCAATGGCGGCGGCAGGGTCAGCGAATTGTTCAGTGGCCAGGACGACCGGCAGCTCGACTTCGTCACCGCCGCGCGCCGGCACCGGGTCAACGTCGACTGGGTGATTCAGCGCAGCGCCTGGGGGCCGTGGTCGGCGCTCGGCGTCGAAGAGCGCGCACACGGGTTTGCCCTGCTGTCGAAAAATATCGAGAGCCTGCTCAACGCGTCCATGACCGACCTTGCGTCCAGGGCACGGCCATGGCTTTCGTTCGGCACGACGCCGGTGCCGGTCCGCGGCGATGGCGTGACCCTGTATTTCGATGGCTATCCGCGCGACGCCGCTTCGGTGGGACAGTTCGAGACCTTTCTTGGCGATCTGCGCAAGCGGCTCGACCAGAAACATTTTCGCCTGAACATCATGATGCGCCGCACCGAACTGAACAAGGGGATCTTCCAATACAGCACGTTGGCCGGCATGGTGCGTGGCGACGAGACGCTGGCGCCATGGTGGATGACCGAACGGCGCCATCAGATGTTGCAGCGCGAACAGATGCGCAAGCTACCCAATCTCCTGGTCTTGTTCGATGAGCCGAGCGGGTACAACAAGCAACTGCTGCGGCGCGAGATCGAGAGCACCGGTACGACCATGGATCAGCTACGCCTCTTGAACCGGATCGTGCCGGTCATCAATTTCGATGGCAGCGGCTGGCAACAGCTGCAGGAAGACCTGGTCTACTTTAACCAGAATTTCGGCGGGGTCGGTTTCTGGCCGGGCTGGACACCAGCCAATGCGGCGCCAGCCAGGCGCGCCGTCGCCGGCGTCAAGGACTGCGGCGAATCGCAATCGGTGGACGATTGCATTCAGGATTTTTTCCGCGATCCGCCGGGCCAGGCCAGCAGCACCGACAGCACGGTCAGCAAGCTGGTCTGCGAGTACCGCTGGCCGCTGCGCTTCGCATTCGATCTGCTGCTTATCATCCTGGTGGTATTGGCGATCGCGTATTGGCGCTCGTGCCCGGCGCGCACGCTGCTGCACAAACACTACGTGGCGCCGCTGGCCGTCGCGCTGCTGGCCGTATTGGTGCTGGTGGCCTTGCTGCTGTTCGATCCCTACCTGGCCCCGGCGTCAGACGGCTACCTGATTCCCGCCGTGCTGGTGCTGTGCCTGATCGGCATGTATTTCTATTTCCGCGCCAAATTCAAGGAGCGCAACGAGCGGCCGTAAGCTCGGGGAAGCGAGCCGGCACTGCCGTGCTCGTTATATCCGCTGTTTCCTGCTGGCGCTATCGCCGGGACGGGTGTAGTTCGCCTTGTATCCAGCATCGCCGACATCTTGGCGCGCGCGATACCTGCCAGGTAGTGCAGGTCGCATCGGTGCTGCCTTGCATGTATTCGGTTTTGGCTCCATCCCGGATACCGAAGTGTCGATCATGCATAACTTCATCGGGCAGCAGCGACATGGAAGCGTTGCACGATTCGTACGACTGCTGCCCTGCGCTACCGGCCGTTCCCCGCCGGCATAATTTGGTATTTATAACGTTTAATTTGGTATGCATATTTCCGCATATTGGTGTTATATTGGTATATCGATCTTGCACATAAAGCATCATCATCGCCGCGCAGATCGATTCCGCCGTCTCCTCTCCGGCAAGGGAGAGCGCCGCGCGGCAAATGGATCGACCTGATTTATATCCGGCACGCACGTGTCCCGACAATTTGATATGGAGCTTCAATTGAACAGAACAATCATCAACAGCCTGATCGTCAGCGTACTGGGCGGGTCGCTGGCCGCGTGCGGCGGCGGCAGCGAAAACACCTCCACCGGCACCCAGTCATCCCAAAGCAGGATGATGGCGGCAACGAGCGTGTGCTACGCGGCGTGGAACAGCGCCACCGCCTACGAGGGCGGCAAATCGGCCAGCTACGGTGGAATCAACTACACGGCCGCCTACTGGACGCAGGGAGACAATCCATCGACCAACAGCGGGGCCGGTGGAAGCGGCAAGCCCTGGACGGTAAGTGGCACGTGCGGCACCACGCCGACGCCTACTCCAACGCCGACGCCGACACCAACTCCGACGCCGACACCAACGCCCACCCCACCACCCGGGCCGACTCCAACCCCAACGCCGGCCGGCTGCGCGCTGTGGGCCGAAGGAAGCAGCTATACCGCAGGCCAGGTGGTCAGCTACCTCGGCGTGTCGTACAAGGCGCTCGTTGCTCATACGGCATACGTTGGCACCAACTGGAATCCGAAAGATTCACCGACGCTGTGGACTGCCGGCGGCACTTGCGCGACCCCGACGCCGACGCCGACGCCGACGCCGACGCCGACGCCGACGCCGACTCCAACCCCGACTCCAACCCCGACACCAACTCCTACGCCTACTCCGACGGGCCTGGCCAAACACGCGCTGATCGGCTACTGGCACAACTTCACCAATCCAAGCGGCAACACCTATCCGATCAGCCAGGTCAGCAACGACTGGGACGTGATCGTGGTCTCGTTCGCCGATAACGCCGGCGGCGGCAACGTCAGCTTCACGGTCGACCCGAGCGCCGGCAGCGAAGCCCAGTTCATCGCCGACATCAAGGCCAAAAAGGCGCAGGGCAAGAAGGTCATCCTCTCGCTGGGCGGACAGAACGGTTCGGTATCGGTCGGTTCTACCGCCGAAGCGACCAACTTCACCAATTCCCTGCACGCGATCATCGTCAAGTACGGTTTCGACGGCATCGACATCGACCTGGAAAACGGCGTCTCGCAGGGCGCGGCGATCCAGACTTACCTGCCGATCGCGGTCAAGAACCTCAAGGCCAAGGTGGGCGCAGGCTTCTACCTGTCGATGGCGCCGGAATGGGTATATGTGGAAGGCGGCTATACCAGCTACGGGTCGATCTGGGGCGCGTACATCCCGATCATCAACGCACTGCGCAATGAGCTGACGGTGCTGCATCCGCAGTATTACAACAACGGCGACATCTACACGCCGTATGCAACCGGCCCGATCAAGGCCGGGTCCACCGACCAGCTGGTCGCAACGGCACGCATGCTGATCGAAGGCTTTACGTATGGCGGCAATACCTTTGCCGGCTTGCGTCCGGACCAGGTCGGCTTTGGCGTGCCGTCGGGCAGAAGCTCGGCCGGTTCAGGCTTTACCACCACGACCGACGTCAACAACGCGCTCAACTGCCTGACCCGGCTGCTCAACTGCGGCACCATCAAGCCGGTCAAGGCGTATCCCGAGTTCCGCGGCGTGATGACGTGGTCGATCAACTGGGACAGGTACGATGGCTATAACTTCTCGGCGCCCGTCAAGGCGACCCTGAAAACACTGCCGTAAGCAAAAAAGAAGGGCCGCAACCTGCGGCCCCTTTCATTTACATCAGTTCACGGCAGGCGGCTGCTGCACCACGATGTCGCGTTCCTCGATCAGCTTGCGCCTGAGTTCGGTCTTGATCTGGTCGTAGCCGGCCGACTCCGCGGGGCGCGTCTGCTGGATTTCGATCACGTGCCAACCGCCGGTGTGGCCACGCAACGGCACCGGCAACAGTCCGGGCACGCCGTGCGCGTCGATGGCCTCGGCGATGGGCTTATCCATCTGCGCCAGGCGCATCCAGCCGAGCTTGCCTTCGAGCTTGGCCTCGTTGGGCGTTTTCGCGCGGGTGCGGGCGATTTCGGCAAAGCTGGCACCGCCGTTGATTTCCCCGATCACCCGTGTCGCTTCGGTTTCGGATGCGAACCGGATCTGCGCCAGCTTGTAATCCTTCTTCCCGACCAGCGGATCGGTCAGGCGCTTGTACGCCGCGCGCATTTTTTCGTCGGACACGCCGGCGGTGTCGAAGGCGAGCGGCACCAGCACGGCACCCTCCACCGCCGCGCCAGCCAGGGTGGCGGGATCGAAACGGCAGTTCTCGACGATGTCGATGGCCTGCTTGTCGACCAGCGGCTCGCCGCTCGACAGTTCAATCTTCGGTGTGTACGGCGCGCCATCGGTCCATACCAGCACGCGCACGGTCACGTTGGGCGGCGGGCCATCGAGCTCGGGGAAACGGATCAGTTTATTCCTGCGCGTGCAGCGCTCGGCAGCCAGCCGCGCGGCGGTGTAGCCCGCCTGGACCGGCAGCTTCCATGGCACCATGATCACCCACGGCGAGCCATCTTCGCTGGCGCGCGCCGGTTTGCAGGTGGCCGCCAGGGCCAGCGAGGCGCGGTCGAGCACGGCGTAGCCGCTTTCGCCGATCACGCGCGCGGCCTTGTCGGCGCCAAGCTGGACGCGGGTCGCGCCTTCCATCCGGTAGCGCAAGGCTTCGGCCGGATAGGTCTGGGCCGCGCACGCGGACAAGGGCAGGTCGGCGCCAGACGCAGCCGACGCCATGACGCTCAGCGCCAGCAGGGCGCCAAGCCTCAGCATTGCGGCGCTCCCAGCGACGGTTCGAGCGCCACGCCGGTGTCCTTGCTGTTGTCCTCGCGCACCGCTTCAATGAAACATGTGCCGGCCCTGAGGCCGCTATTGATGATCAGGCTCTGGCCTTCCTTCGGGATCACGCTGAACGCGGGCCTGCACGTACTGATGACGTTATGGCCCTGATAGGTCATGACGTTGCGCATGGTCAGGCGCGTGCCGACCGGGACCTGCACGGTGGACGTGCCATCGGCGCCGGCCTGCACGTCGAACCGGTAGAACTGGCCTGCGAGGCACATATATGGCGTGCCGCCGCCCATCAGGCTCACTTTGGTGCTTGCCGCGCCCGCCTCGGGTACGTACACCGGTATCGGCGTACCGCAGGCGGTCAGGAGAAGAATGCCGCATGCGATTGCCGCGCGCATGCCGTTCGATGTAATGTTCATTGCGTTCCGCCTTGTGTACTTGATTCGACCGGCCCGCCATTGACGATGGGTCCCAGTTCCTGAAGGACAACCGCGGTTTCCAGCACGCCCGGACGCGGGGCGTCGAGCATCAGCATGAAGACCGTGGAGACCGGCTTGTTATGCACCATTCCGACGCGCGGGGTGGTCGACGGCCGCTCGGCGGCAGCCGCAAACAGCGACTCGTACATGATGAAGAAAGGCTTCTTGTTGGCCTGGGCCATTTCGGCGCAGCGGTATTTGGCATACGCCTGCGTCAGATCGGCCTTGGTATAGCCATTGCCGGCGAAGACCACCCGCTTGAGCTTGCCGGGACCTTGCCCGCTGGCGTGGCCACCGGTCATTCCCATGCTCTGGTATTGGGTGGCGCAGCCGCTTAAAAGCAGGCCGAGCGCAAGTGCGCTTAGCATTCGGTACATATCAAACCTGTCAGTTAAAGTAAATACGGAAATTTCCGGACTGCAACTTTATCTGAAACTGTAGCGAGGCTCAAGGTTTTTATGGGAATGACACTGCTTGTGTGCGAAACAACCACACTGCATCAGCTTAGCCCAGGGCACGGATCAGCAGCGCCAGGGCCACCAGCGCCGACACCAGCGCAAAGCCTTGCTGCAGGCGGGCGCCGGGCAGGCGCGCCGCGACCAGCCGGCCGCCGCCCATGCCGGCCAGCGCGCCCAGTGCAAACGGCAAGGCGATGGCCCACTGCAGGTGCCCGCTGGCGGCGCTGGCGGCCACGCCCGACATCGACACCAGCGCAATGACCGCCAGCGAGGTCGCCATCACCGATTGCGTGCCCAGGTCGGTGAAGCGCTGCAGCGCCGGCACCATGACGAAACCGCCGCCCACGCCGAGCAGGCCGGATAGTCCCCCCGCCGCCAGCCCGGACCAGCACAGCGCCCGCGCGCAGGGCGCCGTCCAGTTCAATTTGCCGCGCGCGAGGTCGAGCCGGCATGGCGGCGGCGCGCTGCGTGGCGGCGGCATGCCTCCCGCGCAGCGCGAGCGCTGCCAGGCGCGCACGGCGACGTACATCAGCACCACGCCAAAGACGGCGGTCAGTGGCCGGTTCGGCATGCGCTGCGCCAGCCACAGCCCCAGCGGCGAACACACCACCCCGGCCGCCGCCACCAGCAGCGCCGCCTTGTAGCGCACCGTCCCGCTGCGCAGGCCCATGACGGCGCCCAGGCTGGCCGCCAGCGCCACCGCCAGCAAACCGATCGGCCCGGCTTCGGCCATGGAGAGGCCCGCCCCGAACACCAGCAGCGGCACGGCCAGGATGCCGCCGCCGGCCCCGGTCAGGGCCAGCACGACGCCGACCGCAAAGCCCAGCAGCACGACCATCGTCATCGACCCATGCTCACGCGTCGGCCAGGGTGGGTTTGGCCAGCCACTCGCGCCCCTTGTGCATGCCGCGCCAGTACAGCGGCGGCAGGATGCGTTCCTTGAGCAGCCACGCCAGCCGCGACGGACGGGTGCCGTCGATCAGCCAGGACGGAAAACTGGGGGCGAGCTTGCCGCCGTAGTTGAACTCGGCCAGCACGATCTTGCCCCGCTCCACCGTCAGCGGACAGGCGCCGTAGCCGTCGTAGCGGGCCACGCCGGCGCGCTTGCCCAGCGCCGCCAGCACGTTGTGCGCCACCACCGGCGCCTGCTTGCGCGCCGCCGCCGCGGTCTTGGCGTTGGTGGCGTTGATGGCGTCGCCCAGCGCGTGGATATTGGCCCACTGCTTGTGGCGCAAGGTGGCCGGGTCGACGTCGATCCAGCCGGCCGCGTCGGCCAAGGGACTGACGCGCACGAAGTCCGGCGCCACCTGGGGCGGCACCACGTGCAGCAGGTCGAATGCGCGCGTGACCGTTTCCTTGCCGCCGTCCGCATTGAGCCGCGTGAAGGTGGCGCGCCGCGCCGGTCCGTCGACAGCGGTCAAGGTGTGGCCCAGATGCAGGCCGATGCCATAGCCGTTCACGTATTCCATCAGCGCCGGCACGTAGTCGGGCACGCCGAACAGGGCCGGCGCGGCGCTGCAGAAATCGACCCGTACCTTGTCCAGCAGGCCGCCGCGCTTCCAGTGGTCGGCCGACAGGTACATGGCCTTTTGCGGCGCGCCGGCGCATTTGATCGGTGCCGGCGGCTGGGTAAAGATGGCCTGGCCGGCGCGCAGGGTGCGTACCAGTTGCCAGGTGTACGGCGCCAGGTGATACAGGTAATTGGAGGTCACCCCATTGCTGCCGAGCGTGTCGGACAGGCCCTCGATGGCGTGCCAGTCGAGCTTCAGGCCCGGACATACCACCAGTTGGCCGTAGCGCACCACGCGGCAGCCGTCCAGGATGACCGCGTTGCGCTCCGGCTCGAAGGCCGCCACCGCCGCCTTGATCCATTTCACGCCGCGCGGGATGACCGAGGCCATGGTGTGGGCCGTGCGCGCGGCATCGTAGACGCCGCCGCCCACCAGGGTCCAGCCGGGTTGGTAATAGTGCACATCGGCCGGGTCGACGATGGCGACGTCGAGCTCCGGCGCACGCGCCAGCAGGCTGGCGGCGGTGGCAATGCCGGCCGCGCCACCGCCGATGATGAGCACCGCATGCTCGGCTTCGGCCATGTCGAGCGGAGTGCGGCCATGGTTGGCGATGCGCCGCACCACGCCCTGCATGTTGAAGCCGGCCTTGCGGGCAAGGTCGACGATCTGCGGCAGCGGCAGCCGGTCGGCCTGCGACAGCGCCCACATCGTGGTCGAACGCATGCCGCTGCGGCAGTACGCCAGCACCGGCTTGGGCAGCCTGTCGAGCAAGGCACCGAAGGCGGCGCCCTGCTCGTCCGTTACTTTTCCCGACTCGGCCGGCAGGTAGTGGGCAACCATCCCCCGCGCCCGCGCGGCGCGCTCGATATCGGCAAACAGGGGCTGGTCGCCGCCTTCGCCATCGGGACGGTTGCAAATGATGCTGCAAAAGCCGGCTTGCCGCAGGGCGTCGAGCTGCTCCGGCAGGATTTGAGCCGACACCGCCAGTGCGGGCGTGAGCGCGTGAATGTCCATGGTGCCTGCTGCGCTCAGAGCGCGTTGAGAGGAATCTTGAGGTAGCGCTGGCCGTTCGCCTCGGGTTCCGGAAAGTGCCCGGCGCGCATATTGATCTGGACCGACGGCAGGATCAGGGCCGGCATGGCCAGGGTGGCGTCGCGCCGGGTGCGCATGGCCACGAAGGCGTCTTCGCTGATGCCGCTGCCGACATGGACGTTATGGGCGCGCTCCTCGGCCACCGTGCTCACGAAGCGCACCTCGCGCCCGCCGGGCTGGTAGTCGTGGCACATGTAGAGCAAGGTATCGTCCGGCAAAGCGAGCACCTTGCTGATCGAACGGAACAGCGTGGCCGCGTCGCCGCCCGGGAAATCGCAGCGTGCGGTGCCGTAGTCGGGCATGAACAGGGTATCGCCCACGAACGCGGCGAGCTGCCCGCCGCTGCCGACCACGTAGCTCAGGCAGGCCGGCGTGTGGCCGGGCGTATGCAGCGCGCGACACTCGATGCCGCCGATGCGGAAGGTGTCGCCGTCGGCGAACAGGTGGTCGAACTGGCTGCCGTCGCGCGCCATGCCGGTGCCGGTGTTAAGCAAGGTGCCGAAGACTTCCTGCACGGCGGCGATGTGGCGGCCGATGCCGGTTTTGCCGCCAAGGCGCTCCTGCAGGTAGGGCGCGGCGGTCAGGTGGTCGGCGTGGACGTGCGTTTCGAGGATCCACTCCACCGTTGCGCCCAGTTCGGCCACGCGGGCGATCAGCTTGTCGGCCGAGGTGGTGGCCGTGCGGCCCGATTTCTGGTCGAAGTCCAGTACGCTGTCGATCAGGGCGCAGCAGCGCGTGGCGCGGTCGAGTACAAGGTAGCTGACGGTGCTGGTGGCGGTGTCGAAGAAACCCTCGACCTGGAATGGTGCTGTGCTCATGCTGTGGCAGTCTCCTCTGGTTCAGGGAGAGACAACGCAAAACGCATGCCAGCGCATCCAGGTATGAAATGCGTGATCCAGATCATTGATTTGTTAAGGAATTTACATTTTTGCCTGGCAGGCGCGGACTGCCGTCACGCTGCCATGTGGCAGTGCCACTTGACAGTCCTGGCAGTGCTGCGCCACCATGCGCACCTGACCAGGAGCCACGACATGCCCATCGATCCCGCCATTCCCGCCGTAGCCGCCCCGTTCTCCGCGCAGGTGCAGTCGCTGGTGTCGTTCCTCGAGCACGAGGCGCAGCCGATGATCGTGCTCGATCCGGACTACAATATCCTGGCCGCCAATGATGCGTACCGGCGCCAGTTCGGCGGCACCGGCAAGCCATTCATCGGGCAGAAGTGCTACCGCGTCTCGCATCACTACGACCTGCCCTGCGACCAGGCGGGCGAGCATTGCCCGATGAAAAAGGCGCAGGAGCTGCGCGGCCCGGACCGCGTGCTGCACATTCACCACACCCCGCGCGGACCCGAACACGTGGATGTCGAGCTGCGCCCGATTTTCGACGAACACGGGGTCATTACCGCTTATGTCGAGCGCCTGTCGACGGTGCGCAGCGCGTCGGCGCGGCCCAGCGACGATGGGCTGGTCGGCCGCGCGCCCGCCTTCAACCAGGCGCTGGCGGCACTGCAACGGGTGGCGCCATCGATGCTGCCGGTGCTGCTGCTGGGCGAATCGGGAACCGGCAAGGAATTGTTCGCGCGCGCCGTGCACGCCACCAGCGCACGCGCCGGCGGCCCGCTGGTCGTGGTCGACTGCTCGGGCCTGAGCGAAACCCTGTTCGAGAGCGAATTGTTCGGCCATGAAAAAGGGGCGTTCACCGGTGCCGCGGTGCGTAAACCGGGCCTGGTGGAGACGGCCCAAGGTGGCACCATCTTCCTCGATGAAATTGGCGACGTGCCGCTGGCGATGCAGGTCAAGCTGCTGCGTCTGATCGAAACGGGGACCTACCGCCGCGTGGGTGGCGTGGAAACGCTGCATGCCGACTTTCGCCTGATCGCGGCCACCCACAAGCCCCTCGACGCCATGGTGGCGCGCGGCGAGTTCCGGCAAGACCTGTATTACCGCATCAATGCGTTTCCGATCCGCCTGCCGCCCCTGCGCGAGCGTGCCGACGACATCGCGCTGCTGGCCGATTCATTCCTGCGGCGGGCCGGCGGCGGCACGCGCGCGCTCAGTATCGATCCGGAGGCGCTGGCCGTTCTGCAGCGGCTGGCGTGGCCGGGCAACATCCGCGAGCTGCGCAATGTGCTGGACCGCGCCAGCCTGTTCGCCGACGATGGCGTGATTCGCGTCGGCCATCTGCCCGCCGCGCCGGCGCTAACCGGCCCGGCACCGAAGGCCGCCGGCGGCGCGCTGGAGCTGGACAGCGGGCTTGCCCGGTTTGCCGGCACCCGCAGCGAGCTGGCGGCGTCGCTGGGCATCAGCGAGCGCACGCTGTACCGCCGTCTCAAACAACAGGGCAAGCTGTAAGCCGACAAGCGCTTCGGGGAGCTCGCCTGCCCAGACCTGCGGCGGCCAGATTCAAGCGTTCATTTCAGCGCCAATGAAGACACGCGCACTTTGGGCTTGCTGTCGTTGCGCCAATCCGACAACCGGCGCTGAGAAAGTTGGCGATGAAAGTCAAATCACAGCGTTTTGGAGTAGACGAGCGTGCGCGACTCCACATGATCGTAGGTGCGCTTGGCCGGATCGAGAGGGATCACCTGCAACGTCGCGGCAAGGTACACATTGACGGTCCGGTCGTTAAATTCGACAATGATCGTCGGATGAACCACGAACGGTTTCTTGGCGTAGACGCGCTCCGGTTGATCATACGGAATATGGCGGCCAGTGACTTCCTTGTTGAGGTCGATAACGTGGCTCAGCTCGGAGCCATCGCGTGAGCGCCACTGCATGTCTATCGGCCCTGCGAAGGTTCTATACGAACCGGATAGGAATCCGGGAATGCGCGTCGCATCAGCGGTTTTTTTCTCCGGTGCCGCATCGCCTTTGCCATGGAACAGTTTGTGTGGGGCACCGGCATATGTCAGCCGTACGTTGCTGACTCCGCCAAAGCAAAGCAAACCGAAGTCATGGCTTGAATATGCGAGCACGTTGTTATTGGCCGTGGAAGCACATCCTTGCAGCAATAAAAATCCGGCAAGTAATGACACCAGCGCTTTTTTGGCAAATAAAATAGATACGTTCAATTGTTTCCTCGCTGGCCTTCCGGCATTTTCGCCATACACTCATTTCCCAGTATGCATCAATCCAGGAATTACCTTCACAGGGTTCTGGAATAGACCAGCCTGTAAGAATCGACATAGTCGACGGTTCTCTTCGCCGGGTCGAGAGAATTGACTTTCAAAGTCGCGGCTACATACACATTCGCCGTCCGATCATTCACCTCGACAATGACAGTCGGCTCGCCCCCACGCAATGGGTCGGTACTGAGAACGCGTTCCGGATGGTCATACGGAATCCGTCGATCGGTAATTTCCTTGTTGAGGTCGATAGCGTGGCTCAGCTCTGAGCCGTCGCGCGTACGCCACTTCATTTGTACCATTCCTGTGAAGGCCTTATACGAACCGGATACAAAGCCCGGAACCCGCGTTGCATCTGCCGGCGCCTTCTCCAATCCGGGACCCCGGGTACAAATCTCATGTCCAGAGCCGGCATACGTTATCCGTACATTGGTAACCCCGCCATAGCACAGCGAGGCAAAGTTGTGCGTCGTGTATTTCAGCGCGGCGTCTTTGGCCGTCACAGCGCATCCTTGCAACAAAAAAATCCCGGCAAGTAATGGAACGATCACTTTTTTTGCCGGCAAAATGGATATGCTCATTTGTTTCTCCTCTGGCTCACGCCATCTACGGTAGTTCGCACGCATCGATCAGCGCTAGACGAGCACATGAGACTGTGGCGACACTGGCCGGACCTCCGTCCCGCATTACGATCAGACATGATACATTGGCACGATGCCGTTCAAGGGAAGCTGGTCTTTACCGGCCACGCAGGACAACAGGAGTAACAGATGATTATCGCCATTACCGCGTTCGTATTGCCGAAACCAATCACTCACGGGGAGGCGCGCAGCATCTTCCTGAGCACCGCGCCAACCTATCAGGACGTGCCCGGTTTGCTTCGCAAGCACTACGTGCTCTCCGAAGATGGCGCTACGGCAGGCGGCGTCTATCTCTGGAATTCGCGAGCGGAGGCGCAAGTGCTGTACACGGACGCCTGGCGCGCATTCGTCCGCGAAAAATATGGCACCGACCCGACCGTCACCTACTTCGATAGCCCCGTGATGGTCGACAACGTGGCTCAGCAAGTCTTCACTTACTAGCAAGAAAGCGTCGTCCCGCCGCTCGGTGCCCATCATCGGAACAGCGAGCAAGACCGTCACTGTGCCGGATCGGGAAGGCGCTCGGATGCAAGCGCATATCCACGCCGGCCATTACGATGTCGTATCGCTCAACAAACCAAGCGTACGTCCCGCCAGCGCATCGCGCACATGCTGGGCCAGTTGCGCGCGCCGGTACGGCTTGCCCAGCAGCCGCACGCCCTCATCGAGCCGGCCGCCGGTCGTGAGCGCGTCGCGCGTGTAGCCCGACGTGTACAGTACGGCCACTCCCGGCAGCGCCTCCTGCACCAGCAACGCCAGTTCGATGCTCGACACCGGCCCCGGCATGACCACATCGGTAAATAACAGGTCGATCCAGGCGCCCCCGCGGATCATGGCCAGCGCGCTGGCGCCGTCGTGCGCTTCCAGCACGCAATAACCGAGTTCGTTCAAGGTCGCCACCGCCGTGGTGCGCACTTCCGCATCGTCCTCCACTACCAGGACCGTCTCGCCGCCGCCCACCACGTTCTGCTCGGCCGAGGCAACCTTGGCGGTCGCCCGCTCGGCCGAGCGCGGCAGGTAAATCACCACCGTGGTGCCCTTGCCCGCCTCGCTGTCGAGCACGATATGGCCCCCGCTCTGCTTGACGAAGCCGTACGCCATGCTCAGCCCCAGGCCGGTTCCCTGCCCCACCGGCTTGGTGGTGAAGAACGGTTCAAAGGCGTGCGCGATCACCTCGCCGTCCATCCCCTGCCCGGTATCGGCAAAGCTGAAGCGGATGTAGTCGCCCGGCGCCAGGTCGAGCAGCGCGCCGGCCTGGCCGGCATCGATGCGCTGGTTCTGCAGGCCAACGGTCAGCATGCCGCCGCCGGGCATGGCGTCGCGCGCATTGATCGCGAGGTTGATGACCACGTTTTCCCATTGACCGGGATCGACCAGCGTGTTCCACAAACCTTCATCGGCTTCGATGCGGATGTGCACCGACTCGCCCAGCGCGCGCTGCAGCAGGTCGTCCATGGCCTGCAAGGTTTGCAGCGGATTGAGCACCACCGGCTGCAGCGGCTGGCGCCGCGCGAAGGCGAGCAGCTGCGAGGCCAGCTTGGCGCCGCGGTCGACCGCCGACTGTATGCTGTGCAGGCGCCTCTGCAGGCGCGCATCGTCGCGATTGCTCAGCTGAAGCAGTTGCACGTTGCCACCGATGACGTGCAGCACGTTGTTGAAGTCGTGCGCCACGCCACCGGTCAGCTTGCCCACCGCTTCGAGTTTTTGCGAATGCTGCAGCGCATGGCGCGCGTCTTCCAGCGCCCGGCTGCGTTCGACGTCGAGCTGCTCGGCCTGTTTGCGCTCGGAGACATCGCGCATGAACGCGCTCACCACATAGCCGGATGCCTGCGGAAAGCCGGCGATGGCCAGCTCCACCGGCACGCGCCGTCCGTCGCGGTGCAGCGCGCTGACCTCGAACACATTGCGGATCACGGTGCCGGTACCGCTGGCGACCATGCGCGCGATGCCGGCGTTGTGGGCGGCGCGCAGCTCGGGTGGAATGATCAGCGTGGCCAGATCGTGCCCGATGGCCGCCGCCGCCGGCCAGCCGAACATGGCTTCGGCCTTGGCGTTCCAGTCGGTGATGCACCCATCCGCGCTGACCGCGACAAACGCATCGTGCGAATGGTCGAGGATGACGCTGACCCGGTGCTGCTCGGCCGCCAGGCGCGCATTCGCTTTGAGCAGGGTGCGCTCGTCGGCCTTGGCGCGGGTAATGTCGGTATGGGTGCCGATGGTGCGCAAGGGATGGCCGCTGGCGTCGCGCGTGACCGCCATGCCGCGCGAGCGGATCCAGCGCCAGGTGCCGTTCTTGCAGCGCAGCCGGAACTGGCACTCGTAGGATTGATCGGTGCTGTCGACGTAGGCATTGAGGGTGGCCAATACGCGCGCGCGGTCCTCGTCGTGGATCAGGGCCTCGAAAGCGGCGTTGGTCGGTGCGATCTCGTCGGCGCCATACCCCAGCATTTCCTTCCAGCGGCGCGAATGGACAATGTCGCCGGTGCCACGATTCCAGTCCCAGACGCCGTCGCCGGCGCCTTCGAGCGCGTATTTCCAGCGAAATTCGCTTGCGCTGAGCTGCTGCGTCATGTCGGCCGCCAGCGCCATGGCGCGTCCGCGGCTCGATGCGAGGGTCCAAACCAGCATCGCCAGCAAGACCGCGGCGGCGACGCCGACGATGGCGATGAACTGCGGCCGGCCCGACTGCAGGCGCGCCTCGAACTGCGCGGCCGAGCGCATCTGCAGCGTCCACGGACGCCCGGCGACGACCACGCGCAAGGTGGTGGAAAAGTGCGCCGTGCGCTGCATTTCGGCGGGTGTTTCGCGGGCCGAGCGGAACAGCCGGGCGCTGTCGTCGACCGTATTGCCGTCATAGATCGACAGCATGATGTCTTTCGAGCGCTCGCCGCCCAGGCCCGCCATCAGGTCGTCCATGCGGAACGGTGCACCGACCCAGCCGATGATGTGCGCGCGCCGCTCGGCCACTGTGGCGGTCGGGGCATCGCGCCGGTACACGGGCAGGTACATAACCAGCCCGGCCTGCTCGTTGCGGCCGTTTTCCTGGATCAGACGCACCTTGCCCGACGCCGCCGCGTGACCGGTATCGCGCGCGCGTTCCATTGCGACGCGCCGCGTGGGGTCGCTCAGCATATCGAAGCCGAGCGCGCGCAGGTTCAGGCCGGTGAACGGCTCGATGTGGGTGATGGCCGAAAATACCGGCCGTGGGCCCGGGGGCCGAATGGTGTAACCCGGGCTCTCGCGGCGCTGCTTGGCGATGTGGGCGTCGAACTGTCCCGGCGCGACCAGTTCGACCAGGGCGATACCCTGAATGCCGGGATAGGTTTCTTCAAGCCTCAGCGTTGCGATATAGGCTCGGAAGTCCTTGCGCTCGACCTGCATTGAGCCGAGCAGGAAGGCCTGGGTGCCGCGCTGGACCTGCTCATAGGTGGCCATGCGCTGCTCGATGCGGCGCTCGATCTGGCGCGCCTCGAAGGCAAATTCGGCGTTCTGGCTATCCAGTACTTCCGTGCGCGCGAACTGCCAGGCAAAACCGGTTGCGATTATGGCAAGCAAAAAGATGGACAGGGCGAGAATCAACGGAGCGTATTTACCGCGCAGCCGGACGGGAGCTGGTCCTTCGCTGCGCTTTTCGTCGGACTGGTCAACGCTGGTCGGCATAGGCATCTTCGAAAAAGTCAGCCTCCATTATTAACCAAACGCGGCATTCTCCAAGGCAAAGTGTTGCAGTCCCCATACTTTGCATCCACCCGGTTCGCGCAGCTTGCAGTGGCGCGCCAATTATGCTGGACGGGTACCCACCAGAATCGGCTGGTAGAAGGCGTCGTCGATCCGGCGTACTTGAGCAAATCCCGCATCGCGCATCAGGGCGCACATTTTGCCGGTGGAGACAGCGTAGTAGCGCGAGCGCAGCGCGTGGGTGTGGACCGCCTGCGTGGCGAGATCTTCTTCGATGAAGTAGAAGGTCAGGTCGTAGTGTTTGCCGGTGAAATCCCAGACCTGGAACAGCACGTAGCGCTTGCCGTTTTCGGTACGCGCGCCGTATGGCTTGACCAGGTTGACGCCGCGCTCTTCGCGCTCGTAGTCGCGCATCGACATCAGGAAGCCGCCGCCGGGCGACAGGCAGGCGAACATCTGGCGCAGCGCGGTGAGCAAGTCGTCGTCGGTGAGCAGGTGCGGCAGGGAATTGTCGCAGGAGAGGACGATATCGAAGCCGGACCCGTGGTGCTCGTGCGCGCGGCGCATGTCGCAGACGGAGAAGTCGACGGTGGCGCCGGCCAGCCCGGCCTCGCGCCGGGCGCGCTCGATTTCCTTTTCCGACAGGTCGGAGGCGGTGGTGGAGAAACCGCGCTGGGCCAGGCCGATGGCCTGGGTGCCGATGCCGCAGGAAACGTCCAGCAGTTTGCGCCTGCCTGGCCATTCGGCGTCGATCAGTTTGCTGAGCTGCTCGCCTTGCAGCGCGACGCTGGCGTGCCAGTCTTGGTGGATCAGGTGATAGAACGGCGTCAGGCGGTCGTAAAAATCGGACATGGGTTCCTCATGAATGGAGAAGTGCAGGATCGCGGGTTGATGGGAATAATATCATTCCAGCAACCTTGCGTGGGCCGCATGGGTTTTCTGAAGTTGGAAGCCTCAATGGACGGTGGCGTCTTGACTTATACCTGAGCGTGATTAGTGCGGAAGGATACTACCGAGTTCGAAATTGGATTGACGTTGTCATGAGATAATTCGGCAACTTCGCAAGCGCTTGAAGAGGTTTGCAAGATAGAGGAGAGTCGATTCCCAGGCAGATGACACAACCACGCAACGAATGCAAACTGTGAAAAACCAACGAAATAATGTACGTCGGCGCGTGATCTTATTGGGCTTGATTGCAGGAATGGTGGGCATTGCCATACTTTTTGAATGGAAGCTTATCGCGTCGTTGCTAAAGCTTCGCGAAATGCGAGTGCCATATGTGGCATGTTTTCTAACGCTATGCCCCGCAGCGCTTGCGATATACAGCGTGCGAGGCCCGAGGTCACTATGGAAAAGTTTTATATACGGCGCACTCATCGGGCAGCTGGCCGCCACTGTTTCGCTTACACTGGCAAACTTGTTTATTCAACATGGAATCGAGCGAAATCTTCGAAGTCTTGAGCGAGAGGGATTATTCGAATTGCTTCTAATCGATTCGACTGTCGCTTTCGTGCTCGGCGGCTGGCTGATTGCAGGCACAGCATTCGTAGCGCACGAGATATTTTCGCGACGATACTTTATGACTTCCCGGCAGTAAAGATGGCGATTGCCTGGATCAAGCGGAAAATTACCGGCCAAAAAAATAATGACTGCTTATAAAAAAAATCGGCTTGCGTGGGCGATGATTTTGATTAGTGCGTGGGCACTAGGAATTTTAATCATCTACGTATCCGCTTGGTTTATAGCTCCATTTGCCATTATAATATTTGGTGCGCGATTGGTGCTGGATAAAATTACTTGTCCCAAGTGTGGAGTTTCATTAGTTTTTGAAGAGCCTGGCCGGTATCCGAATTTCAAGATACCAAAGGCATTTTCCCGGAAAAAATGCGCCAATTGTGGATGGGATTTAACAAAAAATCCGTAAGCGCACGGCACGGGGGCAGTTCGCGGCCCGCCGCCGCCTGCGGCAACGGTCCGCCGGATCGCCAAGAGCTCTCGTCCCTCGCTGTCCCAATGTCGTCCAGCCCAGGCTTTTCTCGAAAGAACTGCCTTTTGTGGCGGGAAATATCATCGCACGAAGCTGAACGCTTATTACTCCCCGCGACGCTGCAGGGATTGTTCGCCAATCAGCGCAAACGGCACCGCCCTCGCCCACCGGTTGGCTGACAGCGAAAACGTCAGCGCACGCACCTGGTGATACCACCCGGCCGGCACGTACAGCATGTCGCCGGGATTGACGATGCACTCGATCATGTTCGCCTGGCGCGCCAGCGGGAATTTCTCGAAATCCGGCGCCTCGGGATCGACCGGCGAACCGAACAGGATGGCATTGGCCTCGCTGGGGTAAAGGAATTCGTCATGGTGCGGCGGCACCAGGAAAATCCGCTTGGTGCCCCATATTTGCGCGAAAATATTATCGTCATAATCGCAATGCAGCGGCGTCACCGTTCCCGCCGGGCCAAGCCAGAAGCGCGGCGGGCCCATTTTGCTGAAATACGCGGGCCAGTAGCACATATTGTTCAATTCGCGCAGTTCCAGATTGCCCAGATACGGCGGCAAGCCCTCCGCAGCGGCATCAGCCAGGTCCAGATACTCCAGCATGGACATATCCTGCATGGCCCGGTCGGGCGCGAACGCGGTGTTGATGTAGTCGCCCACCCGCGCCCGCACCGGCACGTGGCTGAAGCGCTCGCGCAGCGTTTGCGGCGTGAGCTCGCACAGCGGCCAGCGTTTGACCACGCCCGTGATCAGGAATGGCAAGCCTTGTGCCGCACGCGCGCGAAAGGCCGCGGCATCGAGCCTGCCGATACGCGGCACTTCGGAGATCGAAGGCAGATCGCGTCCCGCGCGCCTGATCGCGTGACGCATGTCGTCAATTGACGTGACGCCCCGCACCAGCGCATCGCGTTCCTCGCGCGCCTGCTTTTTGGCGGCGGCGTCCCCGGACCACGCCGTTTCCGTCGCCAGCAGCGTAGGCGGCAACCGTGCCGCCAGGCGCGCCTGCGGTAGTTCCTGTTCAAGGACCACCGGCTTCTTCTCACTTGCCATAACCTTCACCATCTTCCCGTTACTCCGCTCGACCCGGCGACGAACGAATAACCTCGTTCGCGCCTCGGGGCGACAGCATAACGTATGCGATGGCGCTCTTCCAGTTTTCGTCGCCTGGAAGTCCAGGTTCAGGTCATGGCAGGCATCTTCGCAAGCAGCTTGTCGAGCGTGACCGGATACTCGCGCACGCGCACGCCGGTGGCGTTGTACACCGCGTTCGCAATCGCCGCAGCCACCCCGCAAATCCCCAGTTCGCCCACGCCCTTCGCTTTCATTGGCGAGGACATCGGGTCGGTCTCGTCGAGAAACACTACCTCCTGGTGCGGCACGTCGGCATGCACCGGCACTTCATATCCGGCCAGGTCGTGATTGACGAAAAACCCGGAGCGCGTGTCGACCACCAGTTCTTCCATCAGCGCCGCGCCCAGTCCCATCGTCATCGCGCCAATCACCTGGCTGCGCGCCGACTTGGGATTGAGGATGCGCCCCGCCGCGCACACGGCCAGCATGCGCCGCACGCGCGTTTCGCCGGTGGCGCTGTCGACCGCCACTTCCACAAAATGCGCACCGAAGGTCGATTGCTGGAATTTCTTGTCCAGGTCACCATACTCCATGCTGTCTTCCGCCACCAGCTCACCACCCTGTGCGGCCTGCCCCAGCGGCACGCTCTTGCCGCCGGCACGCACGGCGCCGTCGGCAAACTCCGTCTCGGCCGGATTCATGCCGAGCTTGTGCGCCACCGTCTCGCGCATCTTCACGCACGCCGCGTACACGCCGGCGGTCGAAC
This sequence comes from Massilia pseudoviolaceinigra, assembly GCF_030846505.1. Lineage (NCBI taxonomy): Bacteria > Pseudomonadati > Pseudomonadota > Betaproteobacteria > Burkholderiales > Oxalobacteraceae > Massilia > Massilia pseudoviolaceinigra. The sequence goes on along the minus strand of NZ_JAVCWL010000002.1, from coordinate 308,882 downwards.
TGTTGGCGCCCCACTGCCCGCCCGAGCCAGCCGACACCGGAAAGCTGGAGTCGCCTAGCTTCACCACCACCTTGTCGATCGCGACGCCCATCATCTCCGCCGCGGTCTGGGCGATGATGGTGTAGCTGCCGGTGCCGATATCGGTCATGTCGGTTTCCACCGTGACGATGCCCTTGCCGTCGAGGCGGATGCGGGCACCCGACTTCATCACCATGTTGTTACGGAAGGCGGCGGCCACGCCCATGCCGATCAGCCAGCGCCCTTCGCGCGTCTTGCCCGGCTCGGCGCTGCGCGCCTTCCAGCCGAAGCGCTCGGCGCCGGTGCGCAGGCAGTCGATCAGCCGCCGTTGCGAAAACGGCCGGCTCGGCTTTTCCGGATCGACCTTGGTGTCGTTCAGGATGCGGAAAGTCACCGGGTCGATCTTGAGCTTTTCGGCCATCTCGTCCATGGCGATTTCCAGCGCCATCATGCCAGGCGCTTCGCCCGGTGCGCGCATCGCATTGCCCTCGGGCAGATCGAGCACGGCCTGCCGCGTCTTGGTCATGCGGTGCGCGCCGGCGTACAGCAGGCGCGTCTGCTGCACGGCTTCTTCCGGGTTACCGCCCGGCAGGTTGCCGGACCAGGTTTCGTGGCCAATGGCGCTGATCTTGCCGTCGCGCGCGGCGCCGATGCGGATGCGCTGGATCGTGGCCGGACGGTGCGTGGTGTTGTTGATCACCAGCGGACGGCTGAGCGCGACCTTGACCGGCCGCTTGGCCGCGCGCGCGCCCAGAGCGGCCAGCAGCGCTTCCGAGCGCAGGAACAGCTTGCCGCCGAAGCCGCCGCCGACGTACGGCGAAATCAAGCGCACGTTGTCCTTCGGGATGCCGAGCGTCTTGGCCAGGTCGCCCTTGGTCCAGTCGATCATCTGGTTCGAGGTCCACAGGGTCAGCTTGTCGCCTTCCCACGCGGCGATCGATGCGTGCGGCTCCATCATGGCGTGCGAATGGTCCGGCGTGTGGTAAGTGGCATCCAACTTCACCGGCGCGCCCGCAAAGGCGCCGTCGAAGTCGCCGACCTTGGTGTCCGGCTTATCCGACTTGGGTACGGTGGCGGAACCTTTGGCCTTATCGAGGTCGTACGCGCCCTTCTCTTTTGCGTACTCCACCTTGACCAAGCTGGCGGCGGCGCGCGCCTGCTCGAACGTCTCCGCCACGACCACGGCGATGGCCTGGTGGTAGTGCTGGATTTCCGGTCCGCCGAGCAGCCTGGCGGTATTCATCTTGCCCTTGCTTAGCTTGCCCGCGTTCTCGGCGCCGATCACGGCGATCACGCCGGGCGCGCGCCGCGCGTCGTCCAGGTTGATCGATGTGATGCGGCCCTTGGCGATGCCGGCGCCGACCACGTAGCCGTAGGCGGCGTTGGGCGCGGCCTCGTGCTGTTCGTAGGCATACGGCGCGCTGCCGGTGGTCTTGGCCGGTCCGTCGATGCGGTCGAGCGGACGGCCGACGACCTTGAGCCGGTCGATGGGATTGGTGGTGGCAGGTGTGGTGAACTTCATGAGTCAGCCTTTCTTCGCATCGGCCAGCACCGCATGCAGCGTGCGCTGGACCAGCGTGATCTTGAACGCATTGTCGTGCGTTGTCTTTGCGCCAGCCAGCAGCTGGTCGGCCACGGCCTTGGCGCCGCCCGCCATCTTCTGCTCGGCCGCTTCGATGCGCCACGGCTTGTGCGCCACGCCGCCCAGCGCCACCCGGCCTCCACCGCCCGGCAGGATAACGGCGGCAACCGACACCAGCGCGAACGCGTACGAGGATCGGTCGCGCACCTTGCGGTACACATGCGTGCCGCCGAGCGGCTTGGGCAAGGTCACGCTGGTGATCAGTTCACCCGGTTCGAGCACCGTTTCAATGTGTGGCGTGCTGCCCGGCAGCCGGTGGAAGTCGGCAATCGGAATGGTGCGCGCGGCGCCGTTGGCACGGACCGTCTCGACCTGTGCGTCGAGCAGGCGCATGGCCACGGCCATGTCGCTCGGGTGCGTGGCAATGCAGGCGTCGCTGGCACCGACGATGGCGTGCTGGCGGCTGAAACCGCCGATGGCCGAACAGCCGCTGCCCGGTTGGCGCTTGTTGCACGGCTGGTTGGTGTCGTAAAAATACGGGCAGCGGGTGCGCTGCAGCAGGTTGCCGGCGGTGGTCGCCTTGTTGCGCAACTGCATAGACGCGCCCGACAGCAAGGCACGCGACAGCACGGCGTAATCGCGCCGCACCCGTTCATCCGACGCCAGGTCGGTATTGCGTACCAGGGCGCCGATGCGCAGGCCGCCGTCCGCCGTCGCTTCGATCTTGTCGAGGCCCAGGCCATTGACGTCGATCAGGTGGCCCGGCGTTTCGATCTCCAGCTTCATCAGATCGAGCAGGTTGGTGCCGCCGGCGATGAATTTGGCGCCGGGCGCGCGCATGGCGGCGGCTGCGGCGTCGGCGGTGCTGGTGGCGCGCTGGTAGGTAAAGACCTTCATGCCTTGCTCCCCGCGACGTCGGTGATCGCATCGAGGATGTTCGAGTAGGCGCCGCAGCGACAGATATTGCCGCTCATGCGCTCGCGGATTTCGTCGGGCGTCGCTTGTGGGCGTGCCATCAGGTCGGCACTGGCGTGGCTCGGGATGCCCTGCCTGATTTCATCGAGGACCGACACGGCCGAGCAGATCTGGCCCGGGGTACAGTAACCGCACTGGTAGCCGTCATGCTTGATGAAGGCCGCTTGCATCGGATGCAGCTTGTCCTTGTTGCCCAGGCCTTCGATGGTGGTGACCTTGGCGCCCTCGTGCATCACCGCCAGCGTCAGGCAGGAGTTGATGCGGCGGCCATCGACAATGACGGTACAGGCGCCGCACTGGCCATGGTCGCAGCCCTTCTTGGTGCCGGTCAGGTGCAGGTTCTCGCGCAGCACATCGAGCAGGGTGGTGCGGGTGTCGACGTCGAGCGTGTGGCTTTTGCCGTTGACCTGGAAGGCGACCTTGCTGGTCACCGGCGGCGCACTGGGCGCGCCTGGGGCCGCGCCGGCGGCGCCGGGCACGCTGGCCGCCGTGGCGGTGATGGCGCCCGCGATTAACAGTTCCCGCCTCGATAGCTTGATATCGCTGAACTCGTCCATGTGATGGCATCCTCTTCGCTGATTGTGTGGCTGCCCGGACGGGCACCCCCTGCCCGACGGGGGCGCCGCAAAGGCGATGAATGATCTATACAGCACATGATGTTGTCCTGGTTGGCGCGCGTGGGCGCGGCGCGTCCGGAAAAACGTGCAATTTATCAAGCGTGCCCGAGAATGAATGGCCAGTCTGTTAGACCGCGAACACTCGGGCGATGAACGCCAGCGATCGTTCAGTGTAGAGCGGTCCTCGGTGGACCTCCACTATCCTGCGCTATGCTGATCAGCAAGCGGTTACGGCATGTCGGAGTTGCCGTCTGGCCGCGCCCAGCGCGCCCGGCTACGGCAATGATGCACACTTCGATAGGGGCGCGCCGTCTTACATGTAGCGGTCAATCACGGATGCGCGATTGCCGGTTTTAACAGGGCAGGATGGTCCGGCGCCTGGCGCCACTGCCGGCATGACCGATGTGCACGAACGACAGGATGGGAAAAATGCGATCCGACGACGCTATTAATTGCGGTCCACCTCCCTGCCTGGACGCTTGGCTTCAACTGTCTTGACTGGCGCCGCTTCTGCTTTCTGCGGCTGGCTGACTGTTTTGGCTGGCGCCGCTCCTGATTTCTGCGGCTGATCAGGTGAGGCGCCAAACCCACTTGTCTCGCCTTTATTCAACCGGTCAACAACCTGCTTCCGTACCTGCTGCAACGCCTCCTGTTGCCCCTTTGCATCACCGGGAATCTTGGCCTCGAAATAGTCGGCGGCGCTGCGCACGGTGCGGAACGCCTCCTTCAGTTCGGGATGTTTTTTCAATACCTCGGCCTCATCGGCCCTGGTCGACCTGTCGAACTCCACGGCACGTGTCGGCCGCACGGCATCGCGCAAGAGCGCCGGCAGGTCGGGGTTGCCCTCGATCCGATCCAGGGTGCTGACGACCTTGCGCATCGTATCGTCGTCCTTGATGTACGGCTTCGCCAGTTCGTTGACACTGCGATCGCGCGCAATATACAGGACATCGCGGCCGGCGTCACTCTTGTTGAAGCGCGACCAGTCGAGGTCGTAGCCGGCTTCGGTTGCGAGCTGCTTCGTGAACGTGCGCAGCGTGCGGCTGTTGCCGTCGCTGAAAGGGTGGACATAGTCAAGCTCCGCATAGAGCCGGCCAATGGTGGCGGTAAATTCCTCCGTTTTCAATCCCCGCAGCTTATCCGGCACCGCTCCTTCAAGCACCTTATCGAGCCGCTCGTGGTCGTTCGTATTCATGCTCGAGTAGGCAACATAAAATGAACCCGCGACGGTAGCCAAGCCGCGATTTTTCACCCAGTCCTTGCCCTCCGGGGCAGGCGGGCGAAATTCGCCGGGCTTTACGTCATCAAAACCGGCCTTAGGCAAATCCTGAAATAATCGACGATTAATTTCTTTCAAATGCCCAACATCAAATTGGCCGCGTACCGGGCTCAGCTCAAGTTCGGTCGCACGTCTTGTAGTGAAGCTGGTTTCAAGCTTCTCGCGATCGTTATCTGCCGCGCTCATTTGTTTAATTGGTCAACACTGGGCGCTGCGCCGAGGTATTCGGCAAGATCGATTTCCCCAGCGATGAAGCGTTGAGCGCGCTCTTCGTCTTCCTTCGAGTGCTTGAAACCCTCCAACCCGACTGACGCCATGGCAAACGTCACCGCGTCTTGTCGGCGCTTGCGCTCGCTGGCAGAAATGACTTCCTTCACCGCTACCGTATCGCGTTCGCGCACTCGGCTCACGTAGTCACGCATGAACTCGCGCACGATCTGGTCGGCTGGCCGGCCTTCCGTTTTAGCGGCTTCGGCAAAGCTGTCGCACAATTCCGCCTCAAGCAGGATCGTAAATTGAACTTCTTTCATTGTTGGCTCCTTAAAGTGTCCCTGCAACTGCTTCCGTTTAGGCACTAAATTTAATGGTCGTACGCTGCGCAGTCAACGCAGCTACCTGCCGGCTGAGTGAACGCAAGACGTGCCGGATCTGATTGCCAAGGCCCTCGAATGCCACCAGCATCCGACGGCCAATCCACACAGCGCCAGCGCGATGGCGTAAGGCCCCGTAAATGGGGGAATCGCAAAGGCGAGTGCAAGCGCCAGCATGGTGGAGGCGATGAGTGCAACGGTGATCCGCCAGTTCAAGACCAACAGATGGCCCAACTCCAGTAACAAATCCGCCAGCTGGCTCACCCGCAAAGTTTCAATTTGGCAATATTGGCTGTTTCGGCATGCCACGTCAAGCACATGCTGCACCACGATTGCAGTGGCACTGGGTTCTTCGACAAAATTTGCGTCGGGGACAGCAAGCATGCACGCAGTCCCGTAACCGGAATTGCGGGCGCGACGCTGGCTGGCCGGGCTGGTCGCCGGCCGGCGGGACCGATCTGTCAGGGCGGGCCGGCGCTATGCCGGCCTTCCGATTATCGCTCTCTATTTCTTGTTGGCTGCCGCGTACAGCGGTGCCACGCGCGGCTGCATGGCGGTCAGGGAGGCGATCCTGGTCTCGTTCGACGGATGGGTCGACAAGAACTCGGCGCGGCCGGCACCGCTCGACGCTGCCGCCATTTTTTCCCACACCGATACCGCCGCGCGTGGGTCATATCCGGCCCGCGCACCCAGTTCCAGACCGATCGTGTCCGCTTCCGATTCGTGCTCGCGCGAATTAGGCAGCGAGAACAGGAAGTAAGAGGCCTTGTTGGCCAGATCGACAGTAAGCGCCTTGTCCGGTGCCAGCACTTTGGCAATCGTGGTGACGGTGCCGGTCGCCTTGGCTTCCGACATGCGCTCGCGGCCATGCTCGCGCAGCGCGTGGGCGATTTCGTGGCCCATCACCATGGCGATCTCGTCATCGGTGAGCTTGAGCTTGCGAACCAGGCCCGTGTAGAAGGTAATCTTGCCGCCCGGCGCGCAGGTGGCGTTGAGCACCGGGGCGTCAATCAGCGCCAGCTCCCACTTCCAGTCCTTGGTATCGGCGCGGAACACCGGCACCTGCGCCTGCAGCCGTTTGGCGATGCGGTCGAGGCGATCGTACTCGGCGCCGCTGTTGACCAGCTTTCCTGCCGCCCTGGCTTTCTGGTTCTGGTTGCTGAATCCCGACAATGCCATCGCATCCACTTCCGCCGCCGGCACGATCATGAACTGCGAGCGCGTGACGCCAACCGTTCCTGGCATGGTGCTGCTGGCACATCCGGCCAAGGCCGCTACGACGCCTATCAGGCCAAGCCTGCCTTGCAAGGTGTTCGTCATATTGTTACTCCGATATATGTTAAAAGTTTCCTAGAGCAATTATTTCTGCAAGTATAATGCAACTTGAGTTAACATTTCTACTTTGGTAAGCCATCATAACCGCACGGCACTCCCATTCGTCGCCGGAATGTGGCCGGTCAACGCAAAATCGTCCTTCAAACACACAAACGGGGTCCATGCACGCGTGCTTACCGGCGCTTACACTTGCTAACACCCCATTAACAAGAAATACATATTTCAATATAGAAATTAAACGCTGGCCATGAAATACTTGACCCGGCATGTGACACCCAGGTCGCCGCGTATGGATGGCAGTGCCCACACCGGCTGGGCGAGCAGGACCTGCGTAACAGTGGCCGAAATACCAGATCCGATCCGGGCCGCATGCGAGACATGCGGCTCCCCCTGAAAAAAGAAGAAGGAAATCACGATGACTTACCCCACATACGACTCCCTGGGCATCCTGACCACGCAAGAAATCGCTTCGGCGCAGCCGCTGACGTTCAAGACGTACATCCCGACCGGGACCTATCCGAACACCTGGGATCTCGAGGCGAGCGTCATGACCGGCGAGCCTTACGCGATCCTGCGCGACCTGTTTTCGTTTACGGCGGTCGAGGATGTCACCTACGATTTTTTCAGCTTCAGTTTTTTCGACCCCTTCCTGATCCGCGTGTATGACAATCTCGGCCGCGTAATCGCCTTCGACCGGGAAAGCGACGGCAACTATGGCATGGACCACATATCGAACTTCGTGGCACCCTATTCGGGCACCATGTACGTCGACGCCGGCTGGAACCAGGGCTACGCCGATGCGAATAAGTACGTCTCGCTGTATGTTAACGCGAACGTCGACACCGTTCCAAAGCCGACCAATACCCTCATCGGTACCGATTACACCGACCGCTTTGTCGCCACCAAAAGCAGCGACCTCGTCAACGGCTTCAAGGGCGTCGATACCATGGTGTATGCCGGCAAGCGCAGCGACTACAACATCGTCAAGAACGCGGACGTGCTCACCGTGAGCTCGAATGTCAAGAACGAGGGCACGGACATCCTGCGCAGCATGGAAAAGCTGGTCTTCGCCGACCGCGTGGTCGACACGCAGTACGGCGAACTGACCCAGGCGCTGTACATTGGCTACTTCGGCCGCGCCGCCGACGTCGGTGGACTGACGAGTTTCCAGGACCAGCTGAGCAGCCTGGGTTCGCCCACCAGCGCGACCGACCTGAGCGCCCGCTACGCCCGGGACCCAGCCGTAAAAAACCTGATCGATTCATTCGGCACCAGCGCCGAGTCGAAGGCACTGTATTCGGGCGACACCAAAACGTTCGTCAAGGCGGTCTTTAACAACGTGCTGAACCGCGATCCGCAGGCGGCCGGCCTCGACTTCTGGACCAAGGCCATCGACTCCGGTTCGCTCACGCGCGCCAATGCCTCGCTGTCGATCCTGGCCGGCGCGCAGACCAACACCTCAGCCCAGGGCCTGAACGACGCGTTACTGGTCAACAACAAGATCAGCGTGGCGTCGAACTTCACGTTCGGGCTGGAAACGGATGGCAAGGCAGCCTCGTACAACGGCCTGGCCGCCGCTGCCGTGGCGCGCGACCTGCTCAAGTCGGTGACCGCCTCGACCGATGCGAACACGTTCCAGAGCACCGTCAAGCTCGCGGTGGCCGGCCTGCCTGCGGTGCCGCGTAGCGCCCCGGAGCACGCGCAAGACCTGCCGCTGGCCCAGTTCGACGGTCCCGCCATCGCCCTGACCGGCCTGGACAGCTATGTGACGGCCCCGGCGTTTTCGGCTTGATCGACAACGCGGGCGGGCTGCGCCGGAACCGTCCGGCGCGTCCCGCCCGCCCTTTTCCCCACCCACCCCCGCACCAGCACGCATGTCGCGCCACCCGATAGTACGCCACACATAAAGTTTCCAACAGTAACTTATAGTTGCGTTTAATTTACGAAATCACATATACTGTGATGCTTAATCGTAATTACGGACGGCGCCCCAGCTGCCACCTGCGCCCACGATCCCATCCCATCCAGTCATTGCCCGCCCACGCGCACTGAAAGTCGGTCCACGCCAGTCCGACGCCTTGCTGCGAGCGCCACGCGAGGCATGGATGTAACACGGGAGGCATCACCGAGGTGAGGCCTGCCAACAACGACCTGATAAAGACCATGAACTACATCACGATTGATTACTTGTCCGATCTGACCGCGCAGCAAATGCTCGCGGCACGCACGCTGACCTTCACTCCGACGACGGCTGACGTCTCCACAGGCTGGGACGTGTCCGCCCTCTTCACCAATTACGAGGGTGTAGAGATCCAGAACGATCTGTTCTCGTTTACCGGCGTGGCCAACGCCAAGTACGACGTGTTCACCCATAGCACCCGCGAACCGTCCATGATCAGGCTGTACGACCATGCCGGCAATGTCATCGCCATCGATAACGAGAAGAACACAAGTATCAACGGCGATGATTTCCTCCACCATTTCATGGCCCCGTATTCCGGGACCTACTACGTTGCGGCCGGCTGGACCGAAGTCAACCCCGATCCTTTTCTCAACCTGAGCATTTACGCCAACCTCGATCCCGTGCAGGCGCCGGTAAACACCCTGCGCGGGGCGCCGGCAAACGACCATTGGTTATCCACATTCGGCAACGACATCGGCGACGGCGGCGACGGCTTCGATACCTTCTATGCCGGAGGGGGCCGTGGCGACTTCAATCTTGTCAGTGCCGGCGACATGCTGACAGTCACTTCGCGCTTCGGCACCGAAGGCGTCGATACCCTCAAGAACGTCGAAAAGATCGCTTTTTGGGACGGCTCTGTCGATATGACTTACATCGGACTGACCCAGGCGCTGTATGTGGGGTACTTCGGCCGCCCCGCCGATGTGGGCGGATTGAAAAGTTTCCAGAGCCAGCTCGCGGCCATGGGCGCGCCCGAGGGCGTGCGCGAGTTCAGCGCACGCTACGCCACCGACGCGGCGGTGAAAAACCTGATCGACTCGTTCGGCACCAGCGTCGAATCGAACGCGCTGTATGCCGGTGACAACAAGACCTTCGTCAAGGCGATTTTCAACAACGTGCTCAATCGCGCTCCGAGCGTGACCGGTCTCGAGTTCTGGAGCGCGGCCATCGATTCCGGCGAGCTCACGCGGGCTAATGCCTCGCTGTCGATCATGGCCGGGGCGTTGGCCAACACCAGCATCCAGGGTCAGAACGACGCCAGGCTGGTGGAAGCGAAGATCGACGTGGCATCCAATTTCACCTTTGCCCTCGAATCGGACAGCTTTCACGCTGCCTACGACCGCGCAGGCGCGGCGACCATCGCCCGTAATCTGCTCGGCACCGTTGGCGCGGCGACCGATCCCAACGCTTTCCAACCCTCGGTCTACCAAGCCATTCTCAAACTGCCCCAGCTGCCGCCGGCGGACCTCGCCCATCCCGGCGAGCAATCATGGGCAGCGCAGCCCGAGGCGCCGCCGATCCTGCTCGTCGGCATGGACAGTAGCGTGGACGGGGTCGTCTCGCCAGCCTGAACCACCGCCCCGGCGCCAGCGTAGCGGCGCCGGCACGTGCCTGGCGCCATGGCAGCCAAGCCGCACCTCCATCAATCAAACGGAATTCCATGACGTACAAGACGATCGACAGCCTGCCCGACCTGAACGCGACGCAAATGAGGCTGGCCCAGAACCTGGCCTTCGCCCCCCTGAGTATGCCGAGCCCGATCGCCGACTGGGACCTGCATGCCTATTTCATGGATTTCTCGGCGCGCACGCCCGGCGACGATGTGTTTGCCTTCAGCGCGACCGCCGGTAGCGTCTACGACATCCACAGCCGCAGTGCGCGCGACCCTTCCATGATCAAGGTCTATGACCGCCTCGGCAACGCCATTGCCGCTGAGTACGATCTGGAAATCCATGGCGACCACGGGGCCTTCATGAGCGACTTCATCGCCCCCTATTCCGGCATCTATTATGTGTCTGCCGGCTGGGTCCAGACCGCCGAGTCGCCCAACGTCACCCTGTCCATTTTCGCCGACGAGAATCCGGTGGCGGACGTGCCGAACGTGATCAAGGGCACGGCCGGCAACGACTCCAGCATCTACCTCACCTATCTGAACGACCATGTCAATGGCGGTGCCGGCACCGACACCGTGCGTGCTATCGCGCCCTTGAGCGCATTCAGCATGGTCCTGGACGACGGCATCATCACCCTCACCGAGCGCAGCGGCTACAAGAACGTCGATGTCCTGCGCAACATCGAGGTGCTTCAATTTTCCGACACCAGGATCGACATGGCCTATGTCGGCCTGAGCCAGGCGCTGTATGTCAGCTATTTCGGGCGCGCCGCCGATGTCAACGGCTTGAAGAGTTTCCAGGCCCAGCTCACGGCCCTGGGCGCGCCTGCTGGCGTGGGCGAGTTTAGCGCGCGCTATGCCACCGATGCGGCGGTGAAAAGCCTGATTGACTCCTTCGGCACCAGCAGCGAATCGCATGCGCTCTATAGCGGCGACAACAAGACGTTCGTGAAAGCGGTTTTCTTCAACCTCCTGAACCGGGTTCCAGGCCAGGCCGGCCTGGATTTCTGGAGCGGCGCCATCGATTCCGGCGCGCTCACCCGCGCCAATGCCTCGCTCTCGATCATGGCCGGGGCGCTGGCCAACAGCAGCACCCAGGGCCGCGAAGATGCCGCCCTGGTGCGCACCAAGATCGACGTGGCGTCGAACTTCACGTTTGCGCTGGAAACGGAGAACGCCAGCGCCGCCTACAACGGCGCCGAGGCGGCAGCGGTTGCCCGCACCCTGCTCAGGTCGCTTACTGCGGACACCGACATCCTCGCCTTCCAGGCCTCGGTGAAACTAGCCATCGGCAAACTGCCACCGGTGCCGCGCAGCGCCCTGGAGCACCTCGCTGACCTGCCCCAGGCCGGCAGCGACGTCCCACCCGTCTTGCTCACCGGAAGCGACAGCGCGCACCCCGCCGCTCTGCTGGGCTGAGCGGCAACGGCATTATCGACACGCGCCAGGTCCGCCTGGCGCCGTGCTTTCCTCGCGCACCTCTGCGCACCCGTTTCCTTTTTACCATCTTTTATCTTGTAACTCGTCAATGACCGCGCCCGGTACGTTACAATCGCGGGCGCAGCAGTCGTACGCCCAGGCAGTAACGAAGCTCCCGGGTGGCATCTTAAAAACATAAAGACTTTAAGTGAGACAATTGAATGAGCCTTTTCCGAACAAAAAATCTGGACGATATGGTCGCGCAAAGCCGCGCAGCTGGCGGGCTGAAGAAGGTACTCGGCCCGCTTGACCTGGTCATGATGGGTATTGGCGCCATCGTCGGCACCGGTATCTTCGTACTCACCGGCACCGGGGCGGTCACCGCCGGCCCCGCCCTGACCCTCTCCTTCGTGATCGCCGCGATGGCGTGCGGCTTCGCCGCGCTGTGCTACGCCGAATTCGCCTCCACCATTCCCGTGGCCGGCTCGATCTATACCTACAGCTACGCCACCATGGGCGAACTGGTAGCGTGGATGATCGGCTGGGACTTGCTGCTCGAATACGGCTTGGCCACCTCGGCCGTGTCGGTCGGCTGGTCCGGCTATTTCCAGTCGCTCATCGGCGGCTTGGGCATCAAGCTGCCGGTCGCGCTCACAGCCGCGCCCGGATCGGTTCCCGGGGTCGACACCCTGTTCAACCTGCCGGCCCTGATCATCATGCTGCTCCTGACGGCCATGCTGTCGTTCGGCGTGCGCGAATCGGCCCGCATCAATAGCGTGATGGTGGTGATCAAGATCGGCGTGGTGCTGCTGTTTATCGTCGTCGGCGCGCGCTATGTCGAGCCGGCCAACTGGCAGCCGTTCATGCCGTTCGGTATGCAAGGCACGATGAGCGCCGCGGCGCTGGTGTTCTTTGCCTTCATCGGCTTCGATGCGGTGACCTCGGCGGCGGAAGAAGTCAAGCGTCCCGAGCGCGACTTACCGATCGGCATTATCGGCTCGCTGGTAGTCTGCACCATCCTCTACGTGATCGTCTCGGCCATCATGACCGGCATCGTGCCTTACCAGCAGTTTGCCGGCGTCGACCACCCGGTATCGCTGGCCCTGCAATACGCCAAACAGAACTGGGTAGCCGGTTTCGTCGACCTCGGTGCGATCCTGGGCATGACCACCGTGATCCTGGTGATGACCTACGGCCAGACCCGCGTCATCTTCGCCATGTCGCGCGACGGCTTGCTGCCGAAACGCCTCTCCAGCGTGCATCCGAAGTACGGCACGCCATTCTTCGCCACCTGGATCGTTGGCATCGTATTCGGCCTGATCGCCGCCGTGGTACCGCTGGGCGTCCTCGCCGAGCTGATCAACATCGGTACGCTGGCCGCCTTCTGCCTGGTGTCGGTGGCTGTGATTGTGCTGCGCAAGACCCGTCCAGACCTGCCGCGCGCCTTCCGCTGCCCCGGCGTGCCGATCGTACCCGGACTGGCCATCATCTTCTGCGTGGCCCTGATGACCTTCCTGAGCAAGACCACCTGGATTGCCTTCGGCATCTGGCTGGCGATCGGCCTGCTGGTGTACTTTGCGTATTCGCGCCGCCATTCGCTGCTGAACACGCCAAAGTAAGGTCCCTTATCGGACGACGCGCTTAGTCGCCGCAACGAAAAAAGCCCCTGATGAGTCAGGGGCTTTTTCGTTGACGGCGCCATGATCGGGAACTGGCCATGGCGAGCGCATGACAATCGCTGAGCGCGATGCAATGGCTTTGCCGTTTGCCCAACAGCAAATTGCTGATACGATACTGCCGGGCAAAGCGGGATTATTTTCCGGGCAACAGCTTCTGCGGTGGAAGCAACTTGCAGATCGCACTTGGCAAGGGCACCGATTTTTCGGCCTGAAAGTTGACCCACACGACTTTGGCGCCACCCTCGGCATGCAGCTCGCCAGGATTGCCGTCGGCCCCGACCATCCGGATCTGGTGGAACATCTCGAAGCTGGAGCGTCCCGGCGGTCCCACGAAAGTGCGGATCTCGATCTCGCCCGGATACTTGAGCTGCTTGAGGAACGAGCAGTGCGCGTTGACGATGACCGGCCCTTCGCCGTCCGGCTCTGGGGTGCAGGCAATCAGGTCGAACCACGAAATGCGGGCCTGTTCGATATAGCGAAAGTACACCGTGTTGTTAACGTGTCCCATCGCGTCCATGTCGCCCCACCGGATCGGCATGCGCATGGTGTGAACGAGGGTCGGCGGCAGGGTTGGGGCAAGTGTATTTGTCATGGCGCGATCTTACCATCGGTGCCGGCAAGGCGCGCAACACGGCTGACGCCGGCGCAACGGTTGAATGAACATCACAGGAACGGAATGGAAAAAGAATCAGTCTCGCTGTACCAGACCAAGGGCTCGACCGACAAGGAATACCACTGCCACCTCGACCCGGTCGAGGGCGGCTGGATGGTGTACGGCCGCAACGGACGGCGCGGCAGCGCGCTGGCCCACCAGGCCAAGACCGCCACGCCCCTGCCCTACGCCGAAGCGAAGGGCATCTACGACACTCTCGTCAGAACCAAGCTCAAGGGAGGCTACAGCCCGGACGAGGCCGGCGTGCCTTACCAGGGCACCGATCTGGAATCGGACTTCACCGGCGTGCTGCCGCAGCTGCTCAACCCCATCGCCGACGAGCACGCCACCAAGCTGCTGCGGGACGACGACTGGGTGATGCAGGAAAAAGACGATGGCCACCGGCGCATGGTGTCGGTCAAGGCGCAGGGCGAAGTGGTCGGGAGCAAGCGCAACGGTTTTCCGGCGCCGCTGCCGCTGGGCGTGGTGGCCGACCTGTCGGCCCTGCCCGCCGGCACCATCCTCGATGGCGAAGCGCTGCCCGGCCCGCGCCTGAGCATGTTCGACATCCTCGAACTGGGCGGACGCAAGCTGCATGAAGTCGGCTTCGTGGAACGCCACGCGCTGCTCACGCAGGCTCTCAAGCCCGGCGCGAATGTGTCGGTGTCACCCGTCTACAGCGGCACGGCGGCCAAGACCGAGGCCTTCGAGCGCATCCGCCAACAGCGCGGTGAAGGCGTGGTCTTTCGCAGGAAGGACGCCACTTACGCGCACGGCCGGCCGGCCTCGGGCGGCGACGCGCTCAAGCACGTGTTTTACGAAACCGGCACCTTCGTGGTCGACCAGGTGGCCAAGGGCAAGCGCAGCGTGCACGTGGTGGTGTTCGACGCCGATGGCGCCAAGCTCGACATGGGCAAGGTCACCATTTCATCGAATTTCGACATTCCCCCGGTCGGCGCCCTGGTCGACGTGCGTTACCTGTACGCGCACCCCGACGGCAAGCTGCATATCTCGACCTACAAGGGTATCCGCGACGACCTCGACATCTCGGCCTGCAGCGCCGCGCAGCTCAAATTCAAGGCCGACGACGCTCTGGAAGAAGGCGAAGGCGACGACGAAGCGAGCGACGCCGCAGCCGCCTGACGCGTTGCAACGTGCGCGCCGGCCAGCTTGAACACGCCGACCGTTGGCGCCAGGCTGTCGGCCTGCTGCCCCATGGCCGCGGCGGCAGTCCCGGCCTGTGCACGCCTGGCGTACTCCTCGAACTGAAGCGGATCGCAGCATTTTCTGCTACACAAAGAAGTAACTTTTAGCCAAGGCAAAGCCGAGACAA
Organism: Massilia pseudoviolaceinigra; assembly: GCF_030846505.1. Lineage (NCBI taxonomy): Bacteria > Pseudomonadati > Pseudomonadota > Betaproteobacteria > Burkholderiales > Oxalobacteraceae > Massilia > Massilia pseudoviolaceinigra. The sequence goes on along the minus strand of NZ_JAVCWL010000002.1, from coordinate 293,828 downwards.
GGTGATTTAAATGACAACATTGCGTCTTTACATCCCTCACCACGCTCGCAGTCTTGCCTTATAATGCCGCCAATAGCGCGCAATTCCGAGCTTTTCTTCTAAAGCCGCGTTCACAACCCTTTTTTATTTATTTCCGTGTAGAATTGTTTATTGTTAGAAGTCACTTGCCCATAGGTGGCTGGCCAGCGTGCCAGCAGCACTGCAACCGCTCCGTTCCGGTCCCGGCCATGCGCCGCGTCCATCACTTGCGACATTCCCGCGTTACGCTTGGCGTAGCCTGAGAGAAGCGACTTTCCCGCGCCCTGTTTCCCGCTCGCCCAGGCACATCGATGCCCGGGCGTCGATGCCGTGCGTACCCCCTGATATGTAAAGCCGAATACGGAAGACCGATATGTCATTCAAAAATAAAATCATCCTTGCCGCCCTTGTCGTCCTGTCCCCCGCCACCTATGCCCAGAACCAGTTGTCGGGCGCCGGCTCGTCGGCCGCGGAAATCCTGTACACCTCGATGGCCGCCGCGTACAGCAAGTACGCCCAAGTGGGTGTCAGCTACCAGTCCAGCAGTTCGACGGAGGGCTTACAGCAAGTCAAAAGCCGCAAAGTGGATTTCGGCGCTACCGACGTTTTCCTGTCCACGGATGAACGCAAGGCGAGCAAACTGCTCTGCTTCCCGACTGCCGTCTCCGGCATCGTGCCGATCGTCAACGTGCCTGGCGTCGCCAGCGGCCAGCTCAAATTGACCGGCGAGCTCCTGGCCGACATCTTCAGCCGGAAAATCACCAAATGGAACGATCCCAAGGTGCAGGCCCTCAATCCAGGACTGGCCCTGCCTGCCCTGCCGATCACGGTCGTGACCCGTCAGGACAGCTCGGGCACCACGTTCAACTTCACCGATTACCTCAGCAAAAGCAGTCCTGACTGGAAAGCCGCCTTTGGCAGCAACTACAGCATTGCCTGGGCAGCGGGAACGACGCCCGTCAAGGGCAGCGCATCCGTGGTGGCGGCGCTCAAGCAGACGGCAGGCACGATCGGCTACGTGGACTACCAGTATGTCACCAGGAACAAACTGAACTTCGCCATGCTGAAAAACCGCGACGGCAAGTTCGTCGCCCCGACCGGTGCCGGCTTTTCCTCGGCGATGAACAATAGCGGCTGGGCGACCAAGGGCGCCTACGAAGAAATGCTGACCGATAAGCCGGGTGCAGGCAGCTGGCCGATCACGGCCAGCACCTTTGCCATCGTCCCGCTGGTCAGCAGCAAGCCTGACAACACCGTAGCCGCCATCAAATTTTTTACCTGGGGCTTCGTTCACGGCGATGACGCTGTCGGCAACACGGCCTTCGTGCGCCTGCCCGATAACGTCCAGGGCCGCATCTTCGGCGAGCTGACCACCATCACCGACACCGCGGGCGCGCCGCTCAAGTGGTCGCTGGCCGACATGCTCAAGATGCGCTAAGCGCGTCTCCCGGCAGTGGCCCGGCGTTCTGCGGCGCAATTGCCGCGGCAGTTCCATCGGCAGCGCCATGGCGGGTGCGATGATGGAAACCAGCGTTACGAGAAATCCACCAGCTCCGCCTCGGTAAACCCCGCCCGGCGCCGCGCGTCGAGATTGAAGGGCCCCTTGAGTACAGGCGCTTCGTAGCGCAGCGCCAGTTCGGCGTACGCCGTCTGCGGATCGAGCCCGCGCTGATCGCACAGATAGCGGTACCAGCGGTTGCCGATCTCCACATGGCCCACCTCGTCGCGCAAGATGATGTCGAGGATCGCTGCCGCCGCCATGTCGCCCGCCTGCGCGATCTTGGCGCGCAACGGCGGAATCGCATCGAGTCCGCGCGCCTCCAGCGTGCGTGGCACCAGCGCCATGCGCGCCACCACGTCGCCCTTGGTTTTCTCGACCATCTCCCACAAGCTGTCGTGCGCCGGGAAGTCGCCGTACTGGTAACCGAGCAGCTGCAGATGCGCGGCCAGCATCGAGAAGTGATACGCCTCCTCCTTTGCCACACGCAGCCAGTCGGTGTAATACGCCGCAGGCAGGTTCGGGAAGCGCCAGAGCGCATCGAGCGCCAGGTTCATCGCGTTAAATTCGATGTGGGCCAGGGAATGAACCAGCATCGCGCGCCCTTCCACCGTCACCATCGAACGCCGCCCCACCAGGCGTGGCGGCACCAGCGGCGGACGCTCCGGCCGGCCGGGAATCGGACGCGTTACGTCGAATGCGGCGCCATTGTCCACCACCCAGTCGGCGGCCAGATGCGCCTGCGCCAGCGCGGCAATGAGCGCGGTCTTGGTGCCGGGATCGGGTTCAAGTAAGCACTGCAGCGCGTGTGCGCGCAGTTCCAGCGGTTGCGCCATCATATAACCCTGTACGTATAAATCCGGGCAGTATACCAAGCCGCCGGCGTGGATCGGAGCCAGGCCCACTTAATTGCTAATGATTCTCATTTAGCATAAAATGTTGGGCTTTTGTACGACCTCTTGAAAGTTTCACCATGACCTCACCCCGCCTTCGCCCTCTCTGCTTCGCTGTTTCCCTCGCCTGTGTCCAAGTCCAGGCAATCGCCCAGACCGGCGACGGCGGCGTGGTGGAAGCGGTCACCATCACGGCCGTGCGCGCCCAGGGCTTCGTGCCGAACTCGGTGTCGGCGGGGAGCTTTCGCGGAGCGAACGTGATGGACGTGCCCTCCACCGTCAACGTCATCACGCGCGAGGTGCTGGAGCTGCAGGCCGCCGCCGGCCTGTACGACGCGCTGCGCAATACGGCCGGCGTAACGCGCCAGCAGAACGGCGGCGACACCTGGGACCAGCTGGTCATCCGCGGCATCGCGGTCGAAAACCGCACCAACTACCGCTTGAATGGCTCGGTACCGGTCATGAATTTCTCGCAGGTGCCGATGGAGAACAAGGAGCGCGTCGAAGTGCTCAAGGGCGCCTCGGCGCTGTACTACGGCTTTACCTCGCCGGCGGGCGTGGTCAACTTCGTCACCAAGCGTGCCGGCACGGCTCCCCTGACCAGCGCCGGCCTGAAACTGGACGACCATGGCACCGCGATTGCCAATGTCGATATCGGCCGCCGCCTCGGCGGGCAGCAGCAATTCGGCGTGCGCATCAACGCGGCCGGTGGTGCGCTGGGCAGCTTCCTCGACAACGTCGGCGACGGCAGCCGGCGCTTTGCCTCGGCCGCGCTGGACTGGCGCGTCGACAGCCGCCTGCTGCTCAAGGCGGACCTGGAATACGACCGCCGCAAGATCACCGAAGAAGTGGGCGTGGCGCTGCCCGCCGCCGTCAATGGCGTAATCGCCCTGCCGCGCGCGGTGGACCCGGCGCGCCTGGTCGGCCCGGACATCGCCAAATTCGACGCCACCAGCAAAAGTGTCGCCCTGCGTGCCGACTACGCGCTGGCCGAGGGCTGGGCGCTCACGCTCGAAGGCGGCCGCTCGCAGGTGGCGCGCGAACGCAACCTGGCGATTTTCCGCTTCACGAATGCCGCCGCCGTGGCGACGGGCGCCGGCCGCATCGCCGGCAATTCGCAACACAGCGTGGTCGATTCCGATATCGTGCGCGCGGAGCTGTTCGGCACCGCCAGCACCGGCGCCATCAAGCACGAGATGACGGTTGGCGTCAGCCGCACCAACAAGACCCAGGACCCGATCTACCAGAGCAACTACGCGGTCGCCGCGCAGAACCTGTACGACCCGGTCGCGATCGGCGGCATCACCTGGTCCGCGCGCCCGGCCAACCCGACCACCGCCGCCCTCGAAACGCGCGACGACGGCCTGTACGCCATCGATCGCATGGAACTGTCAAGCCAGTGGCAGCTCATCGCCGGTGCACGCAAGGTGCGCTACCGCAGCGCGCAAGGCGCGAACGACTACGCGGCCAGCAAAACCACGCCAATGGCGGCCGTGATCTACAAGCCGCTGGCCGATCTGTCTTTCTACGCCTCCGCCGCGCAAGGGCTGGAGGAAGGCGAGCCTGGCCCGGCCGGCACCGTCAACCAGGGTGAACGCATGGCGCCCGGGGTGAGCAAGCAGAAGGAACTGGGCATGCGCTGGCGCACCGCAAGCGGCACCCTGCTGTCGGCCGCGCTGTTCGACATCGACCGTCCCGGCTACTACACCAACGCCGCCAACCTGTTCGTGGCCGACGGCGAGCAGCACTACCGTGGCGTGGAGCTGGCGACCCAGGGCCAGCTGACGCGCCAGCTGGCGTGGCAAACGTCGGCCCAGTTCCTGCAGCCGGAATTCGCCGACATCAACGCCAGCTACAACGGCAAGCTGCCGGAAAACGCCTCGAAGCAGACCGCCAGCGCCTTTCTCTCGTATGCCTTCGACGACGCCGTGCCCGGCCTGTCGCTTAACAGCGGCATGTATTACACGGGCCGCCGTCCGGTCAATGACCTCAACCAGGCCTGGCTGGGCGGCACCACCTTGTGGACCGCCGGCGCGCGCTACGTCAACCAGACCATGGGCAAACGCACAACCTGGCAGGCCAACGTCGAGAACCTCGGCGACAAACAGTACTGGGCCGGCGCCGGCGGACGGCTGGCCGCCGGTGCGCCGCGCACAATTAAGCTGAGCGTGAAGGTCGACCTGTAAAGACAGCGGCAAACAGAGCGCGGGGGACCGGCCCTCGCCGCGCTGATGAAATCCACCAACGCGCTGACGATAATTTCCATCCGGCGTGCCGGGAGTGGCCATTTTCACACGCATCTGCTAACCTCGATCCTGATCGAATGATCAGCGATGCGTCAAAGGTATGCGCAAGCATCCCGACGCTCACTTTCCAACCGGACGACCCCAGCCCCGAACTGCGCGCGGCACTGGTCCGACGGCACCGGGTACGCGAGGTACCCGGACCCGCGCACTGCCTCTGGCAGGCCAGGAACAATCACTGGAGAGTCACATGAAGATGAGCGAATTGGCTGCGAGGCGCGCTCGCGCGCATTGCCTGCGCACGTTGGCGGCAGCCGCGCTGGCCCTGTGCGGCGCGGCGCACGCGCAGGACACCCGCACCGTGCGCGAGCCAACGCTGCCGCCCGCGTGCGCGGTGCTGCTGGCCGAACCCGCCCTGCCCGGCCGCGACGACGCGCCGCGCATCCAGGCCGCCATCGACAAATGCAAACCGGGCCACGCGCTGCATCTGGCGGCGCAGGGCGACAAACGCGCCTTTACCGCCGGCCCGCTGACGCTCAGGAGCGGCGTGACGCTGGTGGTCGACGCCGGCGCCACGCTGTTCGCCAGTACCGATCCGGCACTGTTCGACCGTGGCCGCAATACCTGCGGCACCATCGATGCAGCCGGCACCGGCTGCCGCCCATTCATCACCGGTGATGGCATCAGCGGCGCCGGCATCATGGGCGACGGCAGCATCGACGGCCAGGGCGGCCAGCGCATCGACGGCAAGCCAGAGACCTGGTGGCAGATCGCGCGCCGCGCGCAAAAGGAAAAGCTGCGCCAGAACGTGCCGCGCCTGATCCAGCTCGAGCGCTCGCAGGAGTTCACGATGCACCGCATCACCCTGCGCAATGCGGCCAACTTCCATGTGGCGATGAACCGGGTCGACGGCTTTACCGCGTGGGGCATCCGCATCGACACGCCGCACGACGCGCGCAATACCGACGGCATCGATCCCGGCTCCTCGCGCAATGTCACCATCGCGCACAGCCATATCCGCACCGGCGACGACAACGTGGCGATCAAGGCGGGCCACAACGGCCCGTCCGAGAACATCTCGATCCTGCACAACCGCTTCTACAGCGGCCACGGCATGTCGATCGGCAGCGAGACCAATGGCGGCGTGCGCAACGTACTGGTCGAGGATCTCGACATGGACGGCACCACGTCCGGCCTGCGCATCAAGAGCAACGACCGGCGCGGCGGCGTAGTCAAGGGCATCGTCTACCGCAATGTATGCCTGCGCAACGTGCAGTGGCCGCTGTATATCGATACCAACTACGTGCCCGCACCGCCGGGCGACCTGATTCCCGACTACCAGGAGGTGCGCATGGAGCATGTGCACAGCCTCACGCCGGGACGCAACGTGATCCTGCAGGGTTACGACGAAAAACGCCCCCTGCGGCTCACGCTCGACGACGTGGTGGTGGACGGCGGCCCGATGATGAAGATCGACTTCGCGCGCCTGGCCGGCCAGGTCAACCCTCCCGGCGCCAAGGGCATCGACTGCGGCAAGCGCCTGCTGCCCTTCCCGGACGATGCGGCGCGCGTCGCAGAACAAGGTGACTAACTGTTGTTGCCAAAATAGGTAAGATCGACACCATGTACACATTAACTATTGTCCCCATCAGCGGCATTGCGCGCGCATGCGCCGCCGCCGTGGCGGCCTGCGTGTTCTGGCTTGCGCCGGCGGCGCAGGCGAGTTCGGAACTGCGCTTTAACTTCACCAGCCAGCGCCAGCCCGGCGCCGTCAGCGTGCCGTGGAACGATGCGCAAGGCGCTCCGCTGTTCGACGAAGCGCGTGGCTTCGGCTTCGTCAGCCAGACCGGCGCGCAGCCGGCGCGTACGGTCCACACCGCGCAGATCCGCAGCGACGGCAAGGGCTTCTTCATCAGCGAGCCGAGGTTCATGGCGGAGAACAAATTCGAGGGCCTCCATTACAACAACTTCGGCATGGCGTTCCGCATCAAGGCGGCGCCGGGCGCTTACGCGATCCGGGTGCGCACCACCTCCGATGCGCAAGACACCACGGTGTCGGTGTCCGGCATGCAGACCAGCCGCCTGCTCGGACGCGTGTTCTGGGACGCGGCCGAGCTGATGCCAAACCACACCCGCGTTGTCGCCAGCGGCAAGGAGTGGTCCTACCGCTACGTCAACGGCCAGCCATTCATCGATATCGAGATCGAGCCGGCGCGTCCCGATACGCCGGTCGGGATGGCGGAAATCGTCCTGACGCCGATCGCGCCGCAAGCGCGGCCCGCCGGTGTTCTGCCGACGATCTTCACCCTGGGCGATTCCACCGTCAAATCCTACACCTTCGACGAAGCGCCCATGAGCGGCTGGGGCCAGGTGTTCGACAAGCTGTTCGACCCTGCCAGGGTGCGGGTGGTGAACTATTCAATGGGCGGGCGATCGTTTCGCTCGGCGTACAGCGAAGGACGCCTGAACGACCTGCTGCTGGCCGGCCATGTGGGCGACATCGTGATGATCCAGTTCGGCCACAACGACGAGAGCGACGACGCAACGCGGCGCTTCGGGCGCGGCGCCACCGAAACCATGTACGAGGCCATGCTCACGCAGGTGTACCTGCCGGCGATCCGCGCGCGCGGCATGGTGCCGGTGCTGGTCACGCCCATGTCGCGCGTGAATGGCCAGATGAAGCCGGGCGAGGCGTACGTCAATTCCTTCACCAGGCGCCGCTTTCCCGATCTGTTGAAAAAGCTCGGCGCCAAGCATCAGGTTACGGTGGTCGATCTGAATACGCGCAGTGTCGAGTATTACAACCAGAGCGGCGTTTCCGCCATCAGGGCGATGGTGATGTCGATCGAGGCCGGCGAAACGCCCGGCAAAACCAACGACGGCAGTTTCGCCAATGGCCACCCGGCCAACAAGATCGATGGCACGCACTTCAAGGAAGCGCTGTCCAAACAATACGCGCGCATCGTCGCCACCGAGCTGGCGCGGATCGGCAAGGCGGGCGACCCGGTGGCCGCCGGCATGGCCGCGCTGTTGAAAGGCGAGGTGCGCGAAGCCATCGCCGCCGGCGACTGGTCAGCGCTGCAGCCGGAAGTGGCCAACGACATCGCCAGCGGCGACGGTGCGTACTACCGCAACCAGTTCGAAAAGCTGCTGCAACTGGGCGCCTTGCGCAAGGATGCGGGCGGCAACGTCAATCCCGCCGCGGTCATGCAGACGCACGAATTCATCGAAGCGCTGTGCCGGCTGATGGGTATTCCTGGCGCGTCGCTGCCGGGCCATGCCGGCGGTCCGCTGTCGCGCGCGGCGATGGGCGCCATCCTGGCCGACGCCTATCACGCCAGGTTCGCCGACAGGCCGCGCTACATGACTGCGTACAATGGCAAAACGGTGGTGCCGGGCGCACCGGGCTACGATCCGAACCTCGACATGGGCGCACAGGGGGCGATGTACTATCCGCTGCTGCGTTGGAAGCAACTGGGCGACACCGACGAGGTGCCCGCGAGGTATGCGGACAAGCTCAGGGATGCCTATGAACTTGGCCTGATCCGGTCCGAGGACGGCATCGCGCGCGGGCGCATGGTCAACGGGCGCCTCCTGGCGCCGCAGGCACTGGTCAGCCGCGCGAAGGCGGCCAAGGCGCTGTATTTCATGTGGGTGCTGGCGCAGCCACCCAAGGCGGAGAACGACCTCGATCAGCTGGAGAACTTGTAAAACAGCTGGGTCACGGCCGCGCGATAGGCCTGTTCTTTCAACAGGGCGACCTGGGCCTGGTCAACCGCTGCACGCGAGCCGCGCGAGCTGAAGTCGACATCCTTGAACGGCTCTGGCGAAAACATTTCCCACTGCCCGGTGCGGACATCGACCAGCGCCACCTTCAGGCGAATGCGCATGTGCTGGTTCTCGTCCGGAACGAGCGCGCCGAGAATGGGAACCCACGACACCACCTTGGTGGACATGTTTTCGCGGCCCGATTCCAGGATGCCCCAGTACACCATCAGTTTTTCACTACCGCTGCGCGCCGCCGCCAGGCGCAGGTGGCCGGCGTAATTGATCCTGCCCTGCCCTTCCTCGGGGACTCCGCTAAAAACGATCGGCTGATAGTATTGCGAAAAAACCTTGACCATCGCTTCGTCGGGAATCAATGCACCTGATTGCACCAGCATGACCGGACTGTTTTTGGCGAGCGTCATTTTCTGGCGCTTATCCAATGCCTCGCGAATCGCTTCTTCCGTTACCACCGCAGTGGGCTGAATGCCGAGTACGTTAAATTCCGTCAGTTCGCCGCGGTACTGCGAACTCGCCGGCCGGCCGTAACCGCTCGGCCTGTCCGGATAACCGGAATCCGAAATGGAACGGGTCGCGCAGCCGGACATGAGCAGCAAGCATAAGCCGGCAACCGAGCCGCGCACGAAGAAACCTTGAGAAAAACGCATTTTTATCTTTCTATTACTATTTGTGAGCGCTGATGATACTGCAATTGGCCTGCCAGGCTCAGAAGAAACGCCTGCCGCCCGGACTAGTTTGTTACCAGACGTTTCAAGTCGAGGGCGACCCGTGTCACTGCTTCATGGACAGCCGCCGCTTACGTGTTACTGGATCATGTCATTTACATGTCAACCGATACGCGACAGCAAGCGCTATGGGTGTATGCGCCGGAGAACCGCCAGAGTTGGCGCGGTTTTGCTCCTGGCCCGCAATTTGCAGAGATGGAATCGGGGAGCGCAAGCACACGCGAGAGCGCGACTGGCGCAAGCGACATCCCCCGACGGCAGCCCTGGCTGCGCGACTCCACGCCCGATAACCCGAAAGGAAAATGTATGCCTGTACGCCCGCACTCCACCGCCCCAGAGGGTGTCTTTATCGTCATGCAGCAGCGCGGTCACGACCGTGTTCTGTTTGAAGTGAACGCAGGGAAGATGGTGTCGATCCGTGTCGCGCCACCCGGCGCCGCCGGGCCTGAGGGCATGGCGACGGAGAAGGACCTGGAACACAGTTGCCTGCTGATGGACACCAAAGGAAGTTGCTGACCCCCCGTTCCGGCACCGCGCTATCCGCATCTCCCTCCCCTGCTCGCCGCTTTGCGGCGGCCCGCCCTTCCCGGGTTGCCCAGCCCGCTTTGCACTGGCCATCAGTGCAAAGCGATGCGTTCCCCGTCCTCAACGTCGACAACGCCGCCCGCCGCTGCGGCGCAAACCGGGCTGCCACATCGCGCCCAAAAAGTGGCAATAAAACGGCGCGAACTCCTACACCGCCTCAATAACTTCTCTTACCGCTTCAACTCTTCCACCTGCTTAACATGGGTCTTGGTTAAGCATTTCACTTAGCCAGTCATTGCCGCGAAATGGCGGAAACCGGTTCGAGGTGTGGGAATCGTTATCGCTGTATCGGGCCGCTGCGATTTATCCATTCCCGTTTGGCGTAACAGCGCCGGCGGGTCCGGATCCATTCACTTCGAGGAGTTCACATGTTTGCACATAACAAGCGCTTGCAATACACCGTCCGGGTCAGCGAACCGAATCCGGGGCTGGCCAATCTGATGCTGGAACAGTTCGGCGGTCCCCAGGGCGAATTGGCGGCCGCCTGCCGCTACTTCACACAAGCTCTGGCCGAGGATGATCCGGGACGAAAGGACATGCTGTTCGATATCGCCACCGAAGAGCTGAGCCATCTGGAAGTGATCGGCAATATCGTCGTCATGCTCAACAAGGGAGCAAAAGGCCAATTGGCTGAAGGCGTCGATAAAGAGGGCGATCTGTACCGCAAGATTACCGGTGCCGGCAATGACAGTCACTTAACGCAGGTGGTATATGGCGGCGGTGCACCGCTCATCAATTCGGCCGGCGTTCCGTTCACGGCCGCCTATATCGACACCATGGGCGAGCCGACCGCCGATTTGCGCTCGAACATCGCAGCCGAATCGCGCGCAAAAATTGTCTATGAACGGCTTATTAATCTCACCGAAGACCCGGGCGTGAAAGAAGCGCTGGGCTTTCTGATGACGCGCGAGATCGCCCACCAGAAGTCGTTCGAGAAAGCACTGTACGCGATCGAACCGAATTTCCCTCCGGGGAAAAAGGCGGGCGATCCGCGCTTTGACAGCGTGTATTTCAATATGTCGCAGGGCGAGGGCGAAATGCGCGGTTCCTGGAACCGGGGCGAGAACTGGAACTACGTGTCGGACCGCGAGAAACAGGCGGCGGTCGATGGCGGTGACGGCAGCGCCGGCGTGGTTCTGCCGGAAAGCGACATCGCCCTGCTCAAGAAGACGGCGCTGCGCACCCAGTCCGATCCGACCGCGGACCCGGTCACCGGCGCCGAACTGGGCGCGCGTGGCGGCGCCCCGGTCTGAGCGGCCAGGCATGCCCGCGTGACCGAGCCCGATTGACCAGCCAAGTGAGAGTGCACATGGAATTATCTGCCGACAGAATGCGCTTTGGTGCACGCCTTGGCCGGGTCCTTGAGCGCCGTTGGGCAATCGGCGCCGTTCTCCTTCTGGGAACCAGCGTGGTATTGCTCGCGGCGATGCTGAACCCGTCCCGGGACATGAGCGCGGCATTGCGCGGCGCACTCGCCGGCGGTGGAGCGGCGGCGCTGGCGACGGCCATCGGCGCGCTGCCGGTCCTGTGCGCACGCGGTTTCGGCAAGCGCACCTATGACGCCATGCTCGGTTTCGGCTCCGGCGTGATGCTGGCCGCGACCGCGTTTTCGCTGATCGTGCCCGCGCTGGCGGCAGCGCGCGCCAACGGCGGCAGCGCAATGGCGTCGAGCGCCATTGTCGGCACCGGCATCGCGATCGGCGCCGTGCTGATCCTGTTGCTGGAAAAGGTGGTGGGCCACAATTCCCAAACGCTGCTCGACGAGCGCCGGGTCAGCGCATCGGTCAAGCACGCGTGGCTGTTCGTGGCGGCAGTCGCGCTGCATAATATTCCCGAGGGCCTGGCCATCGGCGTCGCCTTCGCCGGGCCGGATGCGGGCGATGCGCGCACCCTGGCCACGGCCATTTCGATCCAGGACATTCCGGAGGGCCTGGTCGTGGCGCTGGCCCTGCGCACGGCCGGCAACAGCCGCATGACGTCGGTGCTGTTCGCCGCCGCCAGCGGGCTGGTCGAGCCGCTGGCCGCCGCATTCGGCGCCGCGATGTTCAGCGTGGCAACCGGCATGCTGCCCGGCGGCCTGGCCCTCGCCGCCGGCGCGATGCTGTTTGTGATTGTAAATAACGTCATCCCCGAGTCGCACAGCCACGGCAATGGCAAGGTGTCCAGTATCGCGCTGGTGGCCGGCTTTATCCTGATGACCATCCTCGATACGGCGCTGACCTAGCTGCCTTGCTTGACGCGTGCCGCGCCGGCGCCGGGCGCGGCACGCTTGCACCCGTCTGTCCCGCATCGCCAAAATGCAGTACCCTTGTTAACGAAAAATTTGTCCCGTTCATTTCACTGCACCATGTGAAAAGAAACACCCGGACAAGGCGTTAGACGAACCATGGGGGGATGAGATGGCACTGGCGACGGATCGAAACACTGGCGCGCGGACATTGTCCGCGGTATCGGTGGCGCTGGAAGGAATCAGGGCTGCCGTATTGGAGCGTTGGGAAACACTGGTGCGCAGCCACATCAGTACCGCCCGCGCGCTGCGCAGACCCATCCTGATCAATACCCTGCCCTCCTTTTACAGCAACCTGATTCAGGCGCTCACGCCCGACTACCCGCGCCAGGACGCGACCAGCCACACCACCGCCGCCGCCGCGCACGGTGGAGAACGCGCGCGCATGACCAATTTCGGCGCCGAACAGCTCATTCATGAATACCAGCTGTTCCGCGAGGCGCTCGGCGAGGTCTGCGACACGCACGGGCTCGCGCTCAGTCCCGCCGACTGGACCATCATCGACCGCTCCATCAACACCGCCATCCGCGAAGCGGTGCGCGAGTTCACCTCGATCCATGAAGACCTGCGCCACAAGATGGCCGCCGCCCTGTCGCACGACATGCGCACGCCGCTGGCCGTGATCGCCAACGGGGCGCAGCTGATCGGGGTGGCCGACGACCTGGCGCAGGCCAAACGCCTGGGCGAAAAAATCGCCGCCAACGCGGCCCGCCTTGAAGCCATGGTCGGCGAAGTGCTCGACGCCCTCACCACGCACCGCGGCGAACGGCTGCCGCTGCAGCTGAGCCGCTTCGACATGCGCGAACTGATCCTGCTCGTTCAGCGCGAGTTCGCCGACCGCTATCCCGCCGCGCTGGAAATGGTCGCCATTGGCGTGGAGGGCTGGTGGTGCCGCGATACCATGCGCCGGGCATTGGAAAACCTTGTCGCCAATGCAATGAAATATGGCGATGGCGGCCCGATTCGCATCGAACTGAGCACATCCCACGGGAACATCCTGCTGACCGTCCACAACACCGGCAATCCGCTCAGCGCGGAGCAACGCGGGCGCATCTTCGATTATCTGCGGCGCGAACGGCAGGTGCCGGGGCAGGCAGGCTGGGGCATCGGATTGCCATTCGTGAAGCGCGCGGCGGAGAGCCACGGCGGCAGCGTGGCCGTCGACAGCGCGGCGCAGACCGGCACCACGTTCCTGATCGATGTGCCGGTCGACTGCCGCCCCTATGTCGATGACGGTGGGCGCGCGGGAGGCTGGGAAGCGCCGGCCGCGCCCCCGGCGCTGGAGGTTGCCGCGCTGCACCGCTTGCTTGAATGATCGGGACCGGACTCTTCCAAGGCAGGGTCAGGCTTGACCGCAAGCGAAGCCGCGCCGCTTGAGCTTGCCCGCAATCGCCACGCGGGCGCTGGCAATCCGGCTGCGCACCGTCCCCACCGGGCACAGCATGGTGGCGGCAATCTGCCCATAGCTCATCCCCGCCAGCTCACGCAGGAGGATGGCGGTCTTGTGCTCGGGAACCATGGCGTCGAGCGCGGCATCGATGGCCGCGGCCATTTGCTTGCCGGCCAGCGCCTTTTCGGGATCGGCGCTCTCGCACACGACCCATTCCGCGCTGCGCCAGTCGTCCAGTACACCGGACTCGTCGGGCAACAGGCGCTTGCGGCGCGCCAGGAATCCGAGGGCGCAGTTGTAGGCGATACGGAACATCCAGGTGTAAAAACAGGACTGCGCGCGAAACGTGCCCAGCGAGCCGTACACCAGGATCAGGGTGTCCTGCACAACGTCGTCGGCATCGGCCGGGTCGCGCACGATTTTAAGCGCGAGCAGGAACAGGCGGCGCCGGTACGGCGCCACCAGGGCATCGAACGCATGCGGCTCGCCCCGTCCCACCGCCTCGATCAGCGCCTGCTCGCTTCGGCGCGCGCTCACAAGGCGCCCCGGGCGCCAGGCCGGGCTTGCCGTGGCCGGCCAGTTACAAGGTCTCTCATAGGAAATCTGCCCGAAAAGGAACGCTTCATGCCGCCATCCGGATACGGATGGCGGCCACTACCAGGTTACTCGGCGGCCGCGCTGCGGCTGGCGCCGGCAGCGGCTGCCTGCACCGCTTCCGCCGCCTTCTTGCCGGCGATGAAAGCGTGGTCGGAGTTGTAGTACTCCCACTCGCTGTAGCGTCCGGACAGCACGATATCGTGCCGCGCCAGCCATTCCTTGACCGTCGCCACGTTGGCGGCGCGAGCGTGGTCGTAGACCACATAGGCATACGGCATGTCGACCTGGTTGGAGACGATCACTTCATCGCTCGCATCGATGATGCCGACCGCGATGCAATCCTCGATACAGCGTTGAATCAGGGCATCGCCATCGAGCGGCAGCGGTTTCCATGGCGAGTAGGAAATCTCGCAAGTCAGGCCAAAGCCGCCGGGCGGATTGCAGTGCGGGCTGGCATTGCCCTGCACGAAAATACGATGGAAAATCGTTTCTTCCGGATAGTAAATCCAGTGCTTGTCCGTGATATTGGCGCGGTTGATGCCCAGGTTGACGCAGCGGATCGAAATGTGGTTCAGCCCCTTGGCAGCCATGCGCACCTCTTCCGGCGCTTCCTGGCCGATCATCCGGACCAGTTCCGGCAGCGGCATGGTGCTGATCAGGTGCTCGTAGCGGATGCGGCGCCCGTCCGCCAGCGCCACGGTCTTCTCGCTTGGCAGCACCTGCGTCACCTCGGCATTGTGCTCGACCTTGCCTTCGATGAACGGCAGGAAGCCGCTGACCAGCGCCTGGAAGCCGCCCTTGAGCGGATAACCGAAGCGCGCGTTCGGGCCCATCGGTTTGCCGACCGGTTCGAGCGCCCCTTCGATGATCTCGGCCAAATCCGGCAGCGGCACGCGCCCGCCGAGCCAGGACGTTTCCATTTCCGTCAGCGGCACCGTCCACAGTTTTTTGTTATATGGAATGGCAAAATGCTTCGCAATGCCCGCGCCCCACACCTTGTAGATGAATTCCTCGAAGTTGCCCGGCTTGGCTGGTGCCGCCGCGACTGCCGTCTCGCCCTGCGCGCCCGCCGGCAGTTCGACGCCGCCATCGGCGCAGCAATCCTCGACCGGCTTGGCCAGGTCGCATGCGGACGCCTTCTGCGTCTCCTTCTCCACCCCGTAGCGCGCTTCGATGGCGCCGACGATGCACTCGGTGATCACCTTGGGCGGCAAGCCGTACAGCGCACCCTGGAAGGGATAACGCGTGTACACGTCCTTGCTGTAGACCCAGGCTTCGCGGTTCTGCCAGTGCAGGTTATCGCCCAGCAGCTTGTCATACAGCTTGAGCACATACGGGTCGTTCGAGAACATGATGTGGCCCGCGTAGTCGAACGTGAAGCCGCGGTCCTCGATCGAGCGGCACCAGCCGCCCGGGGTTGGGTTCTTGTCGAGCAGGATCGCATCCTTGCCCAGATGGTAGGCCGCCGACAGCCCGGTCGGCCCGCCGCCGACGATTACGCAGTTGTACTTTTGCGTGGCGGCCGTTGCGCGCAGCGGATTGACGCTGGCCGCATTCGTGCCCGCCAGGGCGCCATCGTGCCGTTCCTGGGCCGGCCGCGCGGTCAGCAGCGCGCGCATCTGGTCGGCGGTGGCGGCCCACGAGGTGCGCTGGACCACGGCGCGCATGTCGTCGACCATTTTCGCGCGCCGTTCCGGGCTCATGGCCAGCGCGTCTTCGCACGCGGCGATGAATTCGCGCGGCGAATGGGCGATGCTGACAATGCTGCCGTACGGCTTGACCACGTCCGTGATCGCGGTGCTCACGATCGGCAACTCGGCCGCCATATACTCCAGCACCTTGGTCGGGCTGATGAACTTGGTCGACTCGTTAAGCGCGAACGGGAGCAGGCACACATCCCACGCCGCCAGGTAAGGCGGCAGTTCCTCGTACGAAGCCTGTCCCATGTAGTGAATATTGCTGCTTTTCGGCAACGAGGCCGGATCGATCTTGACCACGGGGCCGACCATGACGAGCTGCCATTCCGGGTGCGCGTCGGCCACGGCTTTGAGCAGGTCGATATCGAAGCGTTCGTCGATCACGCCAAAAAATCCCAGCCGCGGCGTGGCCAGGCCGGTTTGCGACGGATGCACGCGCGCGCGATCGAGCGCCTTGGAAAAATGGCTCACGTCCACGCTGCTCGGGAAGCAGTGCGCGTTCGGATTGCGGTCGCGCTTGGCCTCGTACAGGCTAGGCCCGCCGGTGAAGACGACGTCGGCCAGGTTCAGCAGCGCCGTTTCGCGCTGCAGCAACTGTTTTGGCGCGTTCCTGAACGCCGACAGCTCGTCCATGCAGTCGTACACCACCACGCGCGGGTGAACCGATTGCAGCAGCGGCAGCGCCATCGGCGTGTAGCACCAGGCGATCGGGTCTTCGCCGGCCGGCACCAGTTCGGCCAGCAGCGGCTGCAGCAGCGGAATCTGGTCGTCGTGAAAACCGTGCGCTGCTACCGGCGTGTGCGGCTGGTACACCGTCAGGTTCGGCGCCACCTGGCGGCTCTTGAGAAAACTGTCCCCCTCGTGGAAGATCGGCTCCTCGACCACCAGCACCTTGAAATGCTCGGCCAGGCGCGAAAGCAGGTGTTGCGGGCGTTGATACACGAAGTCCCAGCGCAGATGGCAGAACACGATGATGGTTTCAAGGGCGCTTCCCTTGGGGGCGTGGGCGGGAGCCCTGTTTTGTAGCTGGTCGTTCATGCTTACTCTCCTGGTTGAATATTGCGCGTTGCCGCATTGATTTGTTCGATTGGCACCTTGGGGGTGCGGTCCGCGCACAGCAGCCCGTTCGTCTCCTGGAACGTGTCGGCGAACTGGGTGTAGCAAAATCCGCTGAACAGCAAGGTCGTATTGACTACTTCCAGCAAGCGCCGGTAATGGTCAATGAAACCGGCTTCCGAGTCGGCGCGCGAGTAGCCCCAGGTATGCTCCGCAGTCGCGCTCTTGTCGAAGGCAATGCCGCCGAACTCGGTGAGCACGATCGGCTGGCCGCGGTGCGGAAAGCCGTCCAGCGTCAAAATGCGGCCGGCCGGGCGGCGCTGGTCGAACAGGGTGCGCGCCGGCTCGGTCGTCTCGTAACGCGAGCGCAGCTTCTCCGGATCGGCATCGTAGTCGTGGATGCCCAGAATATCGGTGGCCGAGGCTTCCCAGCCATCGTTGCCGATCACCGGACGCGTGCCGTCCAGGGTGCGGGTCAGGTGGTACAGCGCCTCGACCGCGTTGCGATGGGCCTGGGTCGAGGTCAGGTTCGGCACGCCCCAGGACTCGTTGAACGGCACCCAGACGATCACGCACGGGTGGCTGTAATCGCGCTCGATGGCCTCGGTCCACTCGTGCACGATGCGGGTGATCGCCTTGGAACTGAAGCGGTAGGCCGACGGCATTTCTTCCCACACCAGCAGGCCAAGCCGGTCGGCCCAGTACAGGTAGCGCGGGTCTTCGATCTTCTGATGCTTGCGCACGCCGTTAAAGCCCATCGCCTTGGCCAGTTCAACGTCGCGCCGGAGGGCGTCGTCCGACGGCGCGGTCATCAGGGTGTCGGGCCAGTAGCCCTGGTCGAGCACCATGCGCAAGGGATACGGGCGGCCGTTGAGCATGAAGCGGTCGCGCGTGATCGCCACCGAGCGCAGCGCCGTGTAGGAACGCACGGTATCCAAGACCTGGCCGTTGTGGTGCAGGGTCAGTTCGGCCGTCAGCAGGGTCGGACGCTCCGGGCTCCACAGCAGCTCGTTGCGCGAATCGTCGATGCCGGGATCGGACAGGGCAATCTTGCGGTTCGCCTCGTGGCCGATCAGTTTATAGTGGTCGTCGGCCAGCAGGTTCTCGCCGTGCCACAGCTTGACCTCGACGAACAGGTCGTCCATGATCTCGCCGCAGGCGAAAATCTCGCAGCCGATTTCGTAGCCGTCGAAGATCGGGGTCCAGCGCAGCTTCTGGATGTACGTGCTGGCCACCCGTTCCACCCACACCGTCTGCCAGATGCCGGTGGTGCGCGGATACCAGATCGAGTGCGGTTCGACCAGCCAGTCCTGCTTGCCGCGCGGCTTGGCCAGGTCGTGCGGATCGTCGATCGCGTGCACCACCACCGTTTGCGGTCCGTCGGCGGCCAGCGAGCCGGTGATATCGGCCGAAAACGGCGTGTGTCCGCCTTCATGCTCGACCACCAGGTGGCCGTTGACCCAGACCCGCGCGGCGTAGTCGACGGCGCCGAAGTGCAGGATCACGCGGCCTTCGCCGGGCGCCATGTCGAATTCGCGCCGGTACCAGCAGGCGCGGTGAAAGCCGGTGTGGCCGATGCCGCTGGCCGCCGCCTCGGGCGCGAACGGCACCGTGATCGACATGGCCCATGCGATCGGGTCGGACGGCAGGTGGAACTGAAGGTCGTCGTCGAACGCGAATTGCCATTGGCCGTTGAGCGATAACCAGTTATCGCGTTCTAGCTGGGGACGTGGGTACAGAAAATCGCTCAAAGCTGCGCTCCTTGATGTGATGCGGCCGGCATCAGGACCCGCCCTGCCCGCCCGCTTGCGTTGTTGTAGTGGGAGAGGACCGCCGCGCCGGCGGCCGCCGCCGTGCCGGCGTCGCACAGGGCCACGCAGGCGCCGCCGAAGCCGGCCCCGGTCAGGCGCGCGCCATGCACCCACGGCTGGGCGCGCATCAGGTCGCACAAGATGTCCAGTTCGACCGTGGACACTTCGTAGTCGTCGCGCAGGCTGGCGTGCGAGGCGTTCATCAGCTGGCCGAATTCGGACGCGCCGACACCCTGGACCGCGCGCGC
The DNA here is from genome assembly GCF_030846505.1 of Massilia pseudoviolaceinigra. Classification (NCBI taxonomy): domain Bacteria; kingdom Pseudomonadati; phylum Pseudomonadota; class Betaproteobacteria; order Burkholderiales; family Oxalobacteraceae; genus Massilia; species Massilia pseudoviolaceinigra. The sequence continues at coordinate 274,994 of NZ_JAVCWL010000002.1, read as the reverse complement.
GACGCGGGCGTTTTCGGTGAACACATGGCGCGCGCGCCGGCGGAACGGTTCGTCCACGCGGGCCAGCTGGTCCAGGCTGTCCAGATCGCGCAGCGATGACACGCCTGCCGCCAGCGCCGCCGTGCCGCACTCGGCGCGCCGCTCGTTGTACTTGGTGGCCGCGAGCGTGCGCGCCACGCCGCTGTCGATGACCAGCACTTCGGCATCCGGGGGCAGCGGCAGCACGTCGCGCACCAGCGAGCGGGTATCGAGAAACAGCATGTGCGATTCGTCGCACAGGCTGGCCGCCATCTGATCCATGATCCCGCACTGCACGCCGGCGTAGGCCACTTCGGCCTTTTGCGCCACTTGCGCAATCTCGACATCGGTCAGCGCCAGGCCGAGAAAGGTGCGCAAGGCGCGCAGGGTGGCCACTTCCAGCGCCGCGCTCGACGACAGCCCGGCGCCCATCGGCACGCTGGAGCGCACATGCACGCGCAGCGGCGGCACCTCGTGGCCGCGCTGCTCCAGCAGGCGGATGCAGCCTTCGATATAGCGCCCGTAGCCCGACGCCAGGCGCGCCCGCCTGCCCATCACGACGTGGTCGCGCGTTTGCGCCGAGTAGAAGTGAAAGGCATCGTCCCTGCTCGGCGCCAGCGCGACATGGGTGCGCATGGGCGTGGCGACCGGCAGCACGAAGCCATCGTTGTAATCGGTGTGTTCGCCAAGCAGGTTCACGCGGCCCGGCGCGGATTCCTCGACCGGCGCGACATCGTCAAAAAACGTTTCAAAAGTGATTGCCATGTCATTCATCCAGTGTGATTGGCACCATCTGCAGCTCTTTTGCCTTTTCCTCGGGCAGCACGTCCATCGCGAACATGCCCGCTCCCAGTTCCGTCCCGGCCAGGAACTTGAGGCGCTCGCGGGTGCGGTACGGCGGGTAAAACTCGGCGTGCAGCTGGGTTTCCGGATGCGCCTTGCCGTCGAGCGGGGCCTGGTACCACGTCATCAGGTAGGGAAAAGGCCGCTGCCACAGCCCTTCGTACTTGAGCAGCACCGCCTTGACGGCAAGCGCCAGGCAGCGGCGCTGCTCGTCGCCAAGCGCGGCGAAGTTCTCGACCGGATCGCGCGGCATGACCCACACCTCGTAGGGGTAGCGCGCACACGGTGGCACGAAAGCGACCGCATGCTCGTTGCGGTAGACGATGCGCAGAGCGTCCTCGAATTCGGTGCGCGCCATCCGGCACAGCAGGCTTTGTCCGTGTTCGGCGAAGTACGCCTGCTCGCGCTCGAGCATGCGCTGCGGGATGGGCGGCACGAAGGGATAGGAATAGATCTGGCCGTGCGGGTGGTGCAAGGTCACGCCCACTTCCGCGCCGCGGTTCTCGAACGGCAGCACGTAACGAATCGTGCCGGTGCGCGCGGCGCGTGTGGTGCGGTCGGCCCAGACCTGCAGCAGCAGGACGATGCGCGACACGCTCAGGCTATGCAGGGGCGCACCCGGGTCCTGGGTAAACACCACCACTTCGCAGCGTCCGTTGGCCGGCGCGCTGGCCACGTGCAGGGCCGGCGGATCGTGCGAATCCGGGGCCAGCGAAGGAAAGCGGTTATCGAAAACGGCGATCTCGTAATCGCCCCGGGGCAGCTCGGTGGGATTGGCCGGATCGGTATTGACGGCCAGCGGGTTATATTCCGGCGGCGGCAGGAATGGGCGATTCTGGCGGAATGCGGCATAAGCGACCCATTCACCACGCAAGGGATGCCAGCGCAAATGCGGATTGGCCTGGATCGACTCCGCCGATGGACTCGGCGCAGGATCGTGCGCGGTAATCGGCGCATTGCTGTACAAGGTCAGCGCGCGCCCGTCGGGTTTTGTCAATTCGATGGTATGCATAGAGAGCCGGATTAACTTGCGCCTTCGATGAGGGTGTTTAAAAATTGTAAGGAAATGTTAGCACGTGCCTCTTCCGTATTATTTTTAACACAACGAAACATTTCTAGCGGGAATCGTATAAGCCAAACTTTCGGTTTTCTTCACAACTGCGAGCTTGGCGTTTGTAAGAGTGAAATGTGAACTGACGTTTCGTGACCTGAGTTCACAATAGGCATACAAATGTGAGATTTGTCTTACACCAAAACGGGAAATCTTCTGGCAAGCACGATTCGCACCGGAACAACGGCCGGTGCGCCGATGTCACATTTTTTTGTGCGACCGGCGCCAAACAGGACCAAAAAATTATGCAATGTAACCAAGAATGATAATTTCCGCAAAAATGCTTATCAGTTCTTTTATACTGGTCGTTCAATATCTTAATTGAAAGAGCGATAGCGGAACACTCCGCGCATAAGCCCGTCAAGGCTTGCGGGTCAGCTGGTTTTTTAATTCCCTGGGGGCAGCGCAACGATGCATTATTGAGATACAAAGACACCTTTTTCCGATCACTGCGAATCTCTCTCGAAAAACGCATGCCGCATGCACGAGCAATCGGAATATCCGTTTTTCCTGTGCTTCACGATATTTATCTTCTGGAGAAGAATCGGCTGAATGTGGGGCAAGGTGGGTGTGAAGGTAAAGTTCAGAGCGGCCGAATCGCCCATATGAGGCTCGCCATCGCGGCCTTGAGGTAGCTTAGCGGCGTGCTGTTCATGACTGGCGCGTCCACCTTCAGCACAGTCAGGTGCCGGATAGGCGTGGCCGCCGAGCGCGGCGCCCACGACATCTTGAATTTTTTACACTATGATGTAAAAGCTCTTGTTTTTCCCGTAGGAATGTTGCCACTCTGTCACTTTCTTCGGCGAATGCGCCGAGGGGATCGGCTTCTCCAACCTCTTCAGGAAACTTACCATGTTAAAAAAACTGCTCTGCGGCGCCGCCATGATGGCGTGCGCCATGTCCGCCCACGCCGAAGTAAAAGTCTTCGATTTCAGCTACCAGAATTTCTTCCAGGATTACCGCGACGTGACGGACATCCTCAAGGGCCAGTTCTCGGTGGAAGACAAGAATGGGGATGGCGTATACGGCGCGTCGGAACTGATCGCGTTCAAATTTGTCAACCATAGCTACGCGCCTTGCGCCAACGAGTCAGGCGACAACGAAACGTCATGCTCAATTAACAGTTTCTCGTATCAACCAGGCGGACTGCTGAATTTCTCGATGGATAAAACAAGACGGAACGATTGGTCCGATACGTATTACACGGCCAGGTCGGGCGACCGGTATGGCTTTACGTCCTGGTCGAGTGGCGGCGGCCAGCCGTACTACACGGCCTATCTGTGGACCGAGAACACGCAGTTTTCGATCACCGCGGTGCCCGAGCCGCAGACCTACATGATGCTCGGCGCCGGTTTGCTGGCCCTGTTCGGGGCCGCGCGCCGCCGCTCGGCTTCCACGGCGAAGCTCGAGTCCTGATCCGGCATGGCGAAGCATTCAGCCTGCGCCACCTCTTGATAGCCTGCATGACGCACTCGCTCCCCAGAACTTAACAGGGCGTAATCCGCCCTGAATAAGCCTCATGCTTGTCGCCGTTGCCACCACATTGCTGCAACGGCCAGGGCATGAACTTAAAATAACTTCTCAGGAGAACAATTTGACCATCACAACCAATGCACAACGCAGGCTGCTGCAAGCGGGCGCCGGAATCGGCGCGGCGGGCCAGCCAGGGCTCGGCAGCGCCAGCGCAGCCGCGCAGGCGCCGACGGCAAGCGGCAAGCCGGGCGATTTCGACTTCCTGTCGGGCGAATGGACAATCCGGCACAAGCAATTGAACGGCAAGCAATGGGAGTCGTTCGAGGGCGAGGCGACCGTCATCGGCATGCTGGGCGGCCTGGCCAGCGTCGAAGAACTACGCATTCCAGCACGAAACTTCAGCGGCATGGGATTGCGCATTCTCGATGTCGAAAAAAAGCTGTGGGCCGACCATTGGTGCAACAAAAAGAACGGGGTGCTCAATCCGGCCTCGTGGGGCAGTTTTACCAACGGCGCCGGCACCTGGGACAGCACCGATATCGACGACGGCAAAGCGCTCATCACGCGCGGCGTCTGGGACAGGATCACGCCCAATTCATGCCGCTGGTACCAGGCCGTCTCGCGCGATGGCGGCGCCACCTGGGAAGAGAACTGGATCATGGAGTGGCAACGGGCCGCGATTCGGCTGCCATGAGCGCCGACATGATCTGACTGAATTTGCTATGCTCGCCTGACCAGGGCGACGCATTGCTGTGCTGCCCGCCGTCAACGCGAGATGGGATGACGCTGGCCATGCAAACGGTTATTGACGATGTAGACGATGCCGCACGCGTACGCGCGCTCGAAGCGCTGGCCCTGCTCGACACGCCGGCCGAAGAACGTTTCGACCGGCTCACCCGCCTGGCCAGCGCGGCGCTCAACACGCCCATTGCGCTCGTATCGCTGGTCGACCTGGGGCGGCAGTGGTTCAAGTCGCGGGTTGGTCTGGCAGTGGCCGAAACGCCGCGCTCGATGGCTTTTTGCAGCCATGCGGTGGCCGGCCGCGAACTGCTGGTGGTGCCGGACACCTTGCGCGACGCCAGGTTTTCGACCAATCCGCTCGTCACGCAAGCGCCCAAGGTCCGGTTTTACGCCGGCCAGCCGATCTTTTCCCTGGACGGCCATGCCGTCGGCACCCTGTGTGTGCTCGACACGGTACCGCGCGCGTTCAGCGCCGCAGAATCGCTCTTGCTGCGCGACCTTGCCAGCCTGGTAGAAAGTGAGCTGAACAAAAATGCCCTGGTGAGCGCGCGCCAGGCCGCCGAACAGGCGCTGCAGCAATTCAATGCCGAACTGGAAGCGCGCATCGGCGCGCGTACCGCCTCGCTACAGGAAAGCAACCGGGCACTGACCCGGGAAGTGGCACAGCGCAAGGACATCGAAGACACGCTGCGCCAGAGCGAAGCACGCAACCGCACCATCATCGAATCGTCGCTGAGCGCCTTCGTCAGCATCGACACGCGTGGCTGCATCGTCGACTGGAATGCGGCGGCCGAACACACCTTCGGCTGGACCCGGGCCGATGTGCTCGGGCTGGACCTGGCCACCACCATCATTCCGCAGCGTTTTCGCGCGGCCCACCATGACGGCATGGCGCGCTACCTGAGCTCGGGCGTGGGCCGCGTCCTGAACCAGCGCATCGAACTTCCCGCCTGCAAGAAAAGCGGCGAGGAAATCACCGTGGAAATGGCAATCAGTGCGTTTCCCACCGCCGAGGGGGTGCTCTTCGGCGCGTTCTTGCACGACATCTCCGCCCGCCTCGACGCCCAGGGCGCCTTGCAAGAGCAGCAGAAACAGCTCGACGCCGTGCTCGATACCATCGATGTCGGCGTCGTGGCCTGCACGGCGGACGGCCGGATCAATCTCTTCAACCATGCCATGCGCGATATCCACGGACTGGCCCACGACCACGCCGCCACGCTGGCCTGGGCCGTGCACGACGATATGTTCCGTGCCGATGGGGTGACCCCGCTCGCGCCCGGCGAGACACCCCTGCACCGCTCCTTTCACGGCGAAGTGGTCCAGGACTACCCCCTGGTCATCGCGCGCGATGGCTACAAGCGCAGTTTCCTCGCCAGCGGCCGGCGGCTCCTCGACGCCGAAGGCGCGCGCATCGGCGCGGTGGTGGCGATGAAAGATGTCACCGACCTCGCGCTGGTCCAGCACGAACTCAAGCTCAACGAACAGCGCCTGCTGGCCATCACCGAAAACCTGCCCACCCTGATCGGGCAGATCGACCGCAGCGGCGTGTTCGTATTTCTCAATTCGCGCGCCGCGCGCTTTTTCGGCATGCCGCGCGAGCAATTACTGGGGCAACCGGTGCGCATGGCCTACTCCGACGCCGAATTTGCCAAAGTCGGGCCGCACATCGAGACGGCCATGGGCGGCACCCGGGCCTCGTTCGAGGGCGACATGACGGTCGAAGGTCGCTTGCTCTCCTACTATGCGTCGTATATTCCGAACCTCGACGCCGATGGCAAACCCAACGGCTTTTTCGCCATGGCGTTCGACATCAGCGAGCGCAAGGCCAGTGAAATCCGCCAGCGCGACAGCGAAGAACGGCTGCGCACCATTACCGACAACCTGCCCATCCTGATTTCCTACATCGACCGCGATACCCGCTTCCAGTTCGCCAACGCCATGCACACGCAGTGGTACGGGGTGTGTCCGGCGGAGTTGATCGGCAAGACCGTCGAGGAAGTGTTCGGCCGCGAATTTTGTGCGCCACGCGAAGCGTATTTCTATCGCTGCCTCGAAGGCGAGACGGTGCAGCTCGACATCGCCATTGCCAACGAAACGCACAACCGCGTGCTCAACATCCTGTTCATCCCGCACAAGCGCGGCGACGCGGTCCTGGGCGCGTATGTGCTCTCGACCGATGTGACGGCAACCTGGCAGCACGAGCACCAGCTCACGGAACTGGCCAATACCGACGCGCTGACCGGCCTGCACAACCGCCGCCATTACGAAGTGCTGCTGGCCGCCGCCATCGAGCGCGCCGGCCGCAGCAAGCGGCCGATGGCGCTGGTGTATCTGGACATCGACCACTTCAAAACCATCAACGATACGCTCGGGCACGCCGGCGGCGACGAGGTGCTCAAGCAATTCAGCCGCCGTTTGAACGGCGCGGTGAGGAAAACCGACACCGTCTGCCGTCTCGCCGGCGACGAATTCACCATCATCCTGGAAAACGTGGATTCGGTCGCCGAATGCGAAACGATCGGGCAAAAACTGGTGGCCTCGATGACGCTTGCTTTCGATATCCTCGGCCATCCATGGAACGTATCGGCCAGCATCGGCATCGCCTGGTGTGCGCATCAGGCCGCCACGGCCCAAGTCCTGGCCACGCATGCGGATACGGCCCTGTATAGCGCCAAGCATGCGGGCAAAAACCAGTATCGCGTCGCCGGCGTGCCCTGACGATGGCCCGCCGGGCGTTGATTTCATCTGCTACTTTCAAGGCGACATCATGAGCGTTTTCGCAGATTTTCTGGCGCAGATCGCCGATCCACAGCATCGTGAACGTACCGAAGCGGTTCTCGATTGGGTAGCTGAACAGTTTCCGCATCTGGATCGGAAAATCGCGTGGAACCAGCCGATGTTCACCGATCACGGCACCTTCATTATCGGCTTCAGCCTCGCCAAGCCGCATCTGGCGCTCGCCCCGGAAGCAGCTGCGATCGATCATTTTTCCAGGCAAATCGTCGCGGCAGGCTATGGACATACCAGCCAGTTGATCCGCATTCCCTGGAAGGGAGAGGTCGATTTTTCCCTGCTCGAGAAAATCATCCAATTCAATATCGTGGACAAAGCACGGTGCGACACGTTTTGGCGCAAGCAGGCAAAGCCGGCTGATAGCGCCCGGATTGCGGAAACAGCGCTTCCGCAGCCGCGCTGACAGCGCACGCGCAAGCCGCAAGTTATCTTACCGCTGGGAACGCCATCCTGTACAATTGAAACAATGAAATTTTTCCCTGAGCCTGCATGATCTTCCCGGTACCACTCCCCCGCTTGCCGCGCCGGCTTGCCCTCATGCTTGCCGTGCTGACATCCGTGTCCACCAACGCGCCTGCGCAACAAGACGCGGCCGGGCCCGTTCATGTGAAAATCCCGCCCGCGCTGAGCGCCAATCCGATCAAGCCCGGGTCCTGCGCCAAGCCGGTGTTTCCCAAAGCCTCGCTGCGCAGCAAGCAGGAAGGAACGGTCACGCTATCGTTTCTGATCGGCACTGATGGCGCGGTGAAGGGTGCCAAGATCGTCAAGTCGAGCGGCTTTCATTTGCTCGACATGGCCGCCCACGATGGCATCCGGCGCTGCGTGTTCAATCCGACCATCGTCGACGGCAAAGCGGAGGAAGCGTGGATGCAGATGCAATACGTCTGGACGTTCGACGGGCCAACCGCAGCCGAGGCTGCGGTTCCGCTGCCCGCCGTGCGCGCGGCCGCGGAACGCGGCGAACCCGCATCGCAGCTCCGGCTCGGGTCAATCTACATGACTGGCGAGGGTGTCGCCCGCGACCCCGCCGAAGCGTTCGTCTGGTGGCGCAAGGCGGCCGATCAGGGCGACCTGAAGGCGCATCTCAGCCTGGCCAGGGCGCTGCACTACGGAGATTCCGGAAAGCCAGACCTGGTACAAGCCATGGTCTGGTATCGCAAGGCCGCCGACCTGGGTATGCCCGAGGCGCAGAACATGCTGGGACTCCTGTTGCTCAACGGCGCAGGCGTGGCCGCCGACAAGGTGGCTGCCGACAAGGTGGCCTCACGCGAGTGGTTTCGCAAGGCGGCCGCGCAAGGATGGGCGCGCAGCCAGGCGTACTACGGCTCGCTGCTGTTGGACGACAATACTCCGGAAGGAATCGAGCAAGGCATGGCGCTGCTGTCCAAGGCTGCGGCGCAAGACGATTTCGTGGGCCAGTTTCTCCTCGGGCAATGCTACGATGCCGGGCGCGGCGTGGCGCAGGATAAAGCCATGGCGGCGACGCTGTTTGAAAAAGCGGCGCTTGGAGGCAGTAAGCGGGCGCAGCGTCTCATGGCCACGATGTACGAACGCGGCGAGGGTGTGGCGGCCGACCCGGTCAAGGCGGACCAGTGGCGCAAGGCTGCGGCAATACCACCCCCGCGCCCACGCTGAGTTCATGACGGATGCCCCGTCCTCGGCGTAAATTGCAATTTGATCCCGAGCTCACATGACCACCCTTGCCCCCTTTTCCGTCGCTGCACCGCCCGCGCCGGCTTGCCGCGCTTGCCGCCATGCTGGCGACCGTGTGCACGCAGTCGCTGGCCCAGCCCGGCGAGCTGCCGCGCACTGTCCCCGTCCCTCCGGGGCCGGTTGCGTACAACATCAAACCCGTTCTTCCCGTTGCCCAGTCCGGCAGCCGCCCTGGCCTCCACCCGCGCGGCGGCAGAGCGCGGCGCGCCCGCGGAGCAGTACGCGCTCGGCATGAGCTACATGGATGGCGCGGGCGTCGCGAAAGATCCCGCCGCAGCCATCGCATGGTGGTGCAAGGCGACGGCACAAGACTACCACGCCGCCCATCTGGCGCTGGGCACCGCCTTCCAGTTCGGCATTGGCGACAAGCCGGACCCGGCGCAGTCGGCGAGCTGGTACCGCAAGGCGGCCGACTTGGGCCTGCCCGTAGCACAGCACGCGATGGGCATGCTGGCGATGGGCCAGCCGGGACACACCCGCGACGTGGACGCGGCGCGCGAATGGTTCCGCAAGGCCTCCGCGCAAGGATACGCGCCCAGCCAGGCATTTTACGGGGCGATGCTGATGAAAGAAATCTCGCCGGAATGGATTGAACTGGGTCTCGCGCTGGTGCGCAAGGCGGTGGCGCAAAACGACGCCCAGGGACAGTTCATCCTTGCGCGCTGCTACGAACACGGACACGGCGTCGCACGCGATGACGCCAAGGCCGCGGCGCTGTACGAACACGCGGCGCTCGGCGGCAGCAAGCCGGCGCAGCAGTCCATTGCCACGATGTACGAACGTGGCCAGGGCGTGGCGGCCAATCCGGTCAAGGCGGCCAAATGGCGCCAGATCGCGGACAAACCGGTCCCGGGCCCGCGCTGACCCAGGACGCGCCAGTCGCGCACGTGGTAGCCGCCGAAGCCAGGCCGACCGCTAGCGCGCGGCGGTGAGCGCGCCGATCAGGGCACGCGCGGCAGCTGACGGGCGCCGGTGCCCGGCATAAATCGCGGAAAACGCGCGGGTGCGCCCGCGCAGTTGCGGCAGCAGCTCGACCAGTTCGCCACGCCCGATGCGGTCGCGCACGATGAAGTCGTAGCTCTGGCACACCCCGAGGCCGTGAGCGGCAAGCGAGACCACGCCGAGCACATCGTCCGAGACGGTCACGCGCGGTGTCGGCGACCAGTCCACGTCGCCACTTCCATCGCGCAACAGCCAGGGAGACACGCGCCCGGTGCTGGGCATGACGAAACAGATACAGGCATGCCGCTGCAGTTCCTCGAACGACCGTGGCGTTCCCGCTCGCTTGAGATAGTCCGGCGACGCCACCAGGCGCAACGGCGCGTCTTCCAGCTTGCGCGCCACCATGCCGCTGTCCGGCAAGTCGCCAAGGCGCACCGCCAGATCGAACCCTTCAGCCACCAGGTCGACGTTGCGGTTGGCGATATTGAGTTCCACCCTCACCTGCGGATACTGCCGCGAAAATGCATCGAGCAAACGCGGAAGGCGGTAATGCGCATACGTCGTCGGCACGCTCAGCCGCACACGCCCCGCCACATCGTCGGCCTGGCCCAGGATGGCGCGCTCGGCGTCATCGATCAGCGCGAATGCGGCCAAGGACTGCTCCAGGTACAGCTGGCCGGCATCGGTCATGCTCAGGCTGCGCGTGGTACGCCGCAACAGCTGGCTTCCCAGGTGCTGCTCCAGCCGGGCCAGCGCGCGACTGACGACCGACGCCGTGGTGGCCAGCGCCACGGCGGCCGCGGTCAGCGAACCGTGCTCGGCCACCGCCAGAAAGATCTCCACATCGCCCAAGTGCCCGTAGCGCCGCGCCATTTTTGCCTTTAAAGAACTAATCATTGTTGTCGAAGGTAGTTTATCTCCTTTGAAGGCTTGAATATAGTCTTACCTACGCCAACTACCGACGGAAACTGACCATGAATCAACTGAAACCCCTCATCGCCGCCCTGCTGCTCACCCTGGCAGGCGCCAGCCCGGCCGCCAACGTGCTGGTCGTGCTGTCCGACTCGGACCGCCTCGACCTAAAGGATGGCAAGACCTACCCGACCGGCTTTTACCTCAACGAGCTGGCGCAGCCGCTCAAGCTGTTGCTCGACGCCGGCCACGAGGTGACGTTCGCCACGCCCACCGGCAAGGCGCCCACGGTCGACGCCACCTCGCTCGATCCCATGTATTTTCAAGGCGACGCCGCCCAGTTGAAGCAGCACCAGGACTTGATCGCCAAGCTCGACATCACATCAAGCCAGCGCTCCCCGGTCATCAGCCTGGCGCGGGTCGAGCAGATTGGTTATGCGCGCTATGACGCGGTGTATGTTCCGGGCGGCCACGCGCCGATGCAGGATCTGATCCGCAGCGCCGCGCTCGGGCGCCTGCTGACCCATTTCCACCAGGCCGGCAAAACCACGGCGCTGGTCTGCCACGGCCCGGCGGCGCTGCTGTCGGCTTTGAGCAAGCCGGAAAGCACCATCGGCCGCATGGAACAGGGCAGCAAGGCCACGCCGCCCGGCTGGATCTACGCGGGCTATCGCATGACTGTGATCAGCAATCAGGAAGAAGCGCTGGCGAAGGCGGCATTGAACGGCGGCACCATGAAACTGCTGCCGCAGAGCGCGCTGGAGCAGGCCGGTGCCCGCTACAGCAGCAATGCGGCGCCATGGACCAGCCATGTGGTAACCGACCGGGAACTGATCACCGGGCAGAATCCGGCTTCGGCCTTGCAGGTCGGTCAAGCCATGGTCGAGCGCTTGAAGTAGCGCGCCAGGTCAGGAGCCGAGCGCCGCGCGGATGGCCTCGACCTTATCGAGCACCGCCGCGCGCGTTTCGTGCGCACGCGAGACCACCTGCACGTCGATCGACAGCAGGCGCGCCAGTGCCGGCGGCAGCGCGCGGTAGGCCACGCCGATGCGCGAGGTGGCCTGCATCGACTGCGGGCACAGGGCCACGCCCTCGCCCGCCGCCACCGAGGCCAGCAGCATCGTGAAATCTTTCGGTTCGAGGCGGCGCGGGGCGGCATAGCCGAAGTGCCTGAAACTGCGCTCGCACTTGTCGTAGAAAGCGGGATTGTCAGTGCGTGAAAACCAGAACAGGGGCGTGGCGCCAAGTTCGGCCAGGCCCACCTCGGCCTTCGCGGCGGCCGGGTGGGACGCCGGCAGGACCACGATCATCGGCTCGCTGCCGACCGTCGCGACCGCCAGGTCGTCGGTCGGCGTGACGATATCGCCGACGATCGCCAGATCGAGCGCTCCGCTGCGCACCCGCTCGACCAGCCGCTTCGACCAGGCGCGCTCCAGCGCCCGCCCTCCGGTGAAGGCCGAATCGGTGACGAGCGCGTTCAGCCCGGGCATCAGGGAATGATTGATCACGCTGGTCAGGCCCATGCGCACCATGGCCGCATCGTCAGCGTGAGAACCGGCGTTGGCGCCGGCCACGGCCAGGTCCAGCGCCAGCAGGATCTTGTACGCCTCGTCCTTGAAGGCTTCGCCGGCCGGGGTCAGACTTACCTGTTGGGTGTCGCGTACGATCAGCTGCACCCGCAGCATGTCTTCCAGGCCCTTGATCTGGCGCGACAGCGGCGGCTGCGACATGTTCAGCAGTTCCGCGGCACGGCGGAAATTGAGCTCCTGCGCCACCGCCAGGAAGCACTGCAAGGTTCTGGTGCTGGGTAAGTGCTTCGACAGCATGAGCATGACAACTTCTCCGGAACCGGGTCTTGGTTGCCTATTATCCCATCCTTCCGCTGCGTAGGTTCAGCGCACCGCCATCGCCGCCTCCCGCGATGCGCCGCGGCGCGGAAGGGGCGCGCCGACCTGATGCGAGGCGAGGCGCAGCACATCGCTGGGGTTGAACACGGATGGGCCGGATTGGGCGGCAAGGTCCGCCAGCAGGCCGCGCCCCAGCCGGATCAGCCGGCGGTAACCAGCGCCCAGCCAGCGTTCCCACATCGATCCGAGCGGCTGCTCGAGAATGTTTCCCAGTCCATACAGCGGCCCGAAGCCGAAGCTGACCGGATTGACCGTGCCGTCCGGTTCGAGCACGAGCACGCCGAGCAGGTCGGCCGGCCGCGCGCCCGCGTCGCTGGCGCTGGCCGTGCGGGCGTAGATCGTGCAGGGCCGCGCGATGACGCAGTTGCGGTGTACCAGGTCGGTATGCACGCCCATCTTCCCCGCGTACGCCGCCGCCAGCAGCGTGCCGGCGAGGTACAGCAGGTTGGCATCGTCGGGCCCGAGCACCGCGTCGGCCATCGTGGTGCGCGCGCGCCCCGCCGCCGAGATCGGATGCAGCTGGAGCGCCGCGGCGCCCCGCTCGCACGCCAGCGCGGCCAGTTCATCGACGTCGTCGAGGTTCTCCCCGCTCACGCCGCAGATGATGTGAAAGCCGATGCCGGCATCGGCCAGCAGGCCGAGGGTGCGCAACACGCCATCGAAAGCGCGCGGACGCCGGCGTATGCGGTCGTGCGCTGCGCCCAGGCCGTCGATGCTGACCGCCACCGTATCGACCTGGCGCAGGATGTCCAGGTTGCCGCGGTGCGGCACCAGCAGGCCGTTGGTGATGAGCGCCGTCTGCATGCCGCAGTCCAACGCCAGCGCCACGACATCGGCCAGCCATGGATAGAGCAGCGGTTCGCCGCCCGAGATGGCGAGCCGGGTGTAACCCCACGCCGCCGCCTGCCGGATCGCCCCGGCCGCCTGCTCGAACGTGAGCATGCCGGCGGCATGCGGCGCGCTGTCGGAATAGCAGTGCGCACACGCCAGGTTGCACCTGCGCAGAGGATGCAGGTGAAAGATGGCATTGGCGGTCGGGCCGGCGGCAGGCATGGCGGCGGCGGTCATTTCAGGCCAACCCTGACATGCACACGCCACAGATCGCGCATCGGTATGCCGTAGGGAAAAATCTCGATACGACGCAGCTCGGGATGCTTCTGGATCTGCAGGATCGCCGCCCCCAGCCCGGCCATGGGCACCGAGGTTTTCAGGACCAGGGCGTCGGGCTTGAGTATGCCGTCAGGGAAGATGTCATCGAATTTGAATCCCATGCCATGCAGCTCGGCCACCGAATCGGTCAGGTCGGCGATCTGCTCCCTGGTGTAGTGGTAGCGCAGGCGCGCCGTCAGCGCGGTGTTCAGGTCGTTCGGCTTAGACATGTGCAGGCTCCATGATGGTTTTGGTAATGAGGACCGACAGATCGGACAGCAGTTTCAGCACAGCATCGTATTTTTCGATGGTGAAAACGAACAATTGCAGCGCATCGGTCAAGGCCTTGGTACGCGTCACCGTGTCGGCCGAGGGCGGCCGGATCTGTATTCTTTCTTGCAGGATGTCGATGATGGCGTTGTTGACCGTGTTGCGGCGCTCGCGCAACTTGGCCAGCACCATGTACACCTTGGCCCGGTCCTTCGGGCTGGCTGTTTCATATTCGATGGTGACGTCGGCGATGGCGCGCTGCAAAATGGTTTCGATGCTTTGCAGCCAGGGAATTGCTGAGTCGGACATGATGCTCTCCTCGTTGGTGGATGGAATACAGTGGTGGTGGCTACGGCGTGGCCGGGGTCGTGGGCAGCTGCTTGGCTGCGGTAGCAGCAATGTCGGTTGCCGCGGCCTGGTTCTTCCTTGCTTCCTCGCGCACTTCTTCAAAAAACGATGCCGCCAGCGCGGCGCGCTCGGCGAACGGCAATTCCTTGCCCAGTGCGCCGAACGCCTTGCCGGTGGCGCCGAGGGCCTCGCCCAGCGGAGGCAGCGGCGTCACCAGTTGGCTGATCAGTTCCTCGACGTGGGCCACGCCCGCTTCCTTCGCCGACACGGCAGCGCTCAGCAATGCCACTCTGCTGCGCAACTGCCTGAGCGCCGCCAGCCGTTTGGTCTGGCCGCTGAACTCATATAGCTGATCGTCTCCCGGCAAGTCGAGCAGGCGCGCGTTGTAGGTTTTGATGTTGTCGCCGAGCTGCTCCTTGCGCATGTCGTCGACGGCGGCCTGGCGCCTGGCGTACAGCGCCAGCTCATGCTTGAGCTGGGTGCTCAGGGAAAGGCCGTGCTGCGCTTCTTCCAGCGCCACCGGCGAGGTGGCGCAACCCGCGAGAAGCAACGCGGCCGTCATGCACGGTAAATAGCGGATCATCATTTGTTTACTCCTCGTCCGATCCAGAGCAGGGACAGCGCCTGGACCAGGTCTTTGTAATCGGACGCTTTCTGGCCCGACGCCGCGTACGCCGCCGCCTGTCCCGCAGTGGCATCGATGAGCACCGCCCATTGGCCGGCGTTGGCCTGGGCGAAAGCGAGCTGCCGTTCGCGCTTGAGGTCGCGGCGCAGTTCGTCCAGACGCAATGTCCGGGCACGCTGGTCGCCGATCGCATACGCATAGCGGCCAGCGGCTTCGTACAGCGCTGCCCGGCTGTCGGCGTCGTCACAGGGGGGATTGACCTTGACCGCCGGGAAGGCGATGGCGTCGAGGAAGCTCATGCTCCCGTAGCACGGTTTGAGTGTGTCGAGTCTTGAACGGGCCACCAGCAGCTCGACCGCCTCGGCCACCTGGGACGCCTGGGCGGCCCGCACCAGTTCGATATCCTTGCGCACAAGATCCGCCTGCACGGTGGCCAGGTCGGCGCGGTTTTTCTCCAGGTCGCGCCGGATCAGAAGGCTCGTTGGCACCAGCGGTTTTTGCAGATCGGCCAGAACCTGGACATCGTCGGCGACGCGCGTGACCAGGACCGCCGCCAGTTCGGCGCGGGTGGCGTCCTTGCCGGGATCGGCAGTGGTTCCCAGCTTGCGCAGGATGGCATCGATGCGCTTGACGCGATCGTCGGCAAGCGCCTCGTTGCCCAGTACGTTGTTGAGCGTCGCCATCTGTGCCAGCGCGGTGCGCACCTTTCCGCCCAGTGCGGTCAAGCGCACGGAAGGAGCCGTGCCGGGCTGGCTGGCACCCACCGCTGCGGCATACTCCTCCAGCGAGGCGCGGTACTGTGCCATCAAGGCATCGGCCTCGGCACCGAGAGCAGCGTGCTTTTGCTCGAGATCGACTGTGTTTTTGGCGCTGGTGAGCAGCGAGCCAGCCGGTAGCCTGGCGATCAGCGCATCCTGTTCGCCTGCGAGCGTTATTTCGCCTGCGCACAGCTTGCCCAGTTCCCCAAGATACTCCGCGGCGTACTTGCTCAGTTCGCCGCTGCCGGCAACATTGCCCGCCCGGCAGGATGGCGCGTCGGCGCCCTCCGCCTTGAGCAATTTGCGGTATGCGGTCTGCCTGGCCCGGTTCGCCTGCAATTGCAGTGACAGGCTCTTCCATCTTTTCACCGCGCCCAGGAACCCGGCGGCGTCCGCTGTGGCAGCGAGCTCATTGAGCTCGCCGTCCAGCATTGAATAAAACGTTCTTCCGTCGGCGCGGCCCTTGCCGACCCGAGCGTCGAGCAGGAGCACCAGCGCGCTGTCGACCTCGGCGCTGCGGGCGCCGGCGATCGCATCGATATCCGCCTTGAGCAGCTTCTTGCGCTGCTCATGCATGGCCGTGAAATAGCTGTCCAGGTCCACCTTGGCCCACGCCGCCTTCAAAGCCTTGCCTTGCTGGTCGCGCTGTTCGCTGTACAGGTGCATGCCGGCGCAGCCCGATAGCGCCAGGCACAGCGGCACGCAACCCAATCGAAGAAAAGTATTCATGTTGATTCCCTTGTCCGGATCCGATGGAAGACAGTCCGGTTGGCATCGCAGTCCGCCGCCGGTAACTGGAGCCCAGTATAGGAAGTTGCAGCTGCAAGCGAAATTGTCCGAATGGCCAGTCCGAGGGCCCATACCGGAAGCACAATGTGCTAGCCTTACAGGGTCGCCTGGCCATGTGGCCAGGGTGCCGGACACAGCAATAGTCCGGGCGATTTCTTCAAAGGAGCCAGTCGTGCGCTTGCTGCTTGTCGATGACCACAAGTTGTTCACGGACAGCCTGACGTCGGCGCTGGTCGGCCTGCAGAAAGGCAACACCGTGTTTGTAGCGGAAACCCGGGCCGGGGCGCTGGCGTACGCCAGCGCTGGCCAGCGTTTCGACGTGATCTTGCTTGATCTGCACATGCCCGGCAACGACGGCATGGACAACCTGACCATCCTGCGCAAGGCCTTCGATACCGCCTGCATCGTGATCGTTTCCGGCGAGACCGATCCCCGCATCGTGTTCCAGACCATCGATCATGGCGCTGCCGGCTACGTGTGCAAGGCCTCCGACCTGCAAACCCTGCTTGAGGCGCTCGACACCGTGCTGCACGGGGGCGTGGCGCTGCCGAGCAAACTGCCGCGCCGGCAAATTCAGGGCGCGCAGCTGGCCCCACGCCCGCCGCCCCCCCACAATCCGGTGCTCGACACGCTCTCGCCGCGCCAGCGCGAAGCCCTGTTCGGCGCCATTCGGGGTCAAAGCAACAAGGTGATCGCCCGCGAAATGCGGGTGACCACGAGCACGGTCAAGCATCACCTGGCCATTGCGTTCAAGGTGCTCGGCGTGCTCAACCGCACGGCGGCGGTGTACGAGGCGAACCGCCTGCAACTGTTTCCCGACATGCAGTCGTGCCAAGCCAGCCCCCGCCCGCCCGAGCACAGCCGCAGCGCCTGCTAAGGCGGGGCACGGTCGAAGGCGCAGTCGATTTTCCAGCGGCCGGCGCGCTGTTCGGCCGTCACGAGCGCAAAACCGTCGCCTTTCGCATAGGTCACCTCCACCACGGTGCAGCCGAACTGGCCGGGGAACGCTCCCGCCGGATCGGCGAAGCTGAACGTTTCGCCGCTGTCGGCCAGGTCCTCCGGTATCGAATTGGCGAACGGATAAGGCGCATACAGGGCCGAACTGTGAAACGATCGCACGGTGACCGCCGGCTTCGTGCCCGGCGGCTGGATCAGCAACGTCGCCTCGCAGGAAAGATGCTCGTCACCGGACAGGAACACCACGTTGCCGATGCCATGGCCGCCAATGTGGGCCAGCAGCCGCTGCATCGACGCCGGATAGCCATCCCACGCGTCCGAGCGCAGGCAATGCGCGCCCGGGCCGCCATGGGTGGCGCGCAGCCGGCGCGGCACCAGGATCGAGGGCGATGCAATGAATTTCGGCCGGTCCGCATCGGCCTCGTGCTGGGCCAGCAGCCAAGCGAGCAGCAGTTTGAACTGGCGCTCGCTCATGATGGATGCGCAGCCGGCCATGCTCGCGGAACGCGCCGTGCGCTCGGTGCGGGTGTCGGCGATGAAGAAGGGGAAGCCGTGCAGGGGCGTGCCGGTCTCCAGGACGTGCGGGGCTTGCGCCGTCCCCAGCGACGGCACCAGCGCGTTCGTGCGCTGAAACCGCAGGTAGCCCGAGCGTCCCGCCGTCAGGTTGGGGTCGACCTGCCGTGCATGAGCCAGCGGTTCCCAGTTATCCATGATCTCGTGATCGTCCAGCATCATGAACGTGGGCAGGCGCCGCATGACCGACTTGACGTGCCTGTTCGCGAACAGCTTTTCATAAGGCCGGACATAGCGGTCGTCCAGCGCGCTCGGGTCGAACAGGCCAGCCGTGGCGTCGCTGTAGATCTGGTCGCCGAGCAGGAGCAGGAAGGCCGGCCCCGTGCCGTCATCGTCGTCGAGCCGCCCGGCCAGGCGCCGGAACGAAGCGAACGCCGGTCCCTGGTCGAGCAGACCGGCCGGATACTGGCAGCTGCCCATGGCAAAGCACAGGCGCGATGAATCCCTGCCGGCGGCCCCGGTGCCGAAACTGACCAGGCCCGGCGCCAGCCGCTCCGCCAGGCTGGCCGCCAGTTCGCGCTCGATGCTGCGGGCGATGTCGTCGAAAATCTTGTCGACGAAATCGAGCAGCTCGGCGAGGATCGCCGCCAGCGCGAGCGGGTTGCCCGGCAAGATGGGCGGCGCGGCCATGGCGCGCCGGTCTCGCAGCAGGCCCATCAGTTCCCTGCCGCGCAAGGATGGATGGTGGAACTGCGGCGACGCCCTGTTGTCGAAGAAGGTCGGCTTTTCGTCATAGAAAAGCAGCATCAGCAGCCCGTCCGGGCCGCCCGATGCGGTGGCGGACGGCGGCGTGGGCGCGAACTGCATCCAGCCATTCTCGTCGCCGGCGCCGGAGTACAGCTGCAGGCCACGCACCAGCGCCTGCCTTGATGCCATGCCCGGCGTGTCGGACCATATGCGATAGTGTTCGCCATCGGTCGTGACCGGAATGAAGGCGACCAGCACCGCGCGCGTGTACGCGGGGTCCGATCCGGCCCCGACCTGGAAGCCGCTCGGGGTATCGAGGCTGGTGCGTACCGGCCCGCTCCACGGCGTGCGCAGCGACCAGCGGTCGGGACCGGCCGACTCGCTCATCTTGTAATCCGCCAGCGAGGTCGTTCCCGGCCCCAGGAACGCTTCCACGGCCGCGAACACCTTGTGCGCGTCGCGCCCGATAAAGCAGTCCTGGTGGCCGAATCCCTCCATCGGCCGGGTGACGTAGGCGAAAAAGGTGTCCTTGAACATGGCGTCCATGCGGCCCAGGGTGGCCGGATCGGACAAGCCGTTGTCCATGCCATGCACGCTCATGGTATCGAAGATCCAGCGCTTCTTGATGTCCTCGCGCGATACGTAGACATTGCGCCCGGCGCGGTTGGTGATGGTTTTCAGGCGCGCGAAGTGCATGGCCTGCGACACCGTGTCGGTGCTCAGCGGGCCGAAAAAGTCGTCGATATGGTCGAGCACCGGCCGATCCACATTGCACAGGCTGAAGTCGCGCCCGTACAGCGCGTCCATCCGGTGGCGCGTGCGCACGAAATCGGCCTTGCCCCATGGCCACCACGGATTTTCTAGATGGAATTCTTCCATCGGGTATGGCGTCGTGGCCAGCAGACGGTCGATCAGTTCGTCCATGAGGCTCGGCTCGCCCTCGACCCGGAATGCGAAACCGCGTAGCGGCAACAGCTGGCGCAGGAAACCGAGCAGGTAGGCGCGGAAAATGTTGGCCTGGCTGAACACCACCAGCGGCCCCACCTGAGACAGCACCAGGCGCCGGATGTTTCCGTTCATCGCCAGCCGTTCCGCCGCAAAGCGCTCGCCCGCGCGCGGCTCGGCCAGGATGGCCATGCTGATCATGGCCGCCCCCATGCAGTGGGCGATCACGTCGACATCGTCCCCGGCAACGCGGCAGACATGCGCAATCGCGGCCGGAATGTCGGCATGCGCCGCATCTTCGAACGTCCAGGGATGGCGCGCATGCGGCATGCCGCTGCTGGTGCGCAGGTCGACGATCCAGACGTCGCGTTTGCGCTTCCACAGGTAGCTTGCCAGGTTCGGCCTGACGGCCGGATGGGCGAAGGTAGTGCCGCTCGCGCTGTAGCCGTGGATCATGACCACCGGGGGGCGATCCAGGTGCCGTTCGTCGCACCGGTAGCGCGTCAGGCGCACATGCACGGGCGTGCCGTCCGGGAGCTGGTCGACTTCCAGCTCGGTGATTTCCGGACGCGGCAGTCCGGGAATGATGCCCGGCAGGCGCGCAGGCACGCGCATCGGCGTCGCATCGGGCTTGCGCAGGCTCCACACGTGGATGCTGAGCAACAGGCGCAGCAGGTAGGCACCGAGCGACACCACATCGGCCAGCGCGGCCGGCTGGTCCTGCTGGCCCAGGATGCGAAACAGCGCCACGTTTTCGCGCACCAGGAAATTGGTGTCGAGCTCCAGTTCGGGCCGGGTGCCCGCTCTCAGGCAGGGAAAGGAGTCGACCTCCATGCGCATGAGCTGGTTCCAGGGATTCGAGGCACGCGCGTAGGTGAAGCGCTTGGTGCCGAGAATGCGCTGACCGCTGAACTTGTTCGCGTCCAGGCGCGAACCGGCCACGTCGCTTGCGCCGATATCGATAGCGTACTCGAACAGGCGCACTTCCCCGGCGTGCGACGCGAGGGCCATGGCGTTGTCGTAACGCATGCGCAATTCGCCCTGCAACTGGCGCGCCGTCTCGCGCGTGAATGACAGGCCGCCCTGCGACCAGCGCTCGGCGCCCCACTGCCACAAGTCGCGCAAGCCGCGGTTGAGCAGCCAGGGCAGCAAACTGTTCGAGCGGCGCTGCTTTGGCGTGGATGCTTCCCGGTGGAAGAAATGCAGCGTGCCGGCCACGGCCGCCTTGAGCAAGGGCGGTGGCGGCGTTTCGCCCGGCACTTCCCGCCTCAGCTTCCATTCGTCCCACTGGTTGGCGTCAAAGAGCTCAAGCTTGCTGGCCGCTGCATCGACCTGCAACGCGCGCTTGATCGGCACCGCCTGGCCAGCCTTCGGCAGCACCAGGCTAGCGAGGTCGATGGCGGAAAAATGCAGGCTCAGCTCGATCATGCAGTGCAGCTTGACGCCGTGGCGGTCGACCAGCGTTGCCGGGCCGGACATGCGTTCGATGAACTGGGCCGTGGTCGGGCGTGGTGTCTCCGGTTCCTGTTCGGCCCGGAAGCGCGGCCGGGTTACCGGCAACGGCGCGGCGGCTGGCGTGGCGGCCGGCGGTGTATCCCAGTCCCATTTCCGTTTCAGCTTGTCGATGGCACGCAGCGCCAGCGCCGTGATGGTCAGCGCCGGATTGACCCCCAGCGCGCCGGGCAGGATGGCGCCGTCGAGTACCATCAAGCCATCGTGCACGGTGTCGTCATCGCCGGTCAGTGCGCGGAACACCTCGCCGCAATCGTTGACCACGCCCTTGCCCACACTCGCGCCGATCGCGCAGCCGCCCAGCGGATGCACGGTCAACAAGGGCCCGCGCCGGTTCGACAGGAGGAACTCCATCGATTCGGGCAGCAGCTTCCACAAAGGATTGGGCAGGATAGTCCCGTTCGGGCCGGGCCCGGGATTGCCGCTGTCCGTCGCGCCGCCGAGTGCCCGCACCTGATGCGGGAACAGCCAATGGTCGCGCAGTGCCGGCCAGCGCACCCGGATCGCGCCGTCGCCGCTATCGTCGTCCTTGCCGCCGACCAGTTCGAGCCACCCGCCCGCGCCGTCGTCCCCCATCACGGCCAGCAGCGCACTGCGCCCCAGCCGGTCGCGGTCGACCGCGCACGGATCGCGCTCGTCGGGCAGGCCGGTATGAACGCTGGCGTCGAGCCGGCCGAGTTCATGCAGGGTGTTGGCGGTGCTGGCCATTTCCTCGAACAGGCGGCGCAAGGGTCCCGGCACCGCCATGTCCTCGATCAGCAGGTCGGAGGGCTCGCCGGGCTTGCCGGGCAGGTCGACCATGCCGGTGATGGTCGGGCCGACCTCGCGCTCGCGCGGGGGCTTGGCTTCGTCCGCCACGCCGTCGACAGGATCGGGCCCATCGTAAGCGATGGCAATCATGTCGCCGTTGCTGGAAAACTTACGGCCGATCGTCGACGAGAAACTGAGCTCGTCGCTCTGGGAGCGCAGCAGGATTTCGGTGGAGCCGAAGGTGCCGGCCGCCAGGATCAGCTTGCGCGCGCGAATCTTGTACGGCAAGTCGCGCCGCGCGCGCAGTTTGGCGTCGGTGTAGTTGACGTGCACGCACCAGCCCCCCAGCCTGGCGTCGCGCTCGATGCGCAGCACCGTGGCCCCGGTGTACAGCTTCGCACCCTGCTTCCACGCCTTGTACAGCAGGTTGGTATCGAGCGACTCCTTGGCGTTCAGGTTGCAGCCGGTGGCGCAGTCGCCGCACATGGCGCAGGCGGACAAGCCCACGCCGGCGGCGCTGGCGCGCTCGCGCATGGCGACCGTGATGGGGGCCGGGCTGAACACGCCGTCGCCGGGTGGCAGCCGGCCGGCCATCTTGCGCAGGGCCTCGTATTTGGCCGGCGGCGGCCCGGCGTGCTTCTCGATCGTATTCGCTTCACCGCCGACCTGCGCGCCAAGGGCGTCGAGGGCCCTGACGAAGTACGGTTCCAGGTCGCCGACCAGCCCGGCCAGTAGTTTGAGCGGCGCCCCGCGCGGGCGCACCATGACGCCCGCGTTGATCAGCGATCCGCCGCCCAGGCCATTGGCGACCAGCGCGCTGACATCGCCGCCCACGCGCACATCGAACAAGCCCTCGCGCTCGCCGCTCGGCGCGGCCCCGTTCGGCATGCTGACACGCACATGGCCGGCCAGCTCGCTCATGCGGCCCGGGAAGGAGCCCGGCAGGTATTCCTTGCCGCGTTCGAGCACCCAGACCGTCACCGGCTTGCCATCCTTGCTGCTGCCGGCCAGCCCGGCCGCGGCCACCGCGCCACCGTAGCCGCTGCCGACGATCAGCACGTCGACATCGATCGCCGGCTCGCCCTCCTCTTTCAAGGTGGAAAACAGATGTTCGACACCTTGCGAGAGCCATGCCGGCGCCCGTTTAACGCTGTTCGTCTGGTCCATGGCAAGCGCTCGCGGGAAGTGCGCCGGCGTCGTCCATGGCTTGCCTGAGGACGTCGGCGGCGACGGGTTTGTGTAGCAATGGGAGGCCGGCGCTGTTCGCTTCGCGCAGGCGGTCGGGCGCGGTGTCGCCGCTGATCAGGATGGCGGGCAGCGCGGGGTAAAGCTGGCGCAGCGCGGCCACGGTGGCCAGGCCGTTGTCGCCGTCGCGCAGGCGAAAGTCGACCAGCAGCATATCCGGACAGCGTTGCACAACCGCCGCCAGGGCTTCGGCGGTGCTGCCGGCCAGCGTCACTTGCGCGCCCAGTCCGTGCAGCAGCGCCTGCATACCGGCGCGGACCGAGGCATCGTCGTCGACCACCAGGACGTGCCGGCCGGGAATCGGCGCGGCGGGCGCGGCTGCTGGGCGCGCACCGGTGCCTTGCTGGCCGGACTGCTCGCATACCAGGTAAAAGCTGGTGCCAGTGCCGGGGAACGACACCATTTCGAGACGCATCCGCAGCAGGTCCGCCAGGCGGCGCACGATCGACAAGCCAAGGCCAAGGCCCTTGCTCTGGTCGCGCTCGGAGTTTCCAATCTGATAGAACTCCTCGAACACGCGATCGTGCTCGGCGAGGGGAATGCCGCTGCCGCTGTCCACCACCGCCATGACCACCTGGCCGCCCTGCCCGCTCAGGCTCAGGCTGACCGAGCCCTGCGTGGTGTACTTGATCGCGTTGTCGACCAGATTGCACACCAGCCGGCCCAGCAGCACCTCGTCGGTCACGATCAGGGGAGCGCAGTCGCACTCGAGCGTCAGCTGCAAGCCCCTGGCCTGGGCGGCCGGAAGATATTCGTCGTACACGCACGCAAGAAAGGGCGCCAGCTCCAGCTCCGCCGGGCGAACCTGGACGATGCCGGCGTCGAGCTTGGAGACGTCGAGCAAGGCATCGAGCTGGCCCGACAAGGTTTGGATCGCCTGCCCCATGTGACGCGCGATGTCGCGGCTGTCGTCATCGAGCGGCTGCATGGCGAGTGCGCCGGCGAACAGGGAGAGCGCGTGCACCGGCTGGCGCAGGTCGTGGCTGGCCGACGCCAGGAAGCGGGTCTTGGCGCGGTTGGCCGCTTCGGCCGCGCTCAGGGCAAGCTTGAGCTGTGCGTTCAGGCTGGCCTGCTGCAGGCGAATCTCGAACGATTCGCGAAACAGGCGGAACGAGTCGCTGGCCAGGGCAATCAGCACCGCACCGAAGAGAGCCAGAATGAGCGCGGTGGCGCCGCCGATCCAGCCGCCATGGCCCATCAGCGCCCACTGGGCCACCAGCGGCGCCATCACCGGCAGCAGGAAAGCGAGAAACACCGGGCGATAGCCCGCGGTGGTGGCAACCGAGCCGGCACACAGCCCCACCAGCAGCAGGGACTGGATGGCGCGCTGGAATTCGGGCAGCGCCGTGAAGAACAGCAGCGACAGCGCGTGCGTGCAGCCGTTCAGGGCGCTCAGGGCGATGCAGATGTGCAGGCGGCGCGCATCGCTCAGGTTGGCCAGCGCCGGCAGCCGGCCCAGGATGAGCCAGCGGGCGGTCAGCACCAGCGCCACGAGCAGCAGCCAGGCGCCCAGGTACACGGTGGGAACGCGTCCCCACGCCAGGGCGGCAATCATGACGGCGCCGAGGAAGACCGGAATGGGCACACGCCGGCCCTGGCGTGCGAGCAGGCGGAGAAGCTCGGCTTCGAGGCTGTGTGCGGTTGCAACCCTGACTTCTGAAGTCATCCAAGCCACCCTTTAGCGAATGCATCACAGGCGCAGCGGCGCCCCGGCGGCGCGAATCTCATGACATTACAGCAAGCCGATTGAAAAGCCAACTGGCCAATTGGCCAAGCCGCCCGGCGCTAGTTCGTCGGCAGCATGCCTTTGAGGATCGAACTGGCCTGCTTCGCCAGCGGGCCGGCAGTGCTATCGAGCTGCGCCGCCGCCTTTGCGGTATCCTGCAGGCGCCGGTAGTACAGGGTCGCCATGCCGAAGGCACCGGAGCTGCAGTCGACCTGCGGGTCGTAGCGCCATCCTCCGGTCTGTGCCTGCAGCACGCAGCGCCTGGTTGCCGGGACGCGTAACCACAACAAGGCCCTCAAGTCATCCTTGGCCAGTTGGGCGAAGTTGCGGTGTCCCAGCCAATCCGCTTGCGCCTTGGACGCATCGACCACGTCCAGATACGGGTGTGACTTTACACCGCCATCGCGGTCGCCAGCGCGGCGTAATTTATCGGTATTGAACAGTCCTGCGCGAATCAACTCCGACAGACTGAGAGGAATGTCGCTCCCGGCCGTATATAGCGTCATTCTGCTCGCCTGGCTGAACGTTTTGCCGACCATCGTTTCGAACTCATTGCTCTCCACGTCGGGCGAGGCAAAGATCACGCTATCGAAACGCCGCTTTTCACCGCTGGAGGGCAAGAGCTGCAACGCGTCGAGCAGCAATCGGTTGCCCATCGAGTGAGCGATCACGTAGACGCTCTTTGCACCAACCGAACTGGACACGTCGACCAGCAATTCTTTAAGGGCATCCTTATTGATCACCGCATTCGATTCATCCATATCTGCGACGTACTTGAGCACATTTTTCTTGGAGGGCCAGGCGTACGAGACGACGCTGCCGTCGATTTCCAGATCGACAGCCAGCATGCCCGCTGTTTCCATCCCATCCTGGAACGATTGATTGAAACCGTGGATGTAGACGAGCGATTCCTTGCGGGCGGACGCGTTCATTCTCTTTGTGATGGCCTTCAGGAAGCCTGCCCTGCCGTCGTACAGGGAAATCTCCTTCAGAATCACATGGCGGTTCGGATCGGTGCTGAAGTCCAGCTTGAGGATGGATGCGTGCGGAATCGTGCCGCTTTCGCGCTGGCGCGGCACGCTGACATAGGAAACGCCATAGCTGCTTGCGCCGGCGCGCTGGGTGCCGAAATACGCTTGGGGATCGTCGTTACCCGTTTTCTTGCGGGTAGTCTGGAAAAAGACCGGAACCAGTTGATAGGGCTTCGATTCAATCGCGGGCGGAGCGCTCGCCAATACGCTGATACCCCTGATCGAGGCTGGCGCCACCTTCTTCAGGTACTCCGCCTTCTTCTTCAATTGATCGGCTCGGGCAGGATTGCCTTTCGCTGCGTAGCTTTGCCCCAGATCGCGCATGACAAAACGGCTGGCCGGGTCATCGGCACCATAAACGATCTCGGAGACGCGCAGCGCGTCGGTCAGCAGAGTGACGGCGCGGGCACGCTCCTGGTAGTGCAAGCACACGCGCGCGGCCAGGCGCAAGACGGGGATTACCCTGGCGCTGTCCTTTCCGTAGAGTTCACGTGCGTCTTCAACGACCGCTATCGATAGCGCCAGCGCGGCTTCTTTATTATCTTGCGTCTCATTGTTCAAGTAGCGCTCGAGGACGTCCTGTTTCAACCCGAGCACCACGTCTCGTTCGTCCTGGTTGTTTGGCTCCGCCGTCGAGATGATGTGCATCAGGGTAGCGGTAGGCACCTCACCGTCTTTGATATTGTTCTTGATGATGATATCCGACACTGTTGGTGCGGCTTGAGCCAAACACATGCCACTAAGAAACAAAGCGGCGGCAGTCTGCCGCGCATATGTATTGGCATTCCTGCAACGGGAGGTGCTCATGCGATGTTCTCCTCTATTTAACGAACGCTAACGTCAATTTCAGCGGCCCGAACCCACCAGCGTGAATTGGGACCAATACGCAGGATGGGCCCACACATATCGATCGCCCTCGGCACAGGCCATGGAATCGTTCGCGCAACGGACATCGGCTGCGGCCATCTGCAACGCCATGGCGCTGGACTTCTTGCCATCCCTGATGTACTGAAGGAAGTGCACCGCGAAGTCTTCCGCGACGGCCGGATCCACCGGCAAATTGGTCGCCACCACTGAATCGGCGCCTGCGAAGAAAAATGAATTGACCAGTCCTGCATACGGCTGTGCATTGTCTATCGTGCGGCCACCCGCCGTCTCGCATGCAAGCAGCATGATCAGCCTGAGCGACAGTTTCATCGACATCACCTTCGTGGGATCGAGGAAATCGGCGGGGTCAGCCTGGCTTGTGGGCGCCAGCAGAATGGCCGGCTCCTGCGTTCCATATTTTGCACTCTCGCCGGCCGCCAGTGCGTGGGAGTTGATCAAGGCGATATCCGCGCTCGACAGAATTCCACTGTTGCTGGCTGCTAGCAAGGCCCCATAGCTGGCTTGGGCGCGCAGCAGCGGCGCCGGATCGCCGCTCTTGCGGACTCTGTTGAGCAAGCTGGCGGTGTCTGGCATTGGCGATAGACGAAGGTCGATCAGCATCTGCGTGGCCACCTCCGGGTCGCCGACGCCGAGTAAGCTGGGAGTTTCCCGATTGTTTACGGCGGCGGTTTTAAGCAGCGAATGCACTGAGGGAAGCGAGACGAAGGCGAGCTTGTCTCCGAGCCAGTGCAACTGGCGGTATGTCGAGAAGTCAACGGCCGACTGGGCCGGCGGTATCGATGTGACCAGCGCGGAGAATGGAATCAGGGCCAGATCTTCACCTGCCACCAGATACACCGTGCGCACGCCGGCGAGCCAAGCCTCGATGGGTTTGAACAATTGCTTGTAGAGCTGCCAGGCGATGTCGGCGCGATAAGGGGGCGGCAAGCGTGTACTCTGCCGTGAGAGAAAATTGGTACTTGCCTGCAGTTCGGCCACGGCACTGTTTATCGCCTTGCGCGAGACGCTGGCCGACCGCACTCTGGCGGAATCTTGCCGCACAATGACCGATACCAGCCTGCCATCGAACAGGGTCAACAGCATGGCCGCGTCGCCTGCTTTCAGCATCCTTTTTACTTCATCCAGCGTGGCAATACTTTGATTCCTGAGTTCCGCATATTTTGCGAACTCTTCCGGATAATTCATCATGCTCGACAGCATCGGTTCCAGGCCGCCAGCCTTGTCCGCGGAGATCAGTTTTACCATTTCCGATAAGTTATATTGCTTGGCCGACGCGTTGAACTGGTCGGTAAGTCGTGCCATGCCAAGCTCCGCCCCCTGAATACTGTTGCGAACATCGCTGCTGGCAAAGACCGATCGGGCCGCCGCGGACGATATGCCGTTGTGCGCCTGCATGATGGACGCTGCCTGCAACAGCACGAAGTCCTCGTTGTCGATCACCTTGCTGTGCTGCTGAAACATTCCGCTGTCCGCCAGCAAGGCGAAGATGGACGCATTCAGGGTTTGACGCTCCTTGTTGCCTTTGTTGACGAAATCGTAGCCCAGGCGCTCGACGATTTCTGGACGCGCGAGCAGGCATTTGGCCGCCTTGGCAAGTCGTGAGCGCGCAACTATATCACCTGCGAAAACCTTGCTGTAGTCAGGCCAGCTCGAGATAAAATCCGAAGGCAGGAAAGCTTGATGTTTCTCGTTCCTGCTGGATGTTTCTGCGAGCAGTTCGCGAGCCTCGTATTCCATGATCGAACGGACCGCCGCTATCGGCACGCGTTCGCCCATTCTCAGGCCGAGCTTCATTTCGATCTTACTTAATAGATACTGGTTGGCGGACATGACCGGATTCGCGGCTTCGTTCGGCACGAAACTTGCAGCCGAGTGGCAGCTTGAAAGAACGCTCGAGGGCGCTGGCCCGGCATCAATCCGTGGCGGGCTGAATGCGGGGCTGCTCCTTATTTTCTTTGCGAGTTCGCGCGCCTCTTTCAGCTTGTTGGCGCCGTACATTGCGCCAACCTTCATGAGATCGACAGGGGCGAGGTCGATATCGGCCTCGTTTTCTGCGGCGTGCGCAGCCATTAAATCGCGTATGCCATTTATCGCTGTCACTAACGCATCGTAATCATTCAATGCGATGGAACTTAAATAGGCGCCGACGATTAGCACTGACGCCCTGTCATCTTCGGCGAATTCCTCATCCTTGCCCTCTGCCATCGCTTTTGCAATCCGGGGGAAGTTCTTGCCGTCAGCTCGCGCGATCCAGTAGCCTACGGCTTGGGCTTGCATCACGGCGGCCGCCATCCGCTCCATCTCGTCGACTTCCCAATTTCCTTCATCGCCATCGATCAAGCTGTCCATGTTGGGTATGTGCGATCTCAATTCCACAAGCGCTTTTTTCCTGCTTTCTGTCTCTGTTCCCGCCACCGCACTCATGGACATGGTCGCCAGCCGCAGCCGCCGATGTTCACCGAGTGCTTTATCCAGCTGCCGCAGCGTAGCGCCATAGGCGGCGGTATCACCGAGCCGATAATAGTTGAAGGCCGTCTGCGTTATGACAGTGAAGCAGGTAAAGCTGAAGTTTTCCGCGTCAGCGCAGTGCTTTGCCAGGTACATGCTGCCGAGGCGGTTGGCAAGCGCGTAGTTGTTGCCGTAGAACGCGTACAGGCGATAATAGTCGTACGCCGGCCCCTTGGCTTCAAGCAGGTAAGACATGATCTGCGTATCGAGCGACCCGTCGGAGATGCGCCCGCTTCGGTGCAATGCTCCCAGCATCTGGTAGAACATTGCCCCGGTCTTGGCTGCCATATATCGATTAGCGAAGGCTTCGCCGGCTATTTGAGCACGTTCTTTTTTCAGCTCATCGGCAAGATCGTCCAGGTTCTCGCCGCTGATGGGCAGCCCCTCCTTGCCGGCTGGAGGCACTTTGGCTGGAGCGGTCTTCGCCAAGGCGAGCAGGTCGTCGAGAATTTTCATGCCCTGCGAAACCAGTTCGGGCGCAACGAAAAACTCCATTCCCATGTTCAGCTCAGCGGAACGAAGCCGGGCGAGCATGACAGGTTCGTTGACGACTGCCGCGTACACCTCCGGATCGTCTTCGATCAGCCGACCCAGCGCATAGCCGGCGTTTTTGATGTCCCATTCCGTGGGGGCAGGGATTTCTGAAAATTTCTCGAGCCTGGCCCGCAGGCGTCCGATGGCGTTGCGCCGATCGCTATCGGGCGCATAGCCTTGAATCCCCTCCGCGTAAAGCCTCCCGGCCGCCGCTTCGACGTTCGCCGCAACATCCCTGGCAAGCGCACGAAACTCGGCATGCTTGTCAGCGTCTGTGGAAGCGCGCGCTGTGAAGGCAAACATGAGCAAAAAAAACGGGAGTGCAATGCGCCACATTTTTTTCTCCAAATCAGGAGTCGCGTTCATACTGACGCGAGTCTTGATACCCAAGAAACTATCGAGCTGCAACGATTTCAAAAATCGACCACGATGTCGCGCGCGGTTGCGGCCATCGATTCTGAAGTTTTCCAAGCCACCCTTTAGCGAACGCATCGCATTTGCAGCCGCGTATCCGGCGGCGTGGAGCTTATGACATTACAGCAGGCCATTCGAGAAGCCAACTGGCCAATAGGCCAAGCCGTTCGGCCAGTACAGCGGCATTGCGCTCGCCTTCTAAGCACCTGTGAAATGCGTCGTTCTGTTAACAACAAGCACAATCGACAAGCTGGCAGCGCGCTACGACTTCACGCCCGCGTTCGGCCTGCGCGGTTCGCTGCAAAATGGCTTCCGCCCGCCGTCGCCGCAGGAGCAGTTCTACACCTCGACATGGATGACCTTCATCGATGCCCAGGCGTTCAATATAGTGAGGTTCATCCGCATCAATGGACCAGCAATCAAGCAACAAGCTCGAACGTGACGTTGGTTCGATCAGCGTCTTTCTACAATGACTTTTTCTTAATGGAAATTTTATACCGTGAGAAAAGAGGGAAAGATTTCCCGACTGGCCGCAGCAGCAGTCCATGGCGTTCAAGCGCCCCCCGCTGGACGCGCCTTTACGAAAAAGTTTTCAAGAATATTGAATCCGAATCGCATGCTGGAAGCGTATGTGGTGTATCGCTCCCGATACCCGGGTGACTTTTTCATAAGAAAACGAGGACACGACCATGCAAACCGCCCCACTTACCAAGCTCCTGCTCGCTTCCGCCATCGCCATGACCCTGACCGCCTGCGGCGGTGACGACAACGACGGCCCTACGCCCCTGCCGCCGGTGGTGGTGGCGCCACCGGTCGTCGACGCTGGCGACACCGTGCTGCTGACCAGCGCCGGCCGCATCGTCTCGCTCAACGCCGACAATACCCTGCGCACCAACGTCGCCGTATCGGGCTTGCAGCCGTCGGAAACCATCGTGGGCATCGATTTCCGGGCGGTCGATGGCCAATTGTATGGCGTTGGCAGCAGCGGACGCATTTACACCATCGACCCGTCGACCGGCGCGGCGGCCGTCAGGTCCACCATCGTGGCCGACGCGGCCGACACCAGCGCGCCCTTCACCGCCCTGCGCGGCGCAGACTTCGCAGTCGACTTCAACCCGGCGGCCGACCGCTTGCGCGTGGTCAGCGACACCGGCCAGAACCTGCGCATCAACGTCGACAGCGGCGCCGCCACCACCGATGGCGACATCAACGGGGGCCCGGCCACGGCGAAGATCACCTCGGCCGCCTACACCAACGGGTTTGCCGGCACCGCCAGCACCACCTTGTTCGTCATCGACGCCGCCAGCGCCATGCTCTACACCCAGACCCCGCCCAATAATGGCACCCTGAGCGCACCGCTTGCGCTGGGCGTGGCGGCAAGCGCGGTCGGCGGCTTCGACATCGACGCCCGCACCAACCGCGGCCTGGCCGCGCTGACCGTGGGCGGCAAGACGGCTCTGTACACGATCAACCTGAGTGCCGCAACGAATGCCGCAACGCTGCTCGCGGCGCTCGACCTGACCGATAGCGTCAAGGGCCTGGCACTGCGTGCGCCGAAAGTGCCGGTCGTATTCGGCCTGACCGACAGCGCGCGCCTGGTGTCGTTCAAGGCGGCCACCCCGGCCAGGTTCGACACCGATGTCGCCATCACGGGCCTGAACAGCGGCGAAAAGCTGCTCGGATTCGATATCCGTCCAAAAGACGGCCTGCTGTATGGTATTTCCTCGGCCGGCCGCATCATGACCATCGACACCACCAGCGGCGTGGCCACCGCCAAGGCCACGCTCGCCGCCGACGCCGCCGACCTCACCCTGCCTTTCAGCATCGTCTCCGGCAGCGAGTTTGCGGTCGACTTCAATCCGGTGGCCGACCGCCTGCGCGTCATCAGCAATGCCGGCCAGAGCCTGCGCATCAACGTCGACACGGGCGCCACGACCACCGACGGCAGCATCAACCGGGCCGGCGCCAATCCGGTCGTGACCGCGGGTGCCTACACCAACAGCTTCGCCGGCACCAGCGCGACGATGCTGTTCGTGGCCGATACCGGCAGCGACAACCTGGCGCTGCAAAACCCGCCGAACGATGGCACGTTGACCAATATCGGCGCGTTCGGTGTCGATGTCGTTGGCGACGCAAGCATGGATATCGCGGGTGGCGCCAATGGCCTGGTGCTGGCGGCGTTGCGTAGCACGGCCAGCGGCCCGAGCACGCTGTACCGGGTCGATCTGGCAACGGGAACGGCAGTGCCTGTGAACGGCGCGGCGAACGCGGCGGCGTCGGTGATCGGCAGCGGTGGCGCTGCCGTGGTCGATATCGCGATATCGTTGAAGTAAGCGGGTCGCATCACGACAGCGCAGGGGCACAGTAGCGCGAACCTGCGCATGCCTCTGTCGTGATGCACTATCAATGCCGGCGGCTACCCCGCCGGCACGATGGTTCAGGCGCGCGCGCCCAGCTGGCGGCGCCGCATCGCGCCCAGCGCCAGCAAGCCGACACCCATCATCATGTAGGTTGCCGGCTCCGGCACGACCTGCACCGAACCGTTATCGGCCGTGACGGCGATTTCGTTCTGGTTCGAGTCCAGAAACAGCACGTCGGAGAAGGTCAACGCCGCACTGCCGGCGGCAAGGGTATCGAAACTGAAGTGCGCCAGATTGCCGCTGCCGAAGGCGCCCGCGCCCGCGCCGAGGCGCGTGTTGAACACGTACGAGACCATGCCGGTCGCGTTATCGATCACGCCGCCGTCGCTGAAGGTCGGGCCGGCGGTGCTCAGGAAAGCGCCTTCAGTGACGCTGTTCGCCTTGAGCAAAGCCGAATCGAAGGTGAGCGTGAACTGGTAGGTGTACAGATCCGAAATGTCGGAGATTTTTACGGCAAGATCCACCGTCGAGCCCACCGTGGCCGGCGCCGGCAAGGCGCTCAGCGACAGCGTTGGAATTGCAAAAGCCTGGGTACTGGCGGCCAGCAGAATGGCAGCCAGGCATTTCTTCAAAATCGTCATCTTGTTTTTTCCTATTGCCCCGAAGGGCGTGTTGTGCGGTAACGGCCGGCCGGATGCGGTCACCCGGCCGGCCGCGTCAGGTTAATTGCAGTAGGTGCCTTGCGGCATGCGCTGTGCTACGTTGCTCAGATCACGGGCGTTGACGACGCCGTCGGCATTCACGTCGGCCCGGGCGTCGAAGCCCGGCTGGCCGGTGCGCTTGCCGAACGATGCCTTGACGATGCCCATGTCGGCGCAATCGACAGCGCCATCGCTGTTCAGGTCACCCGCCACACGGATCGCAAAATCCGCGTTCGAGACGTCGAAGAACACGTTACCGACCGCTTCCACCTTGATCCGCGCCGCTTTCGTCGTCACCGACGGCAAGGTGACGCTGGCGCTGCCGTTGTTCGGCACACCCTCGGCCAGCTGGTGCGGCCAGGTTTTGCCGCCGTCAAGCGACAGCGCAATGTTCACGCTGGCCGTGTTCACGGGCGCCACGTTGGTGTTGGCAATGTTCCAGGTGACCTTCTGCACCGAGCCCGAATCGAGCGCCACTGCCGTGTCGAACGAGGTCACCAGGAACGGCCCGGCGCCCGCGGCCAGCACCAGGCTGGTGCTGGCGCTGCTGACACCGCCCTTGCCGTCGCGCGCAGTGAGCCTGAAGTTCAGCGATGCCGGCGAGGCGTTGGTACCGGCCAGGCCCACGTAATCGGCGGTCGGCAGGAACTCCGAGTAGCAGTCGATATCGGCCACGCTCGGCGGCGTGGCGGCAGCGGCGCAGGCGCCCGTGACCGCATTGGTGTTGTTGGCCAGGATCTGCACCATGTCCGGGAACACCCGTGTCGGATCGGCCGTCGTGTGGTTCTCGCCCGCCGAGTTGTATTCGAGCGAGTCGGCTTTGGACACGACAGCGCGCGTGCCGAACTGGCGGAACAGCGGGCCATTGAGCTTGACGTTGTTGGTCAAGCCGGTTCCGCTGGACGCGCCGCGGTCGTTCTGCTCCCACATGTAAGTGATCAGGTCGCCATCGGCATCGGTCGCGCTGCCCGTCAGGGCAAACGGCGTACGCAGGGGGATCGTGTAACCGGTCGGCACCGTTACGACAGGAGCGATGTTGCCCGCCGCCGACACGGCGCCGCCGCGCGTGGTCAAGCCGCCCTTGGCGACTTCACCAACCAGGCCGCTGCAGCCATCCGTGCATTCAACCAGCTGGAGCGAGGCAACATTGGTGCCGGCGAGCGCACCGTTGAACGTCACGGTAAACGCCGTGTCGGACAGTGCGCTGACCGACACCGTGGCGCCGGCTGGCCAGTTGGGGCTGCCTTCCAGCGCAGCCTTGACCCCGGCGGTGGTGTAATTGGTGCCGCGCACGACAGGAGCGGACAGGTTGCCGTTGACGTTGATCCGGAATTGCTGGCCTGCCTTGTTGAACCCCCTCATTGCCACCACCTGGACTTCATTGAGGGTCGACTCGGCGCTGGAGGTGTAGGCCACGATTTCGTCGAAGCTGCGCTGCGACCAGTACGGGTCGCTGTGCGGCTGCAGATTGTCGGTGCTGCAAATGCCGGCGTACGCCATGATCGACGAGCCGCTGCCCACTTCCACCGAGGTGCCGCCATTGCGGTTGCCGCCGCTGCAATTGGAGGTGACGCCGTTGAAGGTGTGGTTGCCGGCAAACTGGTGACCCAGTTCGTGCGCCACGTAGTCGACGGCGAACGCGTCGCCGACCGGGTCGGGCACGCCGGTGCAGCCCTGGGCCTTGGCGTTGCCGCCGACGACGCCGAGGCTGGCGATGCCGCCGCCGTTCAGGCCAAACGCAATATGGCCGATGTCGAAGTTGCTGGCCCCCGCCAGCAGGCCGGTGACGACGCGGGTGCGCGACAGGGTCGAACTGGCGCAGCCTTCGGA
Organism: Massilia pseudoviolaceinigra; assembly: GCF_030846505.1. Classification (NCBI taxonomy): domain Bacteria; kingdom Pseudomonadati; phylum Pseudomonadota; class Betaproteobacteria; order Burkholderiales; family Oxalobacteraceae; genus Massilia; species Massilia pseudoviolaceinigra. Next base: position 239,941 of record NZ_JAVCWL010000002.1, on the reverse strand, counting down.
CTGCGCGACGGTATAGCACGCCGCCGCGCCGCACGGGCCGTCCACGCCGGTCATCTGGGCGTCGCTATCGAGGTTCAGTGCGTCGGTGGCGTCGATCAGCACCATGCGGATCGACGTTTCATCTTCATAGACCTGGCTGACGCGGTTGATCAGCGTGACCTTGGCGGCCGTGACGTTGGCCGGGCCGCCGAAGTGCTTGGCGTAGCTCGGGTCGGTGACCAGCGCCAGCCGGTAGGTGCGCAACTGGTCGCCGACGGCTGCATTGGGCGCCATGTCGCCGTCCACCACGCGGAACGGGGCCGCGCTGGTGGTCTTGCCGTCGGTCGCGCTGACCTCGAACGCGCCGCTGCGGCCGGCGGGCAAGCTGAACGTGACAGCGCCCTTGCTGTCGGCCGTGACCGCGACGCTGTGCAAGGTGGCCGCTTCGCCTTCTCCGCGCACGCTCAGGTTAACCGTCGCCCCCGGCACAAAGCCGGAACCGCGTACCTCGACCGCGCCGCCTTCCTTATAGAAGGAATGCGACAGCGCCAGTTGCGATCCGGCCAGCGCACCCTCGATCAATGGGCCATGCGAGTTGATCAGGTCGACGCGGTTGTAGCTGGCGTACAAGCTCGTATCGAGGTGGTAATACGGGTCCACATACCAGCCGCCATTGGCCGAACGCACCGAGGCGTGCAGGCCGAGCGGCGTGATGTCCATGCGCAGGGTGGCGCTCGGATCGTCGATGCCGCGCCCCTTGTAGGTCTTGATTTCCGGGTGCTTGGCGGCCAGGCCGGCTTCCATGATGGGCGACTCGACCAGCGTGAAACGCTGGTAGCCGCCATCCGGGTGCGGCAGCGAAATCGTCTGGGTGCTGGCAAGCGCGCTGCTGCCGCGTTCGAGCGGGGCACCGGCGACGAGCGACTGCATGCCGGCCGCGTCCAGCGTCGCGCCACGGAAGCGCTTGAGCTTCAGGGACGGCGTGCGGGCGCTGGTGGCGCTCATCCGTTCAGCGGAAACGGCAGCGTCCTGCCAGTACGGCGCGGCACGCTGGGTGGACGCCGGAACTGCGGCGGACGCGCCGGCCGCGGCAGCCTGCGCGAACGGCGCGGCGGCAAAGGCAAGGGCAATACATACGGCAAGAGACGACTTCTTGCATACGGCGCTACGCGGATGTTGCAATCCGCCGGTGTTGAACGGATTCCGAGGCTTCATTGTCATGCGGTGCCCTTTCGCGGCTTGTGAATATCGATTCTTCGGTGAGATTTCTTCCTGTGCTTTTTTCCGGCTGGCGTGCTTTTTCTTCAGGAAAGCACTGCCCTGGTCTTGCTGCAACGAATGCAACGAAACCCCGGTAATAGTATTGTCATATTTCCACTTTGCACAAGAATAATTAATTGCTTGTTGCAAAGTAAGCAGACGGGGCGAAGCCAGGCGGCAAAAAGCGCCTGGCTTGTATGCGCAGGGCATGAAAGTGCCGGCAGCGGCCCGCGCCGGGGCCACACCGATGCCGGCTCAATGGAAGTAACACAGCTCGACGAACATTCCCCGCAGGCTACGGTTGCTGCCGAAATAGCTTGCCGCCCTGCCCACGAACAGTTCGCCGCCCACGCTCAGGCGCAGGTCGTCGCGCAGCGCGTAGGCCAGCAAGGGGCGCCAGTAACTGGTGCGCGGCTGAAAGTAGCCGTAGGCGAGCAATTCGGCTTCGAGGGTGCCGTTCAGCCATTTTTTGCCAATCCGCATGGTGGCGCCGAACTTGCGCTCGCGTTCCTGATGAAAGCTGATCGCGTTGACGCCGGCGACGGCGCGGCGCTGCGCGTCGACGATGCCGGCCACGTCGTCCAGGGTGCCGTTTTGCTGGACGATCAGTTGCACATTGACGTTCAGATCCTCGTCGAAATTGCGATCGAGGCCAGTCGCCATGGTCCAGTTGGCGCGCGCCCCGCCAGGCTGCGAGGGATCGTCGCGCAGCACGCGTGCCAGTTCGCCGCGCCAGCCGTAGCGGCCCAGGTTCACCGCCGCATCGGCCCCGAACACGCGGATTTTGGGGTAGTGCAGGATCACGCTGCCCGGCCCGGCACCGGCCAGCCACTCCGGCGCCAGCTGGTAGCCGCGAAAATAGCTGAGCGACCAGTCCAGCCTGTCGCCGCGACGGTCGAACTTGAGGCCCAGCGGCCAGCGGCCCCGGTCGGGCTGGCGGTCCTCGAAAACCAGCGCGCCCGACTCGGGCAGCGGCAGGCGGCTCGGCCGAAACGTCGGGCTCAGAAACAGGCTGACGGTATCCTGCGGAGCCGGGAAATAATTGACCAGCATGGCCGCCACGCCCTCGCGCTGGTCTTTCTCGTATGGCGACTGCACCCGAAAGTTCCTGGGCGTGAGGTTATCGGTCGGATTGATCCCGTCCGCCCTGCCCCACGCGACAATCTGCTTGCCCAGCTTGACGTCGACATGCTCGCCGTGCCACAACGCGAACGCCTCGGTCACGTCGGCCTCGATGGCGCCGCCCCCGCCTTGCGGCGAGCCCAGCCTCGGCCGGGTCAGGCGCAGCAGCGCCTTGCCGCTCGCGCGCTCGCCCCAGGTGGGCTCGACCTGCAGGTCGGCCGTGGCGCCCGTGGCGCCGCGCAGGTGATCGACCCGCAGCACGGCGCTGGGCTGCAATTGGGCGTCGGCCGCGCAGGATGCCGCAACCGGAACGCACAGCAAGGCCACCAGTGCACTGCATGCCGCGCCCCTCATCGCACCTCAAGCGCGCGGGTGGAAAACATCTGCGGCGTCACGCTGGAGGCGGTGTCGATCGTATCGAGCGAAATCAGGGTCTTGTGGCCGGTCTGGACGTTGACCATCTCGCGGCTTTGCGCGAGCCAGCGGCCCTTGTCCGGCTCGACCAGCTTGGGCTGGCGCGCGTGCTGCACCTTGAGCAGCTTGCCGGCCAGGTCGTAATACTCGACCTTCGCTTCGAGCGCGTTATCCTTGCGCAGCCAGCTCAGTTTCTTGCTGTAGCCGCTGTCCTCGCGCACCTTGTCCGATGCCGGCACAGATTCGATCAGCACGCACTCCTGGCCCTCCACCGCCTCGCTGCGAATCTGCGTGTGGCGCCATGCGTCCACCCGCGGCGGCAGCATTTCGCCGTAACTGAAGTCCGAGCCCATGAAGCTGTCCTTCTTGTTGTTGGCGACCAGGCGCCGCACCTTTTGCAGGGCCGGCAGGTAGATCCACAGGTCGTCGTCGCCATCGGCATGCTCGACTTCGAGGAAGGCCGTGCCCTTGATGTCCTGCGGATGCTGGAAGCGCACCACCAGGCTCGAATCGATGCCGTTCTTTTGCAGCTGCGAAACGGTATCCATCTTGCGCACGCGCTGCTTGCCGTCGGGCGCGACCAGGTTCATGGTCATTTGCGACTTCATCGCGCCGATTTTCGACACGTAGAAATTCTTCTCCATCATGTCGTGGGCCGTGTCGGCCCGGGCCGGCAGCAAGGCGCAGGCGATGGCCGCGCCGAACGCGGCTCGCCCAAAGGAAAATGGCAGGGTAGGTTTCATGCGAGCTGCTCCTTGGTAAGCTGGGGCCGCGCCCCGAAAATAAAGCGAGGCTTGAAGACCATCATCATCGAGCGCAGGAACACCAGCGCGCACACGCTGCTGACCGTCATGGTGACGATCACCATCAGGGCGAAGCGGATATAGAACGCGAAGCCGGTGCCGAGCAGGACCGAATAACCGCCGGCGATGGCCAGGGCCACCAGCACGATCGCCTTGCCGGATGTCATGAGCGAGGTCCGGGTGGCGCGTGCCAGGTCGCCGTCGCGCCGGAATTCCTCGCGAAAGCGGAATAGCAGGTAGATTTCGTAGTCGGCGCCGACCCCGATCGCCATCGACGCCGTGGTCGAGGTGCCCATGTCGAGCGGAATGCGGAACCAGCCCATCAGGCCCAGGTTGGCCAGGATGATCAGCACCAGCGGAATGGCGACGAACAGGCCGCCCACCACCGAGCGCAGCGCGATGCTGGCGAGGATGAACACGATCACGCTCATCTGGATCATGTTTTGCACCTTGTCGCGCGTCAGCGACTCGTTGATCGCGATGGTTTCCGGCAGCGAGCCGCCGATCGACACCGCCACGTCGCGCGGGAAGTGCTTGGCGATGATCGGTTGCGCCATCAGGTACAGCTGCTCGGCCTTCTGGGTACTGTCTTCCTTGAGCAGCACCTGGATCACGGCATGGCGGTAGTCGGTGTCGACCACGTTGTCGAGATCCTGCGGCTGGCCGGACATCGAGAACAGCAGCAGGTATTGCGCCACCAGGTCGCGGGTTTCGGGAATCTGGTAGAAGACCGGGTCGTCGGCGTGCATGGCCTGATTCATCTTCTTGAGCATGTCGGCCAGCGAGGTGGTCTTGCCGACACCCGGCTGGCGGTTCAGGAAGTCCTGCAGTTCGGCCATGCCGCGCAGTACCTGCGGGTCCTTGATGGCGTCGTCGTTCTTGCCCTGGACCAGGAAGAACATCGAATTGGTGCCGCCGAAATGGCGGTTCAGGGCGGCGTCGTTGATGCGCACCGCGCTGCCGGCCAGGTGGTCGTGGTTCAGGCTATTGTCGACATACAGGCGCGATACGCCCGCCAGCGCCAGAGCGACCAGCACCAGGCCGCCAACCAGGATGCGCCAGGCATTGCCGTCGAGCAGACGGTCGGCCAGGCGTGCCAGCGCCCGGTCGAGCAGGCTGGGACCGGCGTGCTTGCCCGCGGCGGCGTACTTGGGCGGCGCGAACGCGGCCCGCATGGCCGGAATCAGGGTCATTTCCAGCACCAGCACCGCGATGATGCCGGAGCCGGCGAACACGCCGAAATGGCGCACCACCGACACCTCCGCCAGGGTCAGCGAAAAGAAGGTCACGCTGGCGATCAGGCCGGCGGTGATCATGATCGGCGCGATCCAGGCCAGCGACTTGATCACCGCCGCCCGGTTCAAGTCCTTGTGGGTGTAGTTCTCGACTGTCTTGCCGACCAGGGCCAGGTCGGGCGCCAGCGCCGGATCGCGCCCGCGCCCGCACAATTCGGCGTACTGCTCGTAGTAGCGCTTGAGGATCTGGATCGCATGGCCGGTGGCAACCGCCATGATCAGGATCGGCGTATTCGTGTTCATCACATCCATGTGCACGCCCACCAGGCCCATGAAGCCGAGCGCCCAGATCACGCTGAGCAGGCCCGTGACGAGCGGCAGCAGCATGCCCTGGAAACTGCGGAACGACAGATACTGCACCAGCATGATGACCAGGAACGCGGCGCCCAGGAACATCGGCAGCTCCATCACATGGCGCTCGGTGGCCGCCAGGTTGACCAGCAGCCCGCCGGCCACGATCTCGGTCTGGGCGTCGCGCTCCTTGTCGATCACGGCCTGGATCTGCTGATAGATCGCCTGGTAGCTCGGTTTGAGCTTGTCCATCCTGAAGTCGGTCAGGATCGCCGCCGCATCGCCCTTGGGCGAGACCAGGGTGTTGACGTACAGCGGATTGGCCAGCACGGCGGCCTTGAGCTGCGCCAGTTCCGCCGGCGTGGTGGGAATGGTCTCCATGATCGGGCGCACCAGCATGCCGTCCGGGCCACCCTCGATCGCCTTGATCTTGCGCGCCGCCAGGCTGATGGTATTGCTCTTGATCGCACCCTGGATTTCTTCGATTCCCTGCTGGATCCGCCGCACCTTGGCCAGTACCTCCGGCTGGTAGATGTCGCCCTGGCGCGGAATGACGCCGATGACCGTGAAGTTGGTGCCGCCGAACAGGTGTTCGAGCTGCTTGGTGGTTTTCACGTAGGGGTGCGCCTGCGGCGCCCACAGGTCGGGGTCCATGTCGAGCTTGAGTTTGCCCAGGTAGCCGGCCAGGAAGACGGTCGTCAGCGCCACCAGCAGCATGACGAGCCAGCGGAAACGGACGATCCACTGGCCGTAACGGATAAACAGGGAAGATGCCATAGTCGGGAGCTTTCGCAAGTGCGTTCGGTTAGTCGGCCATGGCCGGCACGTCGGCCATGGCATCCAAGGCTGCCAGCAGCGGTTCTGCCAGCGCGGGATTGCCGATCATGTCGGCTTGCGTGTAGTTCTTGCCCGCCACCGGGATCACCGGCGAGGCTTCGTCGACCACGATCCAGCCCATGGTGGTGATGATCTCGACCAGCGCGGCATGGCAGTGCACCGCCCGCCCCGAGGCATTGATCAGCGCCACCCGCTTGCCGGCCAGCTCGGTGCTGCCCACCACCCAGTCGAGCGCATTCTTGAACGCGCCCGGCACCCCGTGCACATACTCCGGACAGGCGACGACGATGCCGTCGCAGTCGCGCAGCAGCGCGCGCCAGGCTTGTACCAGGGGTGGCGCGTCGTGCTCGATGTCGGGATTGAACTGCGGCAGATCGCCGACGCCCTCGTACAGCGTGACGGTGATCTCGGATGGCGCCAGCGCGATGGCCGCGCGCAGCAAGGTGGTGTTGGCCGATTCGCGCCGCAAACTGCCCGAGACAGCGACCAGGCGGGTCATGGCTGCTCTCCTGCCGCCTGCGGCCAGGTGACCGGCATGGCCTTCAGGCCATACAGCACCATCTCGTGGCGGAACGCCAGCGCATCGGCCTCGCCCGCCAGCTGCAAGCCGGGAATGCGCTCGAACAGCGTGCCGAAGACGATTTTCAGTTCCAGCCGGGCGAAGGCGGCGCCGATGCACTTGTGCAGGCCGTGGCCGAAGCCGACATGGTTCGGGCACTGGCGCCGGATGTCGAACTGGTCGGCGTCGGGATACACGCTGTCGTCGCGGTTGCCCGAATTGAGCATGACCAGCACGCCCTCGCCGGCCTTGATCAATTGGCCGCCCACTTCCACGTCTTCCAGCGCCGCGCGCGGCAGGCCGGCGTGGTTGACCGACCAGTAGCGCACCAGTTCATCGACCAGGGTGTCGAGCAAGGCCGGTTCGCGCTGCAAATCGGCCAGCTGGTCGGGGTGGGTCATCAGGGTCAGGGTGCCCAGGCCCATGACCTGGGCCATGGTGTCGTAGCCGCCCAGCAGCAGCAAGGCGGCGATGCCGACCATCTCCTGGTGGCTGGCGCGCTCGCGGTTGGCGGGATTGGCCACCAGGCGCCCCAGCAGGTCGTCGCCCGGGTTCTGCTCCTTCTCGGTGACGATGCGGTCGAAATACATCATCAGTTCGATGGCCGCGCCCTGCGACTGTTCCGGCGTGCTGCTGCGGTCGAGCACCGTGTCGGTGCGGCTCTGGATGAAGGGGCTGTCCTCGTACGGCACGCCGAGCAGCTCGCAGATGATCAGCGAGGCGGTCGGCAAGGCCATGACGGCGACAAAGTCGACCGGCGGCGGCAGCTTGAGCATGGCGTCGATCATGCTGTCGACAATGGCTTGCATTTTCGGGCGCAAGGTCTCGACGTAGCCGCTCTTGAATTCATCGATCACCAGCGAGCGCAGGCGCGAGTGCACCGGCGCGTCCATCTGCATGAAAAAGCCCGGCGGCGGCGCCACGTCGCCCGACAGGTAGGAAGGATAGCCAGGCGCCAGCGGGTCGGAGCTGAAGCGCTTGTCGGTCAGCACCGCGCGGATATCCTGGTGGCGCGTGATCAGCCAGGCCAGGTCGCCGCGCGGGGTGCGCACGCGCGCCACCGGCTGCTCCAGGCGCAGCTGGCGGTATTCCGGCGGCGGGTGATGCGGGCAAGCACGCGGAAGGGGGAATTGCAGGGCGTCGATGTCTCTCATGATCGTCCTCTTCTTGAATTGGTGGTGTGGGTTCAGGCTTTTTCGAGCGCCATCATCTCGATCAGCACCTTGCTCAGTGCATCGATGGTGGGGTGGTCCCACATCAGGGCGTTATCGAGCGTAAGCCCGAGGTAGTCCTCGATATCGGCGTTCAGGGTCAGCGCGTAGACCGAATCGAGGCCGTAATCGGCCAGCGCCGTGTCGCTGCGGATCTGGTCGGGCGTGAGACGGACGTATTCGGCGACGCGCTCGGCCAGCCAGGTTTTGAGGGATGCTTCGGTGGGTTCAACGGTGTAGGGCGCGATGCTCATATCAGCTTTCTTGAAGGGTTGAGGAAGGATTGGCGCCCCATGCGGACAGGGGATGCCGGGTCAGGTCGAAACTTTGCGCGCGCTCGTGGCGCGCTTGCAGCTCGGCGAGCAGGAAGGCCAAATGCTCGGGGTCGTGCTGCGCGGTGCTGCCGGACAGGCGGCCCTGCAGCCGTTGCAGGACCACTTCGAGCCAGCGCGGGTCCGCCAGAAACGCGTCGTGCTCCTGGCCCGTGCGCGCATGCTCGCGCCACCACAGGTTCAGGCAGGCCGACGCCGCCAGCACCGTCACGTAGCGCGCGCACTGCGCGTAACTGTGGGGACTGGCCATGACGCTGGACTCGGCCGGAGCCAGCGTCATGTAGTAAGCCTGCAGGCGCGCCAGTTCGTCGGCGAAGCGCTGCGCCAGCGCGGCCAGCTGCGGGTGCGCTTGCAGGGCCGCGCACACGGCCGGCAGCGCCGCCGCCAGCGGATCGTGTCCGGCCGCACCCAGCGCCAGCGTCGCAAAGTCGAAGGGCGCGAGCGGCGCGCCGATGTCGAACAGCGCTTCCGGCGCGGCCGGTGCTTCGTCGCGCAGCCAGGTGCGGCGCGCCAGTAGCGGCAATTGGGGCATGATCGTCATCTGGCACGTGACCCGCGCCGCATGGCCGAACGAGGCGGGTTTCAGGTCGCGCACCAGTTTCTGGAACAGCGCATTGCGCCCGTCGCGCAGGTAGAACTGGGCGCCCAGGATGGCCGACAGGCCGGTCATGGCGTCGATCAGCAGCTTGGGCACGAGGTATTTGACGGCTGCGCTGGTCACGCCCCCGGCCTGCGGCACCAGATGCAGGGTGCGCGCGGCGATGGTCACGAAACAGTCGGCCAGCAGCAGGTCGGCAAAAGCGCCCGCCACCACCGCGCGCGTTTGCGGCAGTTCGAGCACGGCGCGCCCATACAACTGGCGCTGGCGGGTGTAACGCAAGGTGCTGCGCAAACCCGTGTCGAGAATGCCCATGAACATGCCGGGCAAGGCGATGCGGGTGACCTGGAACGCCTTGAGCGCCGTTTCCAGCCCCTGCCCCGGCGTGCCGATAACGCTGTCGTGCGGCAGCGCGCAATCATGGACGTCAATGCAGCCGAGCTGCACGCCGCGCATGCCGACGCTCGACAGCCGCGCCGGATAAATGGTCTTGGCCCCGTCCAGCGCGCGCTTTTCCACCAGCAGTTGCGAGTGGCTGCGCCCGCCCACTCGGGTATCGGTGCGGGCGTAGACGATGATCGCATCGGCGCGCGCGATGTTCGCGATCACCTGCTTGCCGCCGTTCAGGACCAGGCCGTCCGCGCCGGGCAGCGCCTCGAAGTCGCAGCGTGCCAGGTCGTTGCCGTGGTCGAGCTCATGGTAGGCGCAGGCCAGCTTGCGGTTGCGCAGCAGCAGATCGGCCACCATGCGCTGCTGCGACGGGGAACCGGCGCTCCACACGTTGACGGCGGCGATCAGCGAACTGGCGCCGTAGCCGAGCCCCAGGCATGGGTCGCGCCGGAATACGGCCCGCCCCAGTTCGATCATGCGCGGCAGCGCATGCAGGCGCCCGCCCAGCGCGGCCGGCACGAATTCGGCGCCGAAGCCGAAGCGGTCGAGCGTTTCCTCGCCGGCGGCCAGCATGTCGCCGCGTTCGTCAGCCGCCAGCACTTGGCCGAAGCCGCACGGATTGGCGCTGTCGCACGGGTCGCCCAGCATGTGTTCAAGAGCGCCGACGCCGGATGCGTTCATGCTGCCTCCCCTGCCGGCGCCAGGATTGATGCCCGCGGTGCGCCCGGGGCCGCCAGCGCCTGCGCCAAGGTATCGTAGATCACCATATCGTCTTCCAGTCCGGGTGCATCCGGGGTCAGTTGCGCCAGCAGGCGCACCAGCGCCGCTTCCAGCCACAGCGCGTCTTGCCACAGCGGCGCGCCCTGGTTGGCGGCGTGGTTGGCCAGCCAGTAACCGACACAGGCCGCGCCGGCGAAACACAGTTCGTAGCGGCGCGCCAGATCGAAGGCCGCAGGCGGCACCTCGCGCGGCGACGGTTGATACGCGCCGCACTGCTCCAGCGTGGCGGCGCTGGCCGCGCACATGGCGGTCGCCAGACGCTGCACGCGCGCTGGCGCGTCGGTCAGCTGCGTGCACGTGTGCGGCAGGCTTTGCAGCACGCTGCAGCCGCCCGCCGACATCAAGCTCAGTTTTTCGGGTGCGAATTCGGGCAGCGCGGCGCCGGCATCGAACACAATCGCCAGGCCGTCGCGGTCACAGCGTGCGTCGCGCCAGCCGCGCGCCAGGTTGCGGAACTGGTTGATCAGTCCATTGCGGTTGACGACCGTGCTGCCGTCGAAAATGGCGACAATGCGGTGATCGCGTTCGAGCTTCTGGAACATGCCATGCTCGAACACCTCGGTCAGGAAAGCGCGCGCGCCGAGCAGTTCGCCGAGGGAGCCGATCATTTCGTCGACCGCGCTCGGCACGTGCGCCTTCGCCAGCGCAGCCACCACACTCATCTCGCCCGGCAGCGCCGCCATGCAGCGCCCCGCCACCACGCTCACCGCCTCTGCGGCCAGCAAGGTGGCGGCGGCTTCGCCGATCGCGCGCCGCACCAGCGGCAAATCGATCATGCGCCGTCCATACAACTGGCGCTCGGCGGCAAAGCGCAGCGCCAGTGCCAGCGCGTGGTCGGCCGCACCCAGCGACAGGGCGGAGCAGGCCGTGCGGCTCATTTGCAGGGCCTTGAGCACGATTTCCACGCCCTGCCCGGCCGATCCGACCAGGGCACCAGGGGGTAACGGCGCGTTGGCATAGGCGATGCCGCTGATGTCGGCGCCGCGGATACCGTGCGTGGCTTCCTTGGGCAGGCAGCGGTACGTGTCGGCAGACAGGCTGCGTTTGTCGATCAGGAACAGACTGAAGCCGCGCGAGCCGCCCGCCGCATCGGTGCGCGCCAGTGCGCACAGCACCAGGCCGCGCGTGGCGTTATTGATCAGCCATTTTTCACCATCCACGCGCCAGCCGGCGGCATCCGGCCTCGCCGTCAGTTCACCGGCCAGCAGGTCGCTGCCATGACCGCGTTCGGTCAAGCCCCATGACACCACCGCACCGGCGGCGACGTCGCGTCCGAGCAAGCGCGCCTGCTCCGGGTCGGCCGCCACCCACACGCAACCGGTTCCGAGGAAGGTTTTGCCGTGCGCCACCGCCACGGTCAGGTCGCGCCGCGCCACAGCGCGCCACAGTTGCAGCAGTTCGGAGAAACTCTCCATGCGCCCGCCATGGCGGCGCGGCACGTACCAGGCCGCCAGGCCGAAGTCGTCGAGCACCTTGCACGCCGCCGCCGGAAAAGCTTCCAGGCGATCCAGCTCAGCGCTGACAGCGGGCGAAAACGGCTGGCCCTCGGCGGATGCCGCCTCCAGCACGCTCTCGAGCGCGACCAGGGCCGACAGGTCGCGCGCGCTCACGCCACGCTCCCGGCCACCGGCTCGGCCTGGCGCAGCGCCTGCAGGTGGGCATCCACGTCTTCGTACATGGGCGTAAGCGACTGCTGCAGGAAAGCGGTGCGCATGGTGCCGCGCTGGATCTTGCCGCTGGTGGTACGCAGCACCCCGCCCGGCCGCAGCAGCACAACGGCCGACACCCGCACCCCGACCGACGCCATGACGGTGGCCTTGATGCCGCGCGCCAGGGCCGGCAGCACGCTTTCGCACCACTGCCCGCGCAGTTCGTGGGTGACCACCACTTCCTCGTGCGGCGCGGTGACCGTAAACACCGCGCCGGCGCCGCTGGCCAGTTCCGCATGCTCGGCGCGCACCGCGCGTTCGATGTCTTGGGGGTACAGGTTACGACCGTGCACGATCATCATTTCCTTGTGGCGGCCGGTGACATACAGCTCGCCGCCGTGCAGCACGCCCAGGTCGCCGGTGCGGAAGTAGCCGCCCTGACCATCCACGGTGCAGGCGCCGAAGTCGCGCGCGCTCGCTTCCGGATGCCGCCAGTAGCCTTGCGCCACGCTCACGCCGCGCAGCCAGATTTCGCCGACCACGCCGGTACCGGCCACCTCGCGCGTTTCCGGGTCGACGATCAGCACGTCCAGGTCGTGCACCACGCCGCAGCTGACCACGGAGCGCGCGCCCTGCTCGTTCGGCACGAAGCGGTGGCGTTCGAGCAGGTCGGCGTCGACCGGGCACACGGGCGCCACGCGAGCGCCGCTGCCGGACACGAACAGGGTGGTTTCGGCCATGCCGTAGCACGGGCAGATGACGTCGGCGCGCAAACCCAGCGGCGCAAAGCGCTCCACAAAGGCGCTGATGGTGCGCGCCTGTACCAGTTCGGAGCCGTTGGCGGCGTGGCGCCAGTGCGACAGGTCCAGCCCGGCGACCTGGGCGTCGTCGATCCGCTGCAGGCACAGGTCGTAGGCGAAATTGGGCGCGGCCGTAAAGGCGATGCGGAAGTCGGCGATCATGCGCAGCCACAAATGCGGGCGCTTGAGGAAGGTGTTGGGCGTGGTCAGGATGCAGGTACTGCCGAGGAACAGCGCCGGCAGCAGAAGGCCCATCAAGCCCATGTCGTGGAACAGCGGAATCCAGCCGCCGAAGCGGGTCTCGGGACCGAGTCCGTAGGCGCGGCACAGGCTGTCGGCATTGTGCAGCAGGTTGTCGTGGCTGATCATCACGCCCTTGGGTGCGCCGGTCGAGCCGGAGGTGTACTGCAGCAGCGCCAGGGTGGCGCGGCTGACCTCGGGCATACGCCAGGCATCGACCTCGCCCAGCGCGGCGTCGTCGCTGGCCACGCAGGCAATGGCGCCGACCTGCTGGTCGCGCGCCCATTCCAGCACGGCCTCCAAGTTGGCGCTGTCAGTCAGCAGCGCGGCCACGCCGGCATCGCCGGCGATGCGGGCGATGCGGCGCTGCTGGTGCGGATGCTGTCCCGGCAGCGGGGCCGGCACCGCGATCATGCCGGCATACAGGCAGGCCACAAACGCCGCCGCAAAGTTCAGCCCCGGCGCGTACAGCAGCAGTACCCGGTCGCCCGGATCGGCGCGCTTCGGCGTCCAGCCGGCTGTAGCTGAGCGACTGGGCGCCGGCCGGCCGTGCCGGGTCCGGCACCAGCGTGACGGCATCCTGCTGCGGCGTGGCGCGGGCGTGGCCACGGATCACATCGACGATATTGCTGTGTTCCAGAAAGCGGTTCATGGTGCACTACCCTTCACGTTGGCCGCCGGCAGATAGCCGGTGGCGACAAAATAATCGAGATAAACCTGGATGAAAGCCGGATCGATCGCACGCCGTTCGATGCCGGAACCGGCCAGCGCGGCTTGCAGGCGTTCGTCGCGAAAATGCGGCGCGCTGCCCGGGTAGCCCACGTCGGCCGAGGGAATCTCGGCCCCGAACAGGGGGAAGAATTTGGCCAGGGCGTTGTCCTCGCCGCGCTCCAGCGCCGCCGCCAGGGCGCGGTACCAGTCCGGATAAGGCACGCGCTCGAGCGGATAGCCGCACACGCCCAGCATGTCGACCAGATCGTCCCAGCGCACCGTATTGGCGGCCGGCAGATTGAACTGGCTGCCGTGCCACTGCCCGCCCAGCGCGATATGGGCCACCGCCCTGGCGCAGAAATCCACCGGCGCCATTTCGAGGCAGACGTTGAAGTCGAGCGCCAGGCCAAGCTGGATGCAGCCCTTGATCGAGGCGTTCAGAAAGGTGTCGTCGGAGCAGGCGCCGGTGTCTTGCGCGCCCGTGATCAGGCCGGGCCGGTAGACGCACACCGGCAGCCCGCGTTCGCCGGCCAGGGTGACCAGACGGTCGCCCACCCATTTGCTCTGGCGGTAGCCGCCCACCACGCCGGTCGCGTCGCTCACCGCCACTTCGGCGAAATCCTGCGCTCCGTCGTGGCCCGGGAAGACCGCCAGCGAGGAAATGAAGTGCACCGGCTTGATGCGGTCGCGGCAGGCCAGGCGCAGCACCTCCACGGTGCCCAGCACGTTGACCGCCTTGAGACGTTTGTACGGCAGCGCGTAGCTCGACAGCGCGCCGTTGTGGATGATCATTTCCGCTTCGCGCGCCATCTCTTCGTAGGTGGCGCGCGCCACCCCGAAGTACGGCCGCGCAATGTCGCCCACCACGCCGATCAGGCGCGCACGGTCGGCATCGTGCGACAGGCCGTACAGCGCCATGTTCTCGACCACCCGGTCGAGCGCGGCGGCGCTGTCGGCCGCGCGCACCAGCACGTAGATCTGCGCGTCCGAGCGGTCCAGCAGTTCGCGCAGCAGGTAGGCGCCGGTGTAGCCGGTGGCGCCGGTCAGCAGGATGCGGCTGTACGGGCCGCACGACGGCGGCAGCGCGCCCGCCTGCGGGCGGATATCGTCGGCTAGCGCCGCTTCGGCGAACAGTTCGTCCGGATGCAGGCTGCGCGAATTGTGGCTGCTGTCGCCAGGTACGTCGGCTTTGCCGCTCAGCATGGCCACCAGTTCGGCGATGCTGGGCCGGTCGAACAGGCGCCGCAGGCTCAGGGCCACGCCAAAGGCTTGCTTGACCCGCGCCGCCATCTGCGCGGCCGCCAGCGAATCGCCGCCCAAATCAAAAAAACTGTCGTGGATGCCCACCCGCGCCAGGCCCAGCACATCGCACCAGATCTGGGCGACCTGACGCTCTTCGGGCGTGGAAGGGGCTACGTAGCTGGCCGCAAGCGGCTCGTCGTGCCCGTGCAGCGGCAGCGCGCTTCGGTCGACCTTGCCGTTCGGGAGTTTCGGCAGGTGCTCCAGCACCACGAAACGGCCGGGCACCATCGCTTCTGGCAAATGTTCACGCGCGAAGGCGTTCAGGTCGGCGCGCAGGCGCGTGGCCGAGGCGGATAACAGCGGTTCATTGGCGTACGGTACTGTCATGCTGATGTCTCCTTCAATCGTTGCTGGCCTTCGATCAGGGCGTCGAAACGGTCCATGCGGCCATCGGCGCCAACCATCAGGCGGACCGCGAAGCCGAAGCTTTCGGCCAGTTCGGCCACCTGTTCCGGGTCCACGGCGCTGCCGTCGTCATGCTCCCAGAGCGCTTTTTCCAGGTCCCACGCGGTGGCCGTGCCATCGGCCTCGCGCAGCAGCTCCACCAGTTTCAGTGGGCGCACCAGGCGCTGGTTGGGAATGCCGGTCACGCGCAGCGCGGCCGGTCCGGCCTGCAGCGCCGCTTCCAGCGCCGCCATGCCGGCCCAGGGTGTCTCGGGAGCGGACACGGGGCCATCGGTCCGATCGGCGCCCGGCAGCACCACGTCGAAGCGGAAGCAGTTCAATTCGTTTTCGGCATGGCCGCGTTTCAGTTCCAGGCGTGCGCCGGGCCAGCGGCGGAAAAAGGCGGTGGGCAGGCACAGCTCCGCCTCGGCGGCCAGCTGGCGCGCCAATACAGAGGCGATGTCGCGCGCCGGCATCAGCGCCGGGGCCCGGTGCAGCTGGACCGAGGCGTGGAAGGCTTCGAGCAGCCCGGCGTCGCGCACGTCGCCCACGAACACCGCGCCAGTTGGGCCGGCGATGCGCACAGCGTCGCGCAGCACGCGGTCGAGGTAATCGGTGCCGGGGAAATACTGGATCACCGAATTGATGACCACGGTGTCGGCGCTTCCCGCCGCGATCTGCTCCAGGCAAGTGGCGTCGCCCTCGCGCAGCACGATGTGCGCCGGCAGGCCGCCCGGCAGCCGCAGGGACGCCTGCGCGCTGCGCAGCGCGGCCGGGGATACGTCCAGGCCGGTGTAGGCGTCCACGCGGGGTGCGAATTCGCGCAGGAACAGGCCGACGCCAACGCCCACGTCGAGCATGCGCGAGGGCGCCAGGCGGTCGATGCCGCGCACCGCGTGGCCCAGCCATTCGCGCATCTGGGCCAGGGGAATCGGCGCGTTGTCGTAGCTGCTCAGCCAACCCGCGAAGTCATGCGCGCCGAGGCGCTTTTCCTCGCCATGCTGGCCTTCGGCCTCGGCGTACGCGCCGTCCCACAGCGCGCCCCAGCGTGCGATGTGACCGGCTTCGGCGGCGCGGTCGACCAGCGCGGCCGATGGCGCCACAAACGCCACCAGTTCGGCCGTGCCGGATTCCTTCACGACGGCCACCACGGCCACCGACGCCACCTGCGGGTGGGTCGACAAGACGCTTTCGACTTCGTCCGGCTCGACCCGGTGGCCCAGAATCTTGACCTGGCGGTCGACCCGGCCCAGGAATTCGAGCGCGCCGTCGCTGCGCCAGCGCACCCGGTCACCGGTGCGGTAGACCTGCGCGCCAGCGTCGCCCAGCACCGGGAAACGCTCGGCGCTCAGTTCGGGGCGGTTCAGGTAGACGCCGGAGACGCCATCGCCGCCGATCCACAATTCGCCCGCCACGCCAACCGGCACGGGACGTCGCGCGCAATCGAGTACCAGCACCTGGGTATTGGCGATCGGGGTGCCGATCGGGATGCCGCTCAACAAAGTATCCTTGCCTCGCACCAGTTCGTGCACGGTGGACCAGATCGTCGTTTCGGTCGGTCCGTACATATTAAACACACGGGTGGCCGGGAGCGCGGCCAGCAGGCGCGCCGCCAGCCCGACCGGAAACGCTTCGCCACCGACCAGCACCGCACTGGCGCCGGACAACGCGGCCAGCGCAGCCGGTTCGGCCGCCACCGCCGCCAGGAGCGACGGCGTGCCCTGCATCACGTCGATGTTGTGGCGCTTGCACAGGTCGGCAAAGGTATGCTCGCTGTCGGCGCACTCGGCGTCGTGCAGCGCGGCCAGGCGGGCGATGCCGGACAACTCGGCCATGACAATCTCCGGCGCCGCACCAGCATCGGGCTGGTATGCCACGCAGTCCGCGCCGGCGGCGGCCAGTGCATGCAGCATATCGGCATCGCCTGGCAGCACACAAGGCACGGCCACGGTAACGCTGGTGCCGCCGGCGGCGCGGTAGGCTGCCGTGCGTGCCGCCAGTTCCTCAAGCGACTGGCCCGGCAGCGGCGCGATGATCGCCACGCGGCGCGCACCGGCGTCCGCATAGGCCGCCACGTCGGCGCCGGCCGCGATCCAGCGCAGCTCGTCGCGCAGGCCATCCGGCAGCACCGGCCAATTGTTCGCCGCCGCCAGCTCGATGGCCGCGGCGCCCCAGCTGGCGGGCGTTGTCGGCAGCAGCAGGGCGTGACGCAGCATGCGGCGGCGATCAGCCTCGTCGCGCGCCAGGTTGCCGATGATATGCTCGGCCGCGATGACCACCCTGGCGCCGCGCGTCAATGGCCACAGCAGTTCCAGCACCGAAATGTCGAACGAGACGCTGGTGACGGCAAGTACCGCTGTTCCGGGCGCGCAGGGAATGCGCGCATCCATGCCGGCGAAGAAATTGATCACGTTGCGGTGGCGGATCAGCGTGCCTTTCGGCAGGCCGGTCGAGCCGGAGGTGTAGATGACATACGCCGCGTCGTCGGGACCGGCGTCGAGCGCGCTGTCGGGCACCAGCGGTGTGTCCGGCTGGGCGGCGATGGAAGCGGCATCGAGGTCGACCAGCAGCACTTGCGGGCAATCCAGGTTGCTTGGGCCGCCACGCTCGGTGACCAGGCAGTCGATGCCGGCGTCGCCGGCGATGTAGGCCAGGCGCTGGGGCGGAAACGCCGGGTCCAGCGGCACATAGGCGCCGCCGGCCTTCATGATCGCCAGCAGCGACACCAGCAGCGCACTGCCGCGCCGCAGGCTCACGCCCACCAGGCTGCCGCGCCGCACGCCGCGCTGGCGCAGTTCGCGCGCCATGCGGTTGGCGCGCGCTTCCAGTTCGGCGTAATCGACGTTTTCCCAGCGGTGCGCGGCGGCGGGTGCGTGCGGCTCCCATGCGGCCTGCAGCGCGACCAGGCCATGCACCGTGGCCGCGCGGTCGTAAGCGGATTCGGTGGCGTTCCAGCGCGCGATGGTGGCGTGTTCTTCCCCGCTCATCAGGTCGAGGGCACAGGCATCCTGGCCGGGATGATCGGCCAGCGCTTCGAGGGCGCGGGCATAGTAGGCCGGCAGGCGCTCGCACAGGTCCGCATCGAGGAGCGCAACGTCGCAATCGAGCCAGAACCGCAGGCCGCCCTGCACCGGATCGACCAGGAAGTTGGCGGCCAGGGCGATATTGGTCTCGGCCACGCCGAGGCTGTCGAGGACGATATTGTCGGCGCCGCGCCCGGCCTGCCAGTCGAGGTGGAAGTCCATGAAATTGACGTAGCTGTCGAGCTGGAGCTGGCCGCCCAGGTCGCGCTGGATCTGCCCGAACGGATAGCGTTTGTAGGGCGCCGCCTGGCGCTCATGCTCGAACACCTTGCCGGCTAGCGCCAGCAGGCTGGCGCCTTCGCAGTCGACGCGCAGCGGCAGCGTGTTGAGGAACACGCCGATCACCTGGTCGCCGCCGGCCGCTTCCAGGCGTGCGTTCGACACGACGCCGGTCAGCACCTCGTTGCTGTTGCAGACCATGCGCAGCAGCGCCACGTGCGCGGCAGCCAGGAGCGCCTTGAGCGGCAGGCCGTGCTGGCGCGCCAGTTGGCGCAGCTGCTCGCCCAGACCGGCGCGCAGCGGCACCTCGAACGCCTGCTGGCGGGTGGCGCGCTGGGCGCCTTGCTGCAGCGTTTTGCGCGGCAGCAGGGTCGGCTCGGCGCCGCGCAGCATGGTGGTCCAGAAATCGCGCGCGGCCGGCTCGCCCATGATGCGGCGTTCCTCGGCGACAAAGTCGCGGTACAGCGAGGCGATGGCCGGCTGGAACAGCTCCTGGCCAGCCAGGCGCGCCCGATAGCGGTTGACGATTTCCTGCAGCAGGGAGGCGTCGCTCCAGCCGTCCAGCACCACGTGGTGTTCGAGTACCGACAGCTGGAAGCTGGCAGGGCCGCGTGGATGAACCGTAAAGCGCAGCAGCGGCGCCGCGGACAGGTCGAAGCGGAAAAACTTGGCTTGCTCGACCCACGCGGCGATGGTGCGGGCGGCGCCGTCCGGGTCATGCGCGCCCAGGTCGTCGGCCAGCTCGAACGGCACCTCGACCTGCGCATGGACCAGTTGCAGCGGCTCGGAATAGCGCGACAGATCGAAACTGCTGCGCAGCGCCGGATGGCGCCGGAAGGTGTCGGCCAGCGCGGCGCGCAGCGCGTCCACGTCGAGCGGCGCACCGATATGCAGGCTGGTGACGACCCGGTACACCGCGCTGTCGGCATCGAAGTCGGCATGGAACAGCATCCCGCCCTGCATGGCGCTGAGCGGATAGGCGTCTTCCAGCCCGTCCGGCAGGCGTGCGCGGTCGTCAGGGCGCAGCAGCGCGAACGGCGGCGCCGGTGCGCGTGCCGGCGCATGCCGGTCGAACGGCTGCAAACGCGCGGCCAGGGCGGCAATCGTCGGTGCCGCGAACAGGTCGGCGATGGCGAAGGTGTATCCCTGCCGTTCGAGCGCGACGCGCATGCGGATGCTCAGCATCGAATCGCCGCCCAGCGCGAAGAAGGACTGGTCGACCCCGATCTGCTCCGTCTCGAGCAGCTCGCGCCACACGGCCAGCAGCACGCGCTCGGCCTGCGTGGTGGGCAGCGCCAGCGCGACGCCGGTATCGACCTGCGGCACGGGCAATGCGCGGCGGTCGATCTTGCCGTTGGAGGACAGGGGCAGCTGGTCCAGCATGACGATATGCGAGGGGACCATGTACTCGGGCAGCTGGCGGGCCAGGTCGGCCAGCAGCATGCTTTCCAGGTCGGCCGGCGCGCCGGCGGCGGGGGCGACATACGCCACCAGGCGGCGCTCGCGCGCGCTGCGGTCCCACACCACGACCACCGTCTGCCGCACCGCGGGATTGGCCAGCAGGGCCGCTTCGATTTCGCCCAGTTCGATGCGAAAGCCGCGCAGCTTGACCTGATGATCGAGCCGGCCCAGAAATTCGATGGCGCCATCCTTGCGGTAGCGCGCCAGGTCGCCGCTGCGGTACATCAGGCCGGGCGCAAACGGATTGGGCACGAAACGCTCGGCGCTGAGCTGCGGCTGGTTTACATAGCCAAGCGCCACCTGCACCCCGCCGATATACAGTTCACCGGGCACGCCGGCCGGCGCCGGCGCGCCGCTGGCATCGAGCAGGTAGATCTGGGTGTTCGCCACCGGATAGCCGATCGGCACCGCGCCCTGCGCATCTTGCGGACGGCAATGCCAGGCGGTGACGTCGATCGACGCTTCGGTCGGGCCGTACAGATTGAGCAGGTCGACGTTGGCCGTTTCCGGCGCGAAGGCCGCGAAGAACGCGCCTACGGTATCGGGACGCAGCGCTTCGCCGCTGCAGAACACGCGCCGCAGGCTGGTCATGGCGGGCAGCGTTTGTTCGAGGAACAGCTCGAGCATCGGCGGTACGAAGTGCAAGGTGGTCACGCCCTCGCCCACGATGGTGTCGGCCAGGTAGCGCGGATCGCGGTGCCCGCCCGGCTCGGCCAGGAACAGCTTGCAGCCGGCCAGTAGCGGCCAGAAGAACTCCCAGACCGACACGTCGAAGGTGAACGGGGTCTTTTGCAGCACGCAGTCGCTGATGCCCAGGCGGTAGGTTTCCTGCATCCACAGCAGGCGATTGACCACGCCCCGGTGCGGTACCGCCACGCCCTTGGGCTGGCCGGTCGAGCCGGAAGTGTAGATGACGTAAGCCGCGCACTCGGGCGTGGCGGCCGGCAGCGAGCCCGCGGCGGCGGGCGGCAAGCCGGCCAGCACCTGGTCGACCGCGACCGTGCGCACCGGCAGCGATTCCAGCAACCCGGCCAGGGTCGAACGGGTCAGCACCAGTGCGAGGCCCGCATTGTCGACCTGGTAGGCCAGGCGCGCCGGCGGCAGGTCCGGATCGAGCGGCACGTAGGCGGCACCAGCCTTCATGACGGCCAGCAGCGACACCACCAGTTCCAGCGAGCGCACGTCGCACACGCCGACGCGCTGTCCGGGAACGGCGCCGAGCGCGCACAGGTGTGCCGCCAGGCGGTCGCTGGCATCGATGAGTTCGCCGTAGCGCATGCTGGCCCCGGCCACCGCGATGGCGACCGCGTCCGGCGTGCGGCGCGCCTGTTCGTCGATCAGCTGGTGCAGGGTGGGCGAAAGGTCGTAGTCGCGCGCGGTGGCGTTGTATGACAGCAGTTGCGCATGCTCGCCCGGCATCAGCAGGTTCAGCTGGCCAAGTGCCTGGCCCGGTTCGGCCAGCAGGAAGGTATCGAGAAAGTGAACAAAGCGCTGCTGGTGCGCCGCCAGTTCGTCGCTGGTGTAGAGGTCGGGATTGGCGTCGAAATAGATTTGCAGGCCGGAGCCGTCCGATTTGCCGTAAAAACCGATCAGCAAGTCGTTCACCGGCCCCGACGACAGGTAGTGCGCGGTGGTGTCGTGCTCGCCGAAACGCACCTGGTGGTCGAAGGAAATCACGTTGACGGTCGGCCCGGTGAGCCGCTCGCTGGTGCCAGACAGTTTGAGCGCCTGATGCAGCTCTTCGCCGCGGTAGCGCTGGTGTTTCAGCACGCGTCCGACCTGCACGCTCACGTGGACCAGCAGCTCGGCGATGGTCAGCGAAGCGGGGAGCGCGAGGCGCAGCGGCAGTTCGTTGGCCATCATGGCCGGGGTGTCGAGCGCGGCGGGCGTCATGCGGCCCGTGACCGGCAAGCCCAGCACCACGTTGTCGTTGCCGGTGACGCGCTGCAGATAGGCGGCGGTGGCCGCCAGCACCAGCACCGACCAGCGGCAAGCGCCGCGGCTGCTGGCCGAACGCAAGTGCCCGATCGACCGCGCCGGCAACGTGACGGTGCGGCGCAGCAGCTCGCTGGATGCCATCGAGGCCACGCCCGACAAGCGCGCCGGTTCCGCGTGGCTGGCGAAGGCATCGGTCCAGTAAGCGCGGTCGCGCGCATGCTGGGGCGAGGCGCGGTAGGCCGCTTCTTCGTCGAGCAAGGTGTCCAGGCTGCTGTACGGCGTGGCCGGCGGCATGCTACCTGCGCGCAGGGCCGTGTAAAGCTGGCCCAGCCGGCTCCAGTAGCGGGTCTGCGCGAAGCCATCCATGACGATGTGGTGATAGCGCAGGTAAAACTGGTGCCGGTCCGGTCCCAAAGTAAAGATGACTTGCTTGAACAGGGGCGCTGCGCCGAAATCGGCGGCCTGGCCCAGGTCGTTGCGCATCCAGGCGGCGGCGCTCGCGTGCGGGTCGCGCTCGGCGCTGAGGTCGACCATGGTCAGCGTCTGCGGCGGCACATCCTCGATGGTCTGGCGCACGCCGCCATCGTGCTCGCTGAAGCGCACGCGCAGCGCCTGGGTTTCCTGCACCGCCAGGCGGGCGGCGGCATCGAGGATCGCCAGGTCGAGCGCACCGTCGATATCGAGATAGCCGCCGCAGTTATAGCGCGGATTGGATGGATCGAGCTGTTGCGCAATCCATACACCTTGCTGCGCCACCGATAAGGGCAAACCTCCCGGCGCCATCCCGCTATCGGTTTGGGCGGGCCGTATTTCATGCATTGCCGACATGGACATCATACTGTTCCTTCTTCCGCAGCAGCGGATCAATGGGGTCTCCGGGTCGCCCGCAATGACACTGCAGGGACGAGGGCCGCTATACATATTCATTCCGGGTAGTTAACGAATGAAAATAAAGATGAGTACGGTTTTTATTGCTGGGTTTATCGCTGTTTGCGCAGGTGGCGGCGTGTTTTTCTCGCAACAGATACTAGGGGGCGCAGACTTACAGATCGCCTACGGATTGCCGAAACCACGATAAAAAAAACCCGATAATATTGAAATAAGATGGAATAATAATTTCGTTGTGAAATTATTATTTCGTAATGGATATTATTTATGCGCGAAGCATTATCTGGAGGGAATTGTAACGATTAGCACGATCAGAGTTTATTGATCGAAATTTATTGGGCTTGCTGAAGAATTCGTTTTTTGATGTAGGGAAACAATGCGCTAGGTCGGCACGCGCGCCGGGATTCGCTTTTTACAGCTGTCCCGGCGCGGCCCGCAAAACTGCGCTTGAGCACCCCTCAGTTGGAGGACGACGCGATGGCCCCCGGAAGCCGAAGAAAATCGGACAGCGCACGCACGCATATCGAGGTGGTTAACAATGCCTTCATCTCCGGTTGCGGATCGAGTGACGTGTCCGCCTTTCGATCCGGCACGAGAAGCACTGGGGCCCCCGGCCAGGCAGGCGACTGCACTTGGTCGAGCAGCACGGCGCACCACCCGTTGGCTGCGTCGGCATCGTGCAGGGCCAGTGCGGCCAGAAGCCGGTGCGCGACGTCGAAGCCCGATCCGGGCCGGGGTACTGCGTCCAGCGCCTGCCGAAACCCGACCGGCCGGCCGCCCGGCGCCTGGGCTGGACAGGCACTCACCAATCGCAGGCTCCAGGCGATGCCGTAAGCCTGGGTGGACCACCAAAAGGTGTGGCCGGGACAGCGCTCGATCAATCTGCGCACGATCCGTTCCAGCGCGGCGCCCGCCTTAGGCATGGCGAGCAATGCCAACCCGGCGTTTGCCGCAACGTCATCGTGCGCGTCGGTCCAACGCCCCCATCCTGGCTCGACAAAGGTGTGGACGCCCCCGCCCGCATCGACGAAGGGTGCCAGCAGGCCGGCACCATCGAATGCCATGCCTTGGGCCGCACAGAACCGCAGTGCCCATGCCGTGGAATCGGCGTCGGCACCTGTGCGGCGGTTGTAGCCCCACCCCGCGTCGGTCCTGGCGGAACAGACCGCGCGGCAGGCGCGTGCCAGCGCCGCACGAACCCGCACGCGCGCCGCAGGGCCAGGGTCGGCGGCGCCTGTCAGGCACCAACCCACCCACGCCGTCGTCCATGCTTCGGACGGCCCGGGCGCAAGCTCGAACTCGCGCCAGAACCCGTCGTCATCCTGCTGCGATAACAGGTAATCGATGCCGCCCGAAATGGCATCGCGGATGGCGCGCTCGAAAGGCGCTGGCACGGGACCCCGATTCACCAGTCGTCCGGGCTCGAGACACCAATGCACACGCCGCAGGGATAAGGGGTGTGGGTGTCCAGGGTGCCGTAGCCGACGAAGACGCCGTTCCAGCTGACGGGCGCCGATCCGCCGGGGCAGAAATAGACATCCTTGCACCACTGGACCAAGGCGGTGCAAAAGGTATCGGTCCCGAGCGGCCTGCACGCGGCCGCCGAATCCCAGGGGCCGGCCAGCGCGACGGCCGGTTGCGAGGCTTCCAATGCTGTGAATCCTGGTAACATTTTATTCTCCTTCAATCGTTGCTGATGGGCAATATATTCGGACCGCACTATCACGGCCCGACCTGGTGCTAGTAGTGCGGCAGGCGGCGCAGTTCCCGCAGGTTTCTCTGGGTGTCGATGACGGGACGTGCCGGCACGCTGGTGCAGCAAGGTTCGCAAGCGAAATAGATGCGCCAGCCCCGCAGGCCATCGGGACCGTATTGCGCGCTCAGGTAGCTCGCCGCGTCAGCCCGGAGATCGCGCGCGGTCCGGCGCAGCGTGTCGATACGCTCTGCAGGGACCCGGGCGCGCGCCAGGAAATCGAAGGCGATGTCCAGCGCAACGTTGGCGGGATCGAACTTCAAGGCCCTAGCCTGTCCCTCTTGCCCGTCATCCACACCGATCACGCCGACGGGGCCAGGCCGGTACAGCGCGTGCAAGTCTTTCTCCAGCAGCGATTGCAGCCCTGCCGGGTAGCCGCAGGCGGCCAGCAAGGCAGGCATCCTTTCTCCGAGCGCCCTGCCCGCGTGTTCCCCGCTTTTGAAATACAAGGCCGTGTTGTTCATCCCCTTGTCGCTGGAACGGAAAGCGATCCCGCGCGGACCGTTCACGCCCAATGCGCGCGCGACATCGTCCGGCCCGGGACCGTTCCATTCGAATGGCCGGGCATGCGCGAGCGCCGATCGAAACGCGGCCTCGTCCGGCTCGCCCGGGAACCGGCAATACAAGGTGACCGCACTCGCCGCGTTCCCGTGCCAATCGAGGCGCAGCAGAAATGCATCGGGGCGGACCGCTTGCGCGAAGCGCCGCACCGACCAGGCCCAGTCGCCGGCGTACGGTATCTCGCCGGCCAGCACGTCCAGGTCGTTCAATTGGCTCCCGGTCAGCGGGATCATGCTGCTGAAGCGATGTTCGTCGTCGCTGTAGCTGTACTCCACCTGGCGGCTGAGCGCGCCTCGAAAGAGTTGCTGGAAAGTCGCAGCGGCACCCATGGCGCGCATCCTCAGCCGACCGCGTACATCGCGCTGTCGACAAAGGGAGCCAGGCCGAGTGCCGACGTGGACGCCTCCGTGCCCACCACGAAAGGCCATTCCTCGGTCACGTCGACGGTGCAATACAGGCGCTCGGCGACGCCGGTCGCGCGGTCGACGAATGCCAGGATGACAATCACGTGGCGCCGTCCGCCCACGGTCTGATGCACGCGCGTCTCGAGGCCCGCCAGGTGGTGACCGGGCCGTTCCGCAGCCGCCAGGAAGATACCGGGATGCTGCACCAGCAGATAGTTCAGCGCGCGGTGGCCCTCGGTGGCGCCCAGGTTCTCCGGGGTGCGGGACGTGTCGCGGAACAGGTTGCGGGCCACGGCGTCGAAGTGCGCGGGGTCGATCTTGCGCGATTCGAGCACCGGCTGCGCGCTGCGGGTGAGCCCCTCGACCCATTCCGACAAGGAGAAGTTGTAGAGCTGGTCGGCCGATACCGTCGTCAGCAGCAAACCGCCGTGCGCGGGTGCTGCCGCGAATGTGCCCGTACGCCCGACGAGCACGCAGAAATGGGCTTGGTCGTCGCAGCCGGCAACGGCGTCGAACAGCGCCTCCTTCATGAACCCCCCGGCCGGATTGATGGCATACGCGGGCATGCCGTCGATCAGGAAGATGTAGCTCATGCGCATGGCCAGATGTGGGTTGCGCTCAAGAACCGAACAGATGCGGGCTCCACGCGCGAGACCGCTCGACTCGCGCAGTGCGCACTCGCGTTGTTGGTACTCGCGCTCGATGCCCAGCGAGGGGAAGCGCACTTCCAGTTGCCCGATCGCGTAAACATACTGTTCCGACACGCTGGTGCGGGCCTTGCCGGCACAATCGGGACACGGCGCGGCCGATGCCGTGGCCGCTGGCGATCCGGGAACGTTGGCGGGGAGTGGGGACGTCTCGGGCTGCATCGCATTCATATCGGGATCTCCTGGGCAAGGCAATTTGGTTGGGAAAGTACGGAGGCGTCCAAAAAACGCCATGGTGGTCTGAACAGCGTAGCGACAAGATCAGGCCAGGCATCGGAGAGACGCCTCACGCGCAGCAGTTCCAGCGCGCCGGCCGCAAGCACCGCCGCGAAACTGGTCCCGGAACGCAGCTCGTAGCCGTGGCCCGCTCCGGCTCCGGGAACCTGCTCGCCAGGCGCGTAGACGACATTCGGCAGGCGTCGCGCGTGGGCGGAAAATTCCGAAATGTTTCCCGATGCGCCAATCGAGCCGACCACCAGGATCCCGGGCCACGGACAAGGCACCTGGCCCCAGCCGGCGCCGTGATTGCCCGCCGGGACCACGACGATGGCACCCTGCGCGCGCGCCCATTGCACGGCATCGCGCAGGCAGCGCCAGTGGGGCGAATCGGCCTGCAGCAGCTCGGTGGAAAAGACGATGGTGCGGCAGCCGGCGTCGACGGCTTGCCGCAGCGCCCGTGCGAGCGCGTCGGCGGTGGCCGCGATCGATGCGCGCCCCTGCAACATGGCGTCGTCGATGACGGGGAAGTTGAACACAGTGGCCCCCGCGCACAGGGCCAGCACGCGACCCTGGCGCGCATCGTCGTCATTGCCCACGAGCAGTGAAACGCAAAACGTCGCGTGCGCGCCGGCGCTGCTTGACGCCGGCGCCGCCGATGTCACGATGCGCTCGCCGCCTAATGCGGGGTGAGCGAGGTCGGCGGCACCGTCCAGCAGCGCGATGCGGGCCGACGCGGCGCTGCCGCGAAAATGCCCTGGCGATACGGCAATGCCCGCTTGTCTCAGTATGAAGCTTCTCGACACGCCATCCATGGCCCGGGTCAGCCGCCGGCAATGGCGTTGCAGTCGGCGGCGAAGGGGTAGGACACCTGCGACGCGTTTTCCTTGGCCCCCAGGGTGCCCGGAGCTGGCGGCACCATCGGATACGCGAGGAAGTAGTTGGTTGCCGCGGCGTCCGATCCGTCCGGTTTCTCCGTTTCCACGAGGATGCCGATCCGCGCATTGAGCGTCACGGCTTGCCCGGCACCGACCGGTACCGGGCCGGTGCCGCCCAGGTTCTGCTTCATCGGGGGCGAAGCGAGCTGCATGGCCGCCGAGTCGAACGACCAGCTCTTGCCGAGTTTGGTGTTATCGATACGAAATACCTTGAAGACGGCAATCGCGTGGCCGGCGGGCGCCGTGATGGCGCCGCTACCCGTCTGCGCGTGCGTGCACACGCCTAATTGCCGATAGTGAATGACCGCGATCGGGTCCAGCGGCGTGGTGCAAGCGGACAAGGCAAGGGCGAGCAAAGCGGAGACCATGCGGAGCGAGTTCATTGATTCTCTCCTTCAAGGGGCACGGAGCACATCGGTTCGTCGCAGCAAAACGTGGCAGGAGGATATTCACCGCTTACCGCTGAAACATGCCCGGCCTTGGTAGCACAGCGAGGGGACGTCTTATTAAAGTCTGTTGCCCTTCTTATACTGCGGCATTGAGAAATATCAATGGTTGATTGCCGACCTGATCACTCTGCTAGTGGCGGCAAGTATCGCAGGCAGCGCGACGGCGCACAGGCCGGCGCTGCGCCGTTACTGGGTGCGAAAGCCCAGCTGGCTAGCCAGTTGTTCGGTTTCGGCCGATGGCTGGCGGCCCATGACGATCGATAGCATTTCCTTGCACTTGCGGTAGGTGCTCAGGGCCGATCCGGCATCGTTTTGCGCGATCGCGCAGCGCATCGCGCCCCGGTACAGGTTTTCGGCCAGCGGTTCGGCATCGAGCGCGCGCTGATACAGGGCCAGCGCATGATGCCAGCGCTGGCCGTGTTCGAGCAGGCGTCCCAGGGTCGTGCTGGCCGTCAGGAACCGGTTGCGCCAGCGGATCGCCGCCGCCGCCATCGCCCCGCCCTCCCCTTCGTCGCAAAAGCTGCCCTGGTAAATGCCGAGCAAGGCGACGCTGGCCTGCTCGACGCAAGCGAGCAAGGTCGTTTCGCTGAAGCCGTCGATCTCGGTGCACAGCTCGGCCAGCAGCGCCACGTCGGACCACACCCTGTCGGGCGCCAGTTGCACCGCGCCCGCGGTCATCAGGACCAGGTCGTCTCCCTGCAGCAGCTTGCGCAGGCGGTGCACCGTGATGTGCAGGGCGGCGCGCGGATCGTCGCCGTCGGGCCAGAACTGGTCGCAAAGCATTTTTTGAGGGCGGCTGGCGTTGCCGCCAGCGACCAGGGCCTTGAGCAGCAGCAGCGGGCGCTGTTGCGCCTTGCCATTTGCGACAACCGGCTGCCCGAACAGGGTCAGCTCGAATTTGCCGAGCGTGCGCACGGCGACTGGCCACGGCCAGTTCGGCGAGCGCCGCTGCGGCGCCGGCAACTGCTGGCGGATCACCAGGGCGCGCACGTGCTCGGTTTCGATGCCGTATTTCAGCGCCAGCGCCGCCAGATGGCTGGCCAGCACCGGGATCGCGGCGAACAGCCGGCTGGACTGGCGCAAGCGGTGCGCCGTCAGCACCGGCCGCAACAAGCGTGCGGCACCGGCTTCGTCGCCGCCGGCCGAGCACAGGTAGGCCAGCACGAACTGGCGCGCTTCCTCCACCAGCAGCGCGTCATGCCCGTAGGCATGCGATGCGGCCTTGCCGAACCAGGCCTGCGACTGCTCGACGTCGCCGGCCAGCGCGTACAGGGCCGCCAGCAAGGCTTCCGAGCGGGCCAGCCCGGCGCTGGCGATGCCCACCTCGGCGCTCATCCCCATCAGGGCCAGCGCCGCCTGCACGGCTGCGGGAATGTCGCCCGACAACGCATGCCATTGCATGTCGAGCGAATGAAACTCGATCCAGTCGGTCTTGCTCGTGGGAACCAGCGCTGGGCGCACCCGGTCCAGCAAGGCGCGCGCGGCGGGCAGGTCGCGCACGCCGAGCAGATGATCCAGTTCGAGAAACTGGAACAGCAAGGGATTCAGGCCGAAGCTGGCGACGATGCTGCGCGCGTCGCCGGCGCTTTTCTCGGCCTCGCTGTATTTGCCGTCCTTGCTGTACCAGCGCGCTACCCGGCCGTGCCACCAGACCCGGTGAAAGGCGCTCACGCCCGCATCCTCGGCGATCCGGCTCAGGTCCGCCACCAGCCACTGGGCGGCGTCGCGCGCCGCGTTCCAGTCGAAGTAACGCAGCAGGATCGCGCCCGCCATGAGTTTTTCGAACGGGCTGTCGACATTCCGGAGCGCGCGCAGCGCATGCTCGGCGGCCGGAGCCAGCAAGGGCGAATCGGGCTTGACCAGCAGCAGCGCGAGAATCAGGCGCGAGTGCACGCGCAAGTCGAGCAGCGGGTCCATGCGCGCCAGGTCGCTGCGCGCGAGCACTTCGCCAAGCCGGTCGATCCAGGCGGGCAAGGCTTCGAGTTCGGTCCATTCATGGTCGTAGCTGTCGATGATCGCCGCCACCGTGGCCAGCAGGGCCGCATCGTTGCCGGCCTCGGCGAAACTGTGCGCGGTACGCTGCAACATGCGGCGCGCGCGCAGCGGCGCCACCTGGATCAGCGAGACGCCATGCCAGTACCACAGCCACGGCGCCATGTCGGTGTAACTGGCCGGCAAGGTGCTCATCCATTCACGCCAGGTGTGGGCCCGTCCCGCCGCCAGCATGTCGGCGGCGCGGCGCAACAGGAAACCAACCAGTTCCTCGTGGGCTTGCGCATCCTGATACAGTTTGGCCGCCTCGTCGATTCGGCCCCGCCCTTCGAACATGGTACCGGCGCGTACGAGCAAGGCGTGGCGCTCCACGCTGGCCAGCCCCTGGCGCGCCTGCAATTGCAGAAATTCACTGAACAAGCCGTGAAAATGGTAGGTGTACGGCTGGTCGCCGCGGCGCTCGACGAACAGGCGATTGCGGTACAGGGTTTCGAGCAGCTGCGATGCCGCGTCCGATCCGGTCAATTGCTCGGCGTCGGCGCAGGTCACGCCCGGCAGGCACGATAGCAACAGCAGCAGGCGCCGGGCGTCGGCCGGCATGCGGTCGAAGATTTCCCCGGCAAAATAACGAAATACGGCGTCCTTACTGTCGAGGATGGGCGTGGCCGAGGGCTGGGCATGATGCAGGTGGTTGCGCAACATGATGATGCCTGCGGCCCAGCCGTCGAGCTGCTCAACCAGGGAATGAAATTCCTGCGCGTGCGCGGGAGTGGGCTGTGCCAGCTCGATCGCTTCGGCGGCGGTAAAGCGCAGATCGCGCGCGCCGAGGGTGGCGATGCGGCCGTCGAGTTCCATCCGGCTCAGGCGCGGCGGCGGCGGCTCGCGGCTGAGCACGATCACATTCACATTCGCGGGCACGGCGTTGAGGGCGGTTTCGAGCAGGCCCCCGGCATTGTGCCAGTCGAACTCGTGCGCATTATCGAGCACCAGCACGCTGCGCCTGGGCATTTTGCCGTAAAAATCGCGAAAAAATACCTGCTCCAGCGGCGTGGGCAGATGCTCGCGCAGCGCGGGCGCCGATGCAGCCTGGGCGCACTCCATCTCGCGCACCGCTTCGCCGAGGAAGAAAAACAGGGTAGCCGGATCGGAGTCGCCTTCGTCGAGCTGGCACCAGGCCGTGGGAGGCGCGCTGCGCGCCAGGAAGGTGGCTGTCAACGTGGTCTTGCCTGCCCCGGGCGGCGCGCTGATCCAGATGATGGGGTGCGCCGCGCACAGGGCGGCAAGCTGCTCGAACAAACGCGGTCGCAGGTAAGCGTTGTGCAGTCGCGGCCGTTCTAATTTAGCGTAAGTCACGGAGAGCCATCTGCCCCGAAAAGGTTGCGATAGAAACAATAATGTAAGCATAGTGAGTTGAGTGGGCGCGCGCAAGTGCCATTTCAGCCGCTCAAAAAACCGACGTAACAGATTGACGTATAAGGAAAGATGTGGGTTTCCCCCGGTTCATGGCGCCGATGCTATTGCGGCCACCGCGCCACCCGTGGCGCGTTGACCGCTTATATGAATTTGTGTATAAGGATCGCTACCCTGCATGCAACGCTGTCGTTCATGCGGCTCCACTCTCTTCAAGCAACTTATGGCCATTTTCAAGCAGGAACGTCTTGCCAGGATCGAAAGCGACCTGGCGCAGCGCGTCTTTCGGCACACGGTAATGATCGTCGACGACAAGGATTCCAATGTCTCGGTGATGGCCGCCATTCTGCGGCCGTATTTTCATCTGATCGAAGCCAATGACGGCCAGGAAGCGCTCGCGCTGATCGACGATATGGCCGACACCAGCATGCTCGCCTGCGTGATCAGCGATCACCGCATGCCGAAGATGACCGGGGTCGACCTGTTCGAGCAGGTTCTTCCGCGCCTGCCGCACGCACGGCGCATCCTGGTGACCGGCTACCTGGACCTGGACGCGATCGTCGACGCCATCAACAAGGGCGAGATTTATCGCTTCATCGCCAAGCCCTTCGATGCCGCCGAGTTCCTGCTGACCGTGCGCATTGCGGTGGCGTCGTTCGAGAGCGAGCGCCAGCTCGCGCAATTTCACCAGGAACTCGAAGCGCAGTGCTCCGACCGCTCGGGCAAGGCGGGCGACATGCTGGCCGGCGTCAGGCAAGCCAATGAAGAGATGGCAACGCTCGACGCCGAACTGCGCGCCCTGCGCGGCACGGGGCAGGACCGGCCGGGCTGAACCTCATGCGGCGCAGCTCTGGCCTTGCGCGATCAGCGGCAGCTGCACGGTGAAACAGCTGCCCTCGCCTTCGCTTGAACGCACCAGGATGGCGCCGCCGTGCTCCTCCATGATACCGAAGGAAATCGACAAACCCAGCCCGGTGCCGTCGCCCACCCCCTTGGTGGTGAAAAACGGATCGAAGATGCGTCCGACCAGATCGCTGCGAATGCCGCAGCCGTTGTCCTCGAAATCGATGCACAGCAGCTCGCGCTCGATGCGGCTGCTGATGCGCAGCAAGCCCGGCGCGCTGCCGGGGTGCTGCGCACGCTTGCTGCGGATGGCGTGGCAGGCATTGACGATCAGGTTCATGAACACCTGGTTGAGCCGCGCCGGCCGGCATTCGATCACCGGATCGATCTCCAGCTCGCAGTCGATGTCGGTCTCGTCCGAAAAATAGGTGCGCACCAGGTTGACCGTGCATAACAGTGTCGCACCGACGGCCACCGGAACCTTGTGGCTGTCCTGCTGGCGCGAGAATGCGCGCAGGTCGGCCACCAGCGTGCGGATGCGGGAGGTGCCGTCGACGATGGTGGCGAGCTGGCCGACCAGTTCGTCGATACGCTGATTGAGGCTGGCCAGGACCGCCTCCCCACTCTCCTCGCCCGCCAGCTCGAGCAGGAAGCGGCGAAACCGCTCCAGGGTCACTTCCAGCACTTGCGCGCCGGCGTGGGCGAAGTTGACCGGATTGTTGATCTCGTGCGCGATGCCGGCGGTCAGGGTGCCGATCGATGCCATCTTTTCCTGCAACACCAGCTGTTGCTGCGTGCGGGTGAGCGCATCGAGCGCCTGCGACAGCTGCTGGTAGGCATTGGCGTTATCCATCGCCACCACCACGTGCGAGGCAAGCGCCTTGAGCAGGTTGACGTGCACGCTCTGATAGGCATTCTTGCTGAAACTTTGCACCGTCAGCACGCCGAACACGCGTCCGTTGATCAGCATGGGAACGAACAGGAGCGAGCGCGGCCGTTCACCATGCGCCTGGCCCTGCCTGCACGGCGCGCCGGGCGCCAGGTAAGTGGCAAGCTCGCGGTCGATATCGTTGATCACCACCTCGGCCTGGCGTTCCACGCACCAGGCCGCCAACCTGTCCGGATCGCTCATGGTTTCCTGCGGCGGCATGCGCCGCTGCCGCTCGATCCAGAACGCCAGCGCGATCGGTCCCGGCTGCGTCTGGCAAATGCCGATCCCGAAGACGCTGGCATCCATCAGCGAGCGCACCTGCTCGTAGACGGTGAGCATCACCGCCTCCGGATCGAGGGTGGCGGACAGTTGCCTGCCCACTTCGCTCAGAAACAGAATATTGCGGTGCGCCTGTTCCACCCGCGTTTTCTGGCGCTCGACTTCGGCTTTTTCGATTTCAATGATTTCCGTTTGCAGCAGCACCTCCGCCGTGCGTTCGATCACCAGCTTCTCGAGCTCGTTGCGGCGGCGCGTAAGCAAGGTCACGCGCAGGCGCAACGCCGCCAGCAGCAGGCCGCCCAGCAATGCCGCCGCCAGCAGGCGGAACCACCAGGTTTTCCAGAATGGCGGTGCGATCGTGACCACCATGGCGGCCGCGCGGGCGCTCCAGACACCCTGGTCGTTGGCGGCCAGTACCTCGAAGCGGTAGCGGCCCGGGTCCAGATTGGTGTAGGTGGCGCGGCGGTGGGCGGCATCGGTGCGCACCCAGTCGCGCTCGAAGCCGGCCAGCCGGTAGGCGTAGCGATTCTTGCCGGGGTCGTTGTAATGCAAGGCGGCGAACTCGACGGCAAAGCCGCGCTCCCCCGCCGCCACGTCCAGGCTCAGCGGCGTGCTGCCGGCCGCGTCCAGCGCCACCCCGGCATCGAACTGGCCTGGTTGCGGCGCCCCGTTCAGCACATGGATGCCGACGATGGCCACCTGGGGCGGCGTCGACGCCGCGCGCACCGCCCCGGGCCGCAGCGCGGTGATGCCTTTGGCGCCGCCGAAATACAGTTCGCCATCGCCGCCGCGCAGCGCCACGCCGCCACGGAAATTGCCCGTGAGGCCATCGCCCACATGAAAATGGCTCAACGCGCCGCTGCGCGGATCGAGCACGGATAGCCCGGTTGCCGTGCTGACCCAGATGCGGCCGGCGGCGTCGTCGAGGATGGCCGCGATGGCGGGCGTCCAGCGGCCCGTCGCGCCGGTGAGGGAGCGCAGGCGCGGCGTGCCGTCGGCAGCGCTCTCGACCACGTTCAGGCCGCCGGCGCTGCCGACCAGGATGCGCCCGTCGCGGTCTTCGTACAGGGTGCGCACCCTGTCGTCGAGCAAGCTGTCGGCCCGTGCGGGATCGTGGCGGAAATGGACGAATTTGCCGCTGCGCGGGTCGAGCATGTCGAGGCCGCCGCCATGGTATTCGGACCCCACCCAGAGGCGGCCCCGGCTGTCTTCGAGCAGGCAACTGCTGCCATCGACCGCCCGGCTGGCCGTGTCGCCCGGGTCGTGCCGGTAAGTCCGCTGCGCACCGCTGGCGCTGTCGTAGCGAATCAGGCTGTCGCCCGTGCCCAGCCACAGCGCCCCGCCCCGCCCCGGCGCGATGGCATTGATGGCATTCGTGCCGGGCTGCGTGACCTGCGCGACAGGCAGCGGCGCCTTGCCGGGCGCCATGCGCCACAGGCCGGACGAGGTGCCCAGCCATAACGGTCCGCCCGGGCTCTGGTACAAGGCATGGATGGCGCTCTCGCCCAGGGCGCCGCGCGCGATGGCCGAAACGGCGCCGGTGGCGGGCGCGAACAGCGACAAGCCCCTGCGCCCGCCCAGCCAGAGACGCCCGCCGGGCGCTTGCGCCATGCTGAGCATCGCGTTGCTGACCGGCTCGCCAGCGCCTTGCGCATCGTGCGGCAGGTAGCGCACGAAGCCTTCGCTGTTCAGATTGGCCAGCCGGATGCCGTCGGTCTGCACCGCCACCCACAGCATGCCGCCGCGGTCGCGCATCACCGTCCGGATATGGTCGCTCGGCAAGCTGTGCGCATCGGCGGCGCGGTGGGTGAAGGTCGTCATGCTGCCGTCGCTGCCCTTCCAGCGCACCAGGCCGGTCAGGGTCGCGATCCACATCACGCCGCCTTGATCGGGGTAAAACGCGTTGACCCGGGTCGGTGCCAGAGCGAGCGGCCGCCGCGACTGCCATGCGCGTGCCGGGTCCCAGGTGACGACGCCGCGGTCGGTGCCGATCCACAGCGTACCGCCGGGGTCGGTGCGCAAGGCGCGCACCCGGTTCATGCCGGGGTCGGGCGCGCGCGGCGCGTCGAGCCGGTGATGGATGACCGCGGACGCGCCCGGCGCCAGATAGTCGAGCCCGCCCGCCCAGGTGGCGGCCCACACGCCGCCGTGGGCGTCGAGCGTGATTGCGTTCACATCGTTGCTCGACAGGCTGGCCGGATTGGCGGGATCGTGGACAAACTGGCGGAAGCGGCCACGGACCGGATCGACATGCTGCAAGCCGCCCCAGGTGGCCAGCCACATGCCGTCGGCGCCGTCCGGGACGATCGCCTTGACCACCCGATGGTTGTTGGGACCGGCGGGCGGCGCGAACAGGGTGAAGTCGTCCGAGCGCGGCTCGAAGCGCGCCAGGCCGCCATCGGTACCGGCCCAGATGCGGCCGGCGCCATCCTCGTGCAAAGCCAGGACGGCGTCGCCGGGCAGGCTGCGGCGTTTGTCGGGGGCATTGACGTAATGGACCATGCGGTAGCCGTCGAAGCGGTACAGGCCGGCGTTGGCGGTACCGATCCATACGAAGCCCTGGCGATCCTGGAGCATGGCGACGACGCTCTGTTCGTCCAGCCCGAGCGCGTCGAGCCGGTTAAAGCGCAGCGGCGAGGTCGTCGCGCCGGTGGCCGCCGCGCTGGCGATCAGGAGCATGCAGGCAAAACCGATGGCGCACAGCCAGCGCACGACGCGTGCCGGGCCTGCCAGCGCGGCGACGACCCTTCCTGCATCGACGCTTGGCCCGACAAGCTGCTTGCTGAAAGCGCCGATGGTTGTCCGGCCGCTCATCAGGGCGCGGATCAAGGCAGGCGAGCGCCGCGCTGGCGTCGCCCGGACCCGGGAGAAGGATGCAACTTGCATGCGGGAAGCTGGGTTGGTTCTGATTCGAGGCGATACCCGATAGTGTGCCCGAAAAATCGCGTGCTCAGGTGAAAGATGAACGGCTGGACATCGTCGGGCCGGGAGCGGATCGGCGCCAGGCCATGTCGATATTTTTTCCACAACGCTCGTGAAACAGCCTCATGGAGCATGCTAACCCCTTGAATTCACACCGAATAAAATTTATGGCACGAAATATGCGGAGACCGGCCTGCGTGTATTTACAACGATAACAGGAGACGTTCATGAATCGTTTCGCTACAGAATTTCGCGCAATGCCGATCTCTTCGGGTCAATTCCCGGCCAGCCAGCACGGCCTGCGGGCCGCGCTCGCCAAAGCGCGGGTGCTGTGTATGCTGGCACTGCTGCCGAGCTTGACATCGGCCTTCGGACCCAAAACGCCTATCTGGATCGGGCAACAACTGCTGGAACATCTTCAGGCTTCCTGCCGCGCCACGATCAAAGGCATATCGGTGTCTATCAACGCCGCCGAGCCGGTAACGTTGACGCCGTGCGTCAGCCTCGATCATGCTGGCATCGGTGGCAAATGCTTCGCCCTGGACCAGCCATGCACAACCTGCGTTCGAACCGGATTCCATAGCAGTACCCAATGATCAGCATGCACGCCATGAGTTCGGGATCAATCGACGGCCGACCAGTATGGCTATATGAATCGGCCAGGGACAGCCGAAATTCGCTCAGGTCGAGGTACCGGTTCACTGCTCTGAGCAGATAGTCTTCGGGAACATATTCCTCCGGACTGAGCACAACAAAATGGCTCTCGCTTCGTTGCCTGACGCCCCATCGTCTCAGCCTCCTCCTTTGAGGCCTGTTTGACGGTGATAAGCAGTTAACATCGCGAGCTCGAGTGGACTTTTTCAACGCAATAGGCCAAAAGCGGACTTTGAACTCGTACCCACAGAACACCTGGGTCAGTTTTCGGTCAGCGCGAGAGCTTATAAGTGAGTCAATTTTCGGTCGGCGTCAATAGCATGCACGTTAAAGCTGCGCCGGTACTGCGCTGGAGACTGTCCCGTGAGGCGTTTGAACAGTGTGCTAAAGGTAGCGACATCCAGATAGCCGACGCGCTCCGTTATTTGCGCCAGACTGAGGGTCCCCGATTCCAGCAAACGCTTAGCCATGTTGATGCGTTCGCCCTGCAGGTACTGCAGCGGTGTCTGCCCAGTCTCCACTTTCAGACGGCGCAACATGGTACGGGCACTGACATGGAACGCGGCTGACAGCAAGGAGAGGTCGTATGGTTTGGACTGGTTTGCGCTGAGCCACCTGTGCACATTGTCGGAAAAGCGTCCGGATGGTGCGGCGGTCATGCCAGTGTCGATGTATGCCGCCTGGCTGGCCCGCAGGTTTAGCAGCGCCGTGCGCTCTACTGCCCGCGCCTCCTTCGGCGTTGCAGCCTGACGAATAAGCCGCACCGCCAGATCGAAGGTGGCGGTGAATGAGCCGGTCGTGATGACGCCGTCGTCCTCAACTACCATTGCAGCTACATCGACTCGCGCCAACGGAAAACGTCGTGCGAGGTCGGCAGCGAACATCCAGGATGTGGTTGCGCGGCGGCCGTCCAGGAGGCCCGCTTCGGCGAGCAGGAAGGCGCCGACGCACATTGACGCGACCGGAGCGCCGCGCGCGTGGGCCTGCGCTATGGCCTTCACTTCGCCCGCCAATTTTTCGTGTGGACGGGTGCAGCCATCGCGGTCGCTAATGTCCATTCCCGGTATCACGAGCAGGTTCTGCGAGCTGCGCAACTTTTGGGTGCCTATACCGACGCCACCGGCCGCCAGAATGGTGCCTCTGGCGACGCTAGTGACACGAACTTCAAACAATGGCTCGGCGGCGGCGCCCCGCATCGCTGCCGCGATACGATTTGCAAGCAGCAGTGTGTCGCAAAGCCCAAAGACTTCCATCCCTATGCAGCCATCGTAGGCCAATACATCAATTTTCTTCACAGTCATTTGGCCATATTGCCATATTTTTCAGCGATATGGCCAATTCTCGCGTTACCGCCAGGGGCGGATAATGTTTTTGCTGGTGGCGTAAGCCCCCCATCCTGAAAGGAATTGCAATGCGAATCACTCACCTGCGAAATGCCACGATCATTATCCATGTCGGCCCATACAACATTCTGGTCGACCCGATGCTGGCGCGAAAGGATGCACTGCCGCCGTTGCGCCTCTTCGCGCGCAAACGCTTGCGTAACCCGACCGTGGAACTGCCCTCCAACGCCAGCAAGGCGCTGGAAGGCGTGACACACTGCTTAATAACGCATTGCCAGAAAGGGCATTTCGACCACCTCGACCGTGCTGCAAAGCATTGGCTGCGCGAGCGCAAGATTCCAGTGATCTGCACTCCCCATGATGTTGAGCATCTTCGCAAGCGTGGCTTGACTGTTCTGCCATTACCTGAGAATCACTCGGAGCCGCAACCGTTTCTCGACGGCGTGATCCGAACTGTTCGCTGTACCCACGGCCTTGGCTTGGTGGGCGCAGTAATGGAACATGGGGTTGGCTTTTTCATAGAAATGCCAGGCGAGCCGAGCCTGTATTTGTCCGGTGATACGGTCCTGACCGATGAGGTCCGCAATTTCGTGCGACGCCACCAACCAGAGGTTTGCGTGATTCCTGCCGGCGGAGCGCATTTCGATCTTGGCGGTGACATCATCATGGGAGCGGACGAGGTCGTTGAATTCATGCGAATCGCCAAAGGGCGCGTTGTAGCAAACCACATGGGAGCGTTGAGCCACTGCCCGGTGCAGCACGATGACCTGCGACAAGCGGCCGTGGAATCGGGCATGAAGGACCGCTTGTCCATCCCGCGGGACGGCGAGACTATGCAGTTCGAAAAAATTCGGGCAGCGGCGTAGCAGTTCAACCAGAGCCAGCAAGCGTTCCACAATCCAGATTGTCATGCGTCGCTTGGAGAGCAGTTCGTTAGTGGCTGGCTTGCGCATCACTGATTTATCGCACTCAATGAAAGGCTACGGCACTTCGCAGCCAGGTTCGTTTACGAAATCAAATTGAGCAGCGTGACGAAAATAGATGGCGTATCACAAAGCTCGATGGCAAAAGCGGATGTGCGCTTGTTCCAACTGCATCTGGTTGATCAAGGCTTCACGTCGAACACCCTGAACGTGACGATCACCGGACTGGCGTTTTTCTTTGAAGTCACCGTCCACCATCCCGAACTGATGGCCGGGATATTTACATTTGTCGGTGCAAGGCACCCGACCAGGAACCGTGTCATGTCCGTCGCCGCGCCGGCTCGCAGCGCGTGCTGGCCAACCACTGGCGCCGCGAGCAGATCGAGCGGGCCTACCTGGACGCGCTGCCCCGGCTTCACCAGGAAAAGTACGGGACCGGCATTCGTTTGAACAGTGCTGGCGAGTGCCAACCTCCCTTCAACATGCGATTGCGAACGAGGCACGCATAGGCTTTTGCATCTGGAACAGTCGCGCGGCGATGACGCCGTTGATTACAGAAGCGGCAAGCAGCCCGGATATTTTCCGCCCGATTGGTGCCACCTTCGCATTTGGCTATGCAATGTTCCGCTGTGCGTTGGAACCAAGCCGCCTCGCGCCTGCTGAGGTTATAACGAGCAGCGAAAGCTGAAGGATTGTCGAGCCACATCGGCCAGCCGCAATAACAACAGTGACCTGCTTGAATTCGAAACGCGCGTGCGCGCGCAGCCTTGACGGCTTTGATTTTGTCGGGCATCGTTTTTTCCTGAGTCGTGAAAGGGGGTGATCCCGGTTGCGCTTTGCGTCCTCCGGGCACCGCCGACTCAGTCAAACGGCCAAACAAGCTGATCT
The DNA here is from genome assembly GCF_030846505.1 of Massilia pseudoviolaceinigra. Taxonomy (NCBI): domain Bacteria; kingdom Pseudomonadati; phylum Pseudomonadota; class Betaproteobacteria; order Burkholderiales; family Oxalobacteraceae; genus Massilia; species Massilia pseudoviolaceinigra. The sequence goes on along the minus strand of NZ_JAVCWL010000002.1, from coordinate 200,182 downwards.
CCGATCAGCCCGTTTCGATTGTTGCTCAAGTATTGAAAAACTTCAAGTATTTCAACCAGCAACAGATACGCGTTAATTACGCGCCAGGGACATACGCCTCAAGAAACTCGGACGGCATGCGGCGCACCCGGCCGCTGCTTATTTCAATGCACACCAGATCCCGTCGCCCACGCAGGACAGTCACACCATCGCTGTCCCTGATCAATTGAAAACGGCGCCCCATCGCGATCTTGCCATCGCCACCGGTCAGCCAGGTGGCCGGGGTCAGGGACTCACGAGAACGGTGGGAAGCAGGTAGTCATACTGGCCGCGCCGGATCGCCAGCGCCCGGTCCAGGCGGCGGTAATCGTCCAGGTTCAAACCAAGCTTGTGCGAATGCGCCCAGCCGATCTGTTCGCACCATTGAACATACACGGCATTGTTGGTGTGATTGAGCCCGTCGATACCCCCTGGCTGCGGCGTGATCGTCTGCACAAACGGATTTACATGGTCCCAGTCCAAAACAGTCCCTTTTCACTAGATTTGTGCGATTGCAGGCGTCATCCGACAGCATTTTATTTACCAGGCCCCCGCATGCGCAACCGGCCTCTCGACATACACACGGGTTTCCAAACGCCCGCATCATTGCGTGTTCCCGCTCTCACCCGAAGCGCGCCTGTTAGTCGCTCGGCACCACGCCCAGTTGCGCGGCACAGGCGCGGCGCAGATTGGACTCGTTGCCGAAGCCGCTTTGGCTGGCGGCGCGCTTGACTGGCATGCCGGGGCGTGCGAGCAAGCCGCACGCGGCCTCCATGCGCAGCAGCAGCTGCGCCGGCCACAGGCCGGCCGCCTGGCGCAGCCGGCGGTGCAGGGACCGTAACGACAGCGCACAAGCGGCCCCCATCTGCTGGGACGGATGCCAAAAAGGTCCGTGAAAAAGGCGCACTTCGTCCGACATGCATGAGCCTCCCACCTAATGCCAGGTCTCTTCTCTTCTCATCCCGCCGAAACTCGACGCCGATCCGCCGCGCGCTGAGCTCCAGGCTTTTCCAGCAGTTCAATTCCTGCTTACCCTCGTCGGATTTCGACGGCACTGTGCCAGCATCGAGTCCCCACCGCTCCAAATCGGCACAGCACTTTTCGGTCCACTTAGTACCAGCGAACAACTGGCGCCGCCTACCTATACAACTTGATAGCTACGTTCACAAAGAGGTATATGTAAAGTCGTGTTGCCTTTGCAATTAGGCAAGAATTCCGGATGGGCAACAGCACGTTGTCGTGTGGATCCGGGATGACGGCGATGAGAAACACGCAGGTGAATTCGCAACGGAAACTCGTTCTTCAGCATCATCCGCTTGCCACAGAAGCGGCGGGCCCTTGGCCCGGCAACAGAAAACACGCTAAGCAAAATCGACCATTCGTCAACCACGCCGGTTGTCGACGGACGCACTTCATCCCATAGCCGGTCTCGTCCGGCAAGCGGGCTGCACGCTGCGCCTTTCGATATGCCGCAACACGGCGGGCGCACCTTGGTTACCGGTTCTTGATTAACTAAAAGGATTCTGGATGACAAATTATTCTGACATTTGCATAGTTGGCGCAGGCATAGGGGGCCTCCGTTGTGCCACCCAATTGATCAACGCCGCCGCCGGCAAGAATTTACGGATCAGGGTGTTCGACATGGATACGACGGTGGGCGGGCGCATCCAGTCGCATAAAGTAGACGAGGAGGAAATCGCCGAACTCGGCGCCGCCCGCTACTCGCCGCAACTTCATCCGCATTTCGAGCAACTCATGCAGGAATGCGGGCTGGCGCATGCGACCTACCCTTTCACCCAGGTGGTGTCGCTCGATCAGGCACAGGAGAAACTGAAGGCAACTCTGCTGAGCCTGAGTGCGATGCTGAAAGAACATCCAAACGATTCCTTCCTTGACTTCGTCAGCCAGTACCTGGGCGCCGCCGAAGCGACCCGCATGATCAAGGCGACCGGTTATGACGCCTTGCTGTTGCCGGTGGTCTCGGCAGCGATGGCCTACGACATCATCAAAAAGCACCCGGAAACACAAAGCTTCACCGAAAACGCCGCCAACGAGTGGCGCTATGCCACCGACGGCTACAGCGAGCTGCTGCATCAGTTGCAGCGCCAGGCACAGGACGCCGGCGTGGACTTCAGGCTGGGGCACCGTTTGCTGTCGGTTGAAAAGTGCGGCGCCGACCATGTCCTCGCCTTCCGCCATATGGGCGATACCCAGTTGCACCGTGCGCGCCATGTGATCATGACCCTCCCGCCGACCGCCATGAAACGCCTGAACGTGGATTTTCCGGCCGCCTTCAGTCCCTTCCAGTACGATTCCCTGCCTTTGTTCAAAGGATTCCTGACCTTCGAAACAGCCTGGTGGGATGCGCTCGGACTGACCGACAAAGTGCTGATGGCCGATAATCCTCTACGCAAGATCTACTTCAAGGGCGACAAATACCTGGTGTTCTACACCGACAGCGCCAGCGCCACCTATTGGCGGGAGTACCTGGAGCAAGGGGAAGACGTTTACCTGGACCGGGTCCGCCACCACCTGAAAGAAGTGCTGCCGCTCAACGGTCAGCCGCTGCCGCAAATCAAGGCGCATTTCTACAAGCACTGGCCGCATGGCGTCGAGTTCAGCCTGGAGCCGGAAGCCGCGCATCCGGCAACCCTGCTCCACCGCGACGGCATCATCTCCTGTTCGGATGCGTATACCTCGCATTGCGGCTGGATGGAAGGCAGCTTGATCAGCGCCGGGCACGCTACCCGCCTGTTGCTGGAACGGCTCAGCCATCCGGAAGTACAAGCCGGCGACGACGTGACACTGGCAACCTCCCTGACTGAGCGCGCATGAGCATTCTTGACTTCCCCCGCTTTCATTTTCGGGGATTTGCCCGCGCTAATGTGCCGACCGCCAACCGCAATACGCACGGCCATATCGATATCGCGACGAACGCGGTATCGATCGCGGGTGAACCATTCGACCTGAGCCGCCCGCCGTCGGAATTCCATCAGCACATGAAACAGCTTGCCCCCAGGTTCGATGCGGCGGGCAAGCCGGATCGGGAAGGCATCTTCAGCGAGGCGGCCGGCTACAATTTTTGCGGCAACAATCACTTTTCGTGGGAAAACGCCAGGATCACCGGCGTCCAGCTGCGCGATGGCGAGGTCGATACCGAGGACGCCCTGGTGGGCGCCAAGCTGGCCCTGTGGGGACATTACAACGACTATCTGCGCACCACGGTCAACCGCGCCAGATGGGTCGACAACAACCCCGCCGAGCCGGACACCACCCTCATTTACGCGGGCCAGTTCACGCTCAGCGGCAAGCAAGCCACGCCCAACACAGCGAGCCTGTTCAGTGCCGATATCGGGCAGGCGCATTCGGTACGCTGGGTCGGCAGCGGCCATATCAGCGAGCGCAGCGGGCATTTTCTCGATGATGATTTCGGCCGTTCCAGGCTGTTCCAGTTTTCCGTGGCGAAGCAGGATCCGCATTTCCTCTTCAATCCGGACACACCGCTGCCGGCCAGCATGCGCGCCTTGCAAGAGGCACTGGCCGACGAGGATGTGCTGGGGCTGACGGTCCAGTATGCGCTGTTCAATATGTCGACGCCGCAGAAACCCGACTCGCCGGTGTTCTACGACCTGGCCGGCAGCATCGGCCTGTGGCGCCGCGACGAGCTGGCCACCTATCCGGCCGGCCGTTTGCTGCTGCCGCGCCAGAGCAGCCTGGGGCCGGTACTGGTGAAGGTGCATGCGGACCGGGTCTCGGTGAATATGCCGACGGCCATCCCGTTCACCACGCGCGAGTCCGGCGCAGTGTCCGAACAGCATCCTACCCATGCCCTGGGCGCCAAGCAGGCGCTGGGCGATCTCATGCTGCACGGCGCCTCGGGCAAGCTGATCGCCCGCATCCCGGAACAGCTGTACCTCGACTACTGGCGCCATCATGGTGTCTTCGACGTGCCGCTCCTGCACCCGGCCACGGCATCCGGTTCGCTCAGCCTGGCCAGCGCGCAGGCGCAGTGGGAGGAAGCCGACTGGGTGCTGCAGTCCGACAGCAACCATCTGTATCTGGAAGCGCCCAACCGGCACAAACAGCAGGACTTTCCGCAGACCATCACGGTACAAAGCCGCTTGCGCGGCGAGCTGGCGGCGCATCCGGCGCTGACGGCGCATCCGGCGCTGACGGCGCAGGCGCAGGATGGCGAGATCGTCGCCGTGCGCGTAGCGCCATCGGCGCTGGGAGTTGGCTACGCAAACCTGACCCTCACGGGCCGCCGTTCGGGCGCGACCCGCATCATGCTGGGCCAGGCCAAGGGGCAGCAGTTCATCGGCGCCCGGGTGCTGCCCGACGACTGGCATCTGGACGACATACCGGCCGAACAGGTCGATTACGCCTTCCTCTACCGGCACGTGATGAGCTACTACGAGCTGGTCTATCCCTTCATGTCGGACAAGGTGTTCAGCCTGGCGGACCACTGCAAGTGCGAAACCTATTCGCGCCTGATGTGGCAGATGTGCGATCCGCAGAACCGCGACAAGAGCTACTACATGCCGAGCACGCGCGAACTGTCGCTGCCGAAATCGCGCCTGTTCCTGAAATACCTGACCCAGGTCGAAGCGGCCGCCAGGTCCACGCTTCCTCAAGCGGTCGCACCGCATGTCATCGGCTGCAAGGCCGGGTTGATCGCCGAGCTGAAAAAGGCGATCGACCTGGAACTGTCGCTCATGCTGCAGTACCTGTACGCCGCGTATGCCATTCCCAACTATGCGCAGGGAGTGAAACTGGTCGAGGCCGGGCGCTGGCTGCCGGACGAGCTGGAGCTGGCCTGCGGCACCGAAGACCGGCGCCGCAACAGCGGAGCGCGTGGCGCCCTGCTCGAAATCGCCCATGAAGAAATGATTCACTACCTGATGGTCAACAATGTGCTGATGGCGCTCGGCGAGCCGTTCTACGCCGGCGCCCCGGCGCTCGGAGAGCAGGCGCGCCAGCGCTTCGGCCTGGACACGGAATTTGCCTTCGACCCTTTTTCCGAGCATGTGCTGGCCAGGTTCGTACGTTTCGAGTGGCCCGACTATCTTCCCACGCCCGGCAAATCGATCGCCACCTTCTATGCGGCGATCCGCCAGGCGGTGGCCGATCTGCCAGATCTGTTCGACGCCGACGGTGGCAAACGCGGCGGCGAACACCACCTGTTCCTCAAAGAGCTGACCAATCGCGCCTATCCCGCTTATCAGCTGGACGTTGGCGACCGCGACAGCGCGCTGTTCGCGATCGACTTCGTCACCGAACAGGGCGAAGGGGTGGCGGTCGAATCGCCCCATTTCGCCGTATCGCATTTCCAGCGGCTGCGCGCCCTGGCAGGCCGCTTTTCGGCACGCGAGAAACCGTTCGAACCGGCCGTGCCGGCGCTGAGAAACCCGGTACTCGACCCACGCGCCGACTGCACCGTGGTGACCGATCCCAAGGCGCGTTCGCTGATGCAGCTCTACCAGGGCTGCTATGAACTGACCTTCGCGCTGATGGCGCACCATTTCGCGCAAAAGCCGCTGGGCAGCCTGCGCCGCTCGCGCCTGATGAATGCCTCCATCGACATCATGACCGGCTTGCTGCGGCCCTTGTCGGCCGCGCTGATGAACATGCCGTCCGGCGTGCCCGGCCGCAACGCCGGACCGCCCGTGCCCGGGCCGGTCGACACCGCCATCAGCGGCGACTACGGCCTGGGATGCGAGACGCTGGCGCAGAAATGCCTGACGCTGGCGCAGTACGCGCGCAGCCTCGAGGCCGGGGTGGTGGGCACGGCGCAGATCGACATGTTGGAGTTCTTTAATCAGCAACTGACCGATTTATCTCGGGGAAAGATGTCAAGAGAGGCCTGAATGCACAAAATCATCATCGTGGGCGGCGGCCTGGCGGGCAGCCTGACCGCCACTTATCTGGCGCAACGCGGACATGAGGTCCACGTTATCGAAAAGCGCGGCGATCCGCTGCGGGCGGAGTCAGCCAACGCCGATCCGGTCAACTCGCGTGCCATTGGCGTGAGCATGACCGTGCGCGGCATCAAGGCGGTGCTGGCGGCCGGCATCAGCAAGGAGGAGCTCGATCAGTGCGGCGAACCGGTCGTCGGCATGGCATTTTCGGTCGGCGGCGGCCACAAGGTGCGCGAACTGACCCCGCTCGAAGGCTTGTTTCCATTGTCGCTGGACCGCACCGCGTTCCAGCGCCTGCTGAACAAATACGCCGTCATGCACAAAGTGAATTATTACTTCGAGCATAAATGCCTGGATCTGGACATGGACAAGAAAACCGTGCTGATCCAGGGCCCGGATGGCGCCTTGCAGCATTTGCAGGGCGACCTGATCATCGGCGCCGACGGCGCCCACTCCGCCGTGCGGCGCGCCATGCAAGCCGGCATGCGGCGCTTCCAGTTTGAGCAAACCTTCTTCCGCCACGGCTACAAGACCCTGGTACTGCCGAACGCCGCGGGACTGGGCTTCCGCAAGGACCTGCTGTATTTCTTCGGCATGGATTCCAAGGGCCAGTTCGCCGGCCGCGCAGCGACCATCCCGGACGGCAGCATCAGCTTCGCCCTCTGCCTGCCCTACACCGGCACGCCCAGCCTGGCCACGCGCGACCGCGCCGCCATGGGGGAGTTCTTCAGCCGCTACTTCGGCATCCTGCCGCCGGCCAGCCGCGAAGAGCTGGTCAACCAGTTCATCGCGCTGCCCAGCAACGACCTCATCAATGTCCGCTCCAGCACCTTCCATTACAAGAGCAATGTCCTGCTGATCGGCGATGCGGCGCATGCGACTGCCCCTTTCCTCGGTCAGGGCATGAACATGGCGCTCGAAGACGTTTACGTCTTCATCACCTTGCTGGAAAAGCATGGCGATGACCTGGGCCTGGTCTTGTCGGAATTTACGGGGCAACGCAAGGTACAGGCCGACGCCATGCAGGATATGGCGATCGCCAACTACGAAATGCTGAGCAACCCGAATTTTATTTTCTTCCTGCAGACCCGCTACACCCGCTACATGCACAAGAAATTTCCCAGTGTTTATCCGCCCGACATGGCGGAGAAGCTGTACTTCACATCGGTTCCCTACGATGTGCTGCAACAAATCCAGAAGAAGCAAAACGTTTGGTACAAACTTGGAAGGGTAAACTAATGAAAATTCTCGTCATCGGCGCCGGTCCGGCCGGACTGATCTTTGCAAGTCAAATGAAGCAAGCCCAACCCGCTTGGGATATCAGCGTTGCGGAAAAAAATACCCAGGAAGAAGTGCTGGGCTGGGGTGTGGTGCTGCCGGGACGCCCGCCGCGCCATCCCGCCAATCCGCTGTCTTACCTGACGCAGCCGGAACTGCTCAATCCGCAGTTCCTGGAAGAATTCAAGCTGGTGCACCACGACCAGCCGAACCTGATGAGCACCGGCGTCACGCTGTGCGGCGTTGGACGGCAAGTTCTGGTGCAGGCGCTGCGCGCCAAATGCGTGGCGGCCGGCATCACGGTCAGTTACGAGACGCCGCTGGCCAGCGTGGCGCAACTGGAAGCCGAATACGACCTGGTGGTGGTGTCGAATGGCATCAACCACAAATCGCTGGAATTGCCGCCAGCACTGGCGGCGCAGGTTGAATTCGGTAAGAACAAATACATCTGGTACGGCACCACCCAGCTGTTCGACCAGATGAACCTGGTGTTCCGCGAAAACAGCAACGGCGTGTTCGCCGGCCATGCCTACAAATACTCGGACACGATGAGTACCTTTATCGTCGAGTGCAGCGAAGAGACGTATGCCAAAGCCGAGCTGGAATTCCGTTCCGAGCGCGAGGCCGCCGCCTATATCGCCAAAACGTTCGCGCCAGAACTGGGCGAACACCGTCTGGTCAGCCAGCCGGGCCAGGGCTGGCGCAACTTCATGACCCTCAGCCGCGAGGTGGCCAGCGACGGCAAGTTCGTGCTGATCGGCGATGCCCTGCAATCGGGCCACTTCTCGATCGGCCATGGCACCACCATGGCGGTGGTGGTGGCCCAGCTGCTGGTGAAAACGCTCAGCGCCGAAGCCGACACGGCCGCGGCCCTGGCCAGCTTCAACGCCCGCGCGCTGCCACTGGTGCAACTGTTCAAGGAGCATGCCGACGCCAGCCGCCTGTGGTTCGAAACCGTGGGCGAGCGTGTCGGGCTGAGCAATGCGGAGCTGACCGCCAGCTTCGATGCCCGCCGCAACCACTTGCCGCCGCTGCAGGATGCGCTGATGGCCAGCCTCGGCTACGCCCTCGGTCGCTAAGGAGACGCCATGCCACCGCACGCCACCCCGCCGCTGCTGCCGATGCAATGGAGCAGCGCCTACATCTCGTATTGGTCGCCGATGCGGGAAGACGACCAGGTCACTTCCGGCTATTGCTGGTTCGACTACGCCCGCGACATTTGCCGCATCGACGGCCTGTTCAATCCCTGGTCGGAAAAGGAGACGGGACACCGGCTCTGGATGTCGGAAATCGGCGACGCCCGGCGTGGACAAAGCCGCAAACAGAAAGTCGCTTATGCCAGGGAAACGGAGCCGGCCGGCGTGAAGCTGTACGAGCGGGCGCTGGCCGATGAGGTCACGCCCTTCCACGAGCTGTTCCTGCCGCAGGCGATCCTGATCGACGGCGAAGCGCGTCATGGCGGCCGCCACACGGTGCTGGGCCAGGCGGCCGACGCCTGGGTGGTGGAGCGGCCGGGCAAAGCCGCCTCGGTGTTCTATCTCCAGGCCGGCGGCAATCACTTGCTGCGCATGGTCACCGGCAACGACGCGCAGCATCAGTCGGTACGCGACTTTCCGAACTTCCTTGCCGGCGACATCGCGGCCAGCGTTTTCGTGTCGGAATAAAACGACATTCCGTCCCGTCAAACGGCCAATCAGCCCGGCGCACGACCTGCGCCGCCGGCTTTCCAGGGATGGTCCCACCGGCCATCCCTACCGATCATTCCAGTTTCAGCCATTACTCTCGAAGGAATCCTGTATGCCGTTGGTTGTCTACATTCTCGGGTTGACGATTTTCTCGATCACCACGTCGGAATTCATGGTGGCGGGCATGATGCCGTCACTGGCCCAGGCGATGGGCGTGTCGTTGGCCCAGATCGGTTACCTGATCTCGCTGTACGCCATCGGCATGGTCATCGGCGGCCCCCTGACCACGGTCGCTTTGCTCAAGCTGCGCGTACCGAATAAACAGGCATTGCTGTGGATGCTGGGCCTGTACGCCATTGCCCAATCCGTCGCGGCCTCGGCCACCGGTTACGACATCATGGCCATGGCACGGGTTGCCACCGGCGTCGCCGGGTCGGCCTGCTTTGGCATGTCGCTGGCGATCTGTGCCGACCTGGTGCGCCCTGAATCGCGCGGCCGCGCCGCAGCGGTCGTCATCGGCGGGCTGATGCTGGCCTCGGTCCTGGGCGTGCCGATGGCCACCCTCATCGACCAGCACATGGGCTGGCGCGCCAGCTTCTGGCTGGTGGTGGTGCTGGCGGGCGCGTGCATGGTGCTGATCGCCTTCCTGGTGCCGCGCTCCAAGCCGTCCGAAGCGGTCAGCCTCGGCGACGAACTGGGCGAGTTCAAGAATCGCCATCTGTGGACGGCATATGCCAGCAGTGGACTGATCATCGGCGCGACCTTTGCGGCCTTCAGCTACTACACGCCGATCCTGACCGGGATTACCGGTTTTCCGTCTTCCTCGATTCCGTGGCTGCTGGGTGTCTACGGCATCGCGAACGTGGTGGGCAATGGCGTGGTGGGTCGTTTTGCGGACCAGTACACCATCCCCATCATGGTCGGGGGCATGATGCTCCTGGGCATCAGCCTGACGCTGTTCGCCCTCTTCGCCGACCATCAAACGATCAGCGTTGCGATGCTGGTCGTCACTGGCCTGGTTGGCATGTCCATGAATCCCGCCATCATCGCGCGCGTGATGAAGACCGTGCATCCCGGGCCACTGGTGAACACCGTTCACACATCGGTCATCAACATCGGGCTGGGCGTCGGATCGTGGATAGGCGGCCTGGGTATCGCGGCAGGCTGGGGCTTGCGCTCGCCGCTGTGGGTCGGTGTCGCGCTGGCACTGCTTGCACTTCTCAGCTTGCTGCCTTACCTCGGGCAAAAGTCGCGCGATGCGAGTGCGGTCGCACTCGGAAGAAGCTAGGGACATGAGGCTGGCCATGGCGCATGCCGCCATGGTGTCGACGCTTAGCCGAAGCGCGCCTGATAGTCGCTCGGCACCACGCCCAGCTGCGCGGCAAAGGCGCGGCGCAGATTGTACTCGTTGCCGAAGCCGCTCTGGCTGGCGGCGCGCTTGACCGTCATGCCGGGGCGTTCGAGCAGGCCGCAGGCCGCCTCCATGCGCAGCCGCAGCAGCAGCTGCGCCGGCGACAGGTCGGCCGCCTGACGCAGCCGGCGGTGCAGGGTCCGCACCGACAGCGCACACGCGGCCGCCATCTGGTCGACGTCGATCCGCTGCCGCAGGCGCGGCCTGAGCCAGGCGATCAGCCGGGCATGCACGTCCTGCGGATCGGCCTGCGCCAGCAGCTGGGAACTGAACTGGCGCTGGCCGCCCGGCCGCTTGAAGAACACCACCATCCGCTTCGCCACCGCCAGCCCGGCGGCGTGTCCCCGGTCTTCGGCCACCAGACTGAGCGCAAGATCCATGCCGGCGGCGATGCCGGCCGAGGTGTACACCGGACCATCCTTGATGTAGATCGCGTCGTCGTGCACATCGATAGAGGGAAATTGCGCCTGCAGCAAGGCCGCGTCGAGCCAGTGCGTCACGGCGCGGCGGCCGTCGAGCAGGCCGGCGCGCGCCAGCAAGAAGGCGCCGGTACAGACCGCGCAGCAGCGCCCCACCTGGCCGGCCGCGCGCGCCACCCAGCGCACCACGGCCGGGTCGTGCGCGCCGTGCGCTTCCTCCATGCCGCGTCCACCGGAGACGATCAGGGTCGACCCGGCCAGGTTGCGCCCCGCCGCCGGCAGCGGCGCGGTCAGCACCGTCACGCCGCACGTCGAAGCCACCGGACCGCCGCCGGGCGCGATCATGCGGATCCGGTAAGGCTGCGGCAGTCCCGCATCGCGTGCCTCGTCGTTGGCGCTGCCAAAGACCTGGGCGGGGCCGGTCGCGTCAAGGAGCATGAAGCCGGGGCACACCAGCAGCCAGATATCGATCATTGTCATGTGGCAGATATTCCACCATCAATGTCATTTGTGTCAATTCCGGTCGTGACATGATGCACCTGTTACTAACGGAGGCAATATGACACGCACCATCGTTATTTATGTGTATGACGACGTCGAAGTACTCGATTTCGCCGGTCCCTACGAAGTGTTCACCTGCGCCACGCGCGTTGCCGCCAGATTGACGCCGCACGCCGCGCCGCCGTTCCGGGTGCGCACGGTCGGCGCCACCACGGCGATGCTGCGCGCCCGGGCCGGCCTGAGCGTGCTGCCGGAAGCCGATTTTGGCGGCGCCGGCGCCATCGATGTGCTGATCGTGCCCGGTGGCGTGGTCACGGCCGAAATGTCGAAGCCGGACGTGATTGCCTGGATCGCCGCCACCGCCAGGGCGTCGCAACTGACCGCGTCGGTCTGCACCGGCACCTTCCTGCTGGCGCAGGCTGCCCTGCTCGACGATCAGGAGGCGACCACCCACTGGGAAGACGTGGCCGATCTGCGCGCCGCGTTCCCGCAGGTGCGCGTGCAGGCGGAGCGGCGCTGGATCGACAACGGCGCCATCGTCACCTCCGGCGGCATTTCGGCCGGCATCGACATGTCGCTGCACCTGGTCGAACGGCTGGCGGGGCGCGAACTGGCCGTGCGCACCGCGCGCCAGATGGATTACGACTGGAACCAGGGATGAGGATCGTACGCAGCAAGGACTACACCGGCGCGCACGCCTGGGAGGCGCAGCTGATCGCCGTCATGCAAGAGGCCACGGTGCGGCTGCACTGGACCGACCAGCCCTACCCCTGGCATGTCAACGACGGCGACGAAGTGTTCGCGGTACTCGATGGCGAAGTGGCGATGCACTATCGTGAAGATGGCTGCGAGCTGGTGGCGCACCTGTGCGCCGGCGACATCTTTTACGCCGCCGAAGGCGACGCTCACAGCGCACACCCGCAGGGACAGGCGCGCATCCTCGTCATCGAACGCGCCGGCAGCGTGTGAGCGTCAGGCGCCGCCCGTGATGACGATGCCGGCGGACGTTCACATACCGGGACGCCGAAGTACTGTATTTTCAGGCAAGGTAGCAGTTCAGGCACATCGTCTCGCCAGAGTGACATCCGCACGTTTGGTTGCAGCAACTATTTGACACTGGCAACCTGGTCCCTGATACTGGAGAAACACATTTTGTCCTTTCCGCAGGTCAACATCGCGCAAGGCAGATATTCCGAGTCCGGACCGATGCACAGCAGTCAAGGGGAATGGCGATCCGACCAACAGCAAGATCCGGCGTCGCCAGTGCCGTCCTTTTGCGTCACGCACGCGTCCTGGTGGGACTGTGCTTCCTGTGGTTCACGGTGGCGCCCGCGCAAGCGGACCTGCCCGCCGCGCAGGTTTCCGTCGGCACCACCGGCGCCGCGGGGGGCTTGCCCAAGCCCCGGTTCACTTATCGCAGCTACGGCGCCGAACACGGTCTGAACAACGTGGGCGTGCTGCGCCTGGTACAGGATCGTCAAGGTTTCATCTGGGCCGGCACCGAAGATGGCCTGTACCGCTACGACGGTTACCGCTTCGATGGCTTCGGCCTCAAGGAAGGTTTGCCGTCCACCGTGATGACGGCCCTGCTGGAAGACGCGTCCGGCGTGCTGTGGGCCGGCACCCACGGCGGCCTCGCCCGCTACGACGGGCAGCGTTTCATGCCCGTCAAGGCCAGCGCGGGGTTGCCGGCCGTTTCCATCACCGGGCTCGCCCACGCCAAGGCCGAGTTGCTCGTCGCCACGGCGAAAGGACCATACCGGGGCGACATCCGGTCCGGCTTCAGCCCGCTGGCGCACTGGCCCGGGGGCGAAGCGACCGCCATCCTGCAATCGAAAGCATCGTCCTCCCTGTGGATCGGGCGCTGGGATGGCGACGCGCACATGCTGGCATGGCGTGATGGCCGCTGGCACGACATTCCGGTCCCCGCGGGCAAACCCGACGAGCGGGTCGACGCCCTGGCGGAAGATGGCGAGGGCCGGATCTGGGCCCGCACTCCCACCAGCCTGTGGCTGCTGCGCGCCGATGGCTCCGGCTTCGACCTGGCCGCGACCCCGATTCCCCTGGTCAGCAGCCGCGGCTACCTCGCCACCGGCAAACGCGGCGACCTGTATGTGTCGACCGATCACGGCTTGCTGCATCGCACAGGTGGACACTGGGAGATCACCTCGGGCAAAAATGGCTTGCCGGGCGCTCCCTGGCCGGTGCTGGAAGACCGGGAAGGGTCGCTATGGATCGGCTCGGTGGGCTTGCATCGCCTGCTCGGACGCGGCATCTTGCATGCCTATACCACCAGCGAAGGACTGCCTTACGACGTGGTGTGGAACATCTTCCGCGACCGCGACCAGCGTTTGATGGTCGGTACCAGCCACGGCCTGGCGGTGAGCGACGGCGCGCAGTTCCGGACCATCAAGGGAACCGAAGACAACATGATCCGCTCGATCGTCCAGGCGGCCGACGGCAGCATCTTTCTCGCCGGCGTTCCGGGCAACGAAATCCTGCGCTACACGCCATCGACCGGCGCACTGATGCGCCAGATCATCAGCGCCGGCAATCCGGCCAAGCGCACGTTCCGCCTGCTCGCCGGGCGCGACGGCGCCGTGTGGGCCAGTACCGATGGGGCCGGCCTGTGGCGCGCCGACAGCGGCGCTGCGCAGCTGCATTTTGAGCAAGTCGTCCTGCCGGGCGGCACCTCCAGCGAATACATCAGCGACGTGCGCGACGATGCGCACGGGCGCGTCTGGGTCGCCGCCCAGAACGGCCCCGCCGTGCTGGAAAACGGCAAATGGCGCCGTTTCACGGCCGCGGACGGGCTCCGGAGCAGTTCGGTCAGCTACATCGTCGCCATGCGCAACGGCGATTTCCTGCTGCCGTACTTCGATCCGCTCGGCGTGGCCCGGGTACGCTACGAGAACGACAAGCTGCACCTCCTGAAGCACTACGACGCGGCATCGACCCAGTCGGCCGACAAGGTCTTCCTGGCAGGCGAGGATGCGCTCGGCCGCATCTGGCTGGGGGGCGGACAGGGCATCGACCTGCTGACCCCGCAAGGCAGCCGCCACTTCGGCGCGACCGAGGGATTGATCGGCGACGATACGGCCGCCATGGCGTTCCTGGCCGAGAAAAATGGCGATGCCTGGTTCGGCACCACCAAGGGCCTGGTGCGCTTCGACCAGAAGGCGTTCGCGGCCCTGCCCGTCGAACAGCCGCTGCGGACTACCCTGCTGCGCACCAGAATCGGCGGGGTCGACTACCCGGCGGCGGCCAGTGGGGTGCGCGTGGCGCCGGACAATACCTTTGAAGTGCGGTTTACGGGCCTCAGTTTCGTGGGCGAAGGAAAAATCCAGTATCGGGAACGGCTGCTGGGCCGCGAAACCGCCTTCAATATTACGGACAGCCGCGACGCCCGCTACTCCGGACTGGCACACGGCAACTACCGGTTCGAAGTGTCGGCGCGCATCGGGCCGAACGGCGCATGGGGGCCGGCCTCCAGTTTCGCCTTTCAGGTCATGCCCGCCTGGTGGCAAACCTGGTGGCTGCGCGCCATCGCTGCGATCGGAACGCTGCTGCTGCTGATGCTCGGCTATCGCTGGCGTGTCGGTCACATGCGGGACGAGAATGTGCGCCTCGAAAACCTGGTGGCGGCCCGCACGGAAGACCTGCAGCAAGCCAACGCCGCGTTGCGGGAGTCGAGCATGGTGGACCCGCTGACGGGCCTGAAGAACCGGCGCTTTCTCAGCGTGCTCATGCCCGAGGAACTGGCGCGCACCATGCGCCAGCACCGGTTTCGGGAGCTTGCGGCCGATACCGCCGTCGAGCGCAATATCGACCTGTGCCTGTTGATGGTCGACCTGGATCACTTCAAATTGGTCAACGACGAGCATGGCCACGCCGCCGGCGACAGCGTGCTGCGCCAGATCGCCGACGTGATGCGGCGTACCTGCCGCGCCTCGGACGTGGTGGTGCGCTGGGGAGGCGAGGAATTCCTGATTGTGGCACGCAATACCGACCGCGACCATGCGCATGCGCTGGCGAACCAGGTGTGCCAGGCGGTCCGCTCGCATCGATTCGACCTGGGCAATGGGGTCGTGCTGCAAAAGAGCTGTTCGGTGGGCTTCACGGCATTCCCGCTGCTGCCCGGCGCACCGGAGCGTTTTGACTGGGAGCAGGCGCTGGAACTGGCGGACCAGTGCCTGTACGCGGCAAAGAACAGCGGCCGCGACGGCTGGGTAGGATGCTTGCCGCAGCTTGCCGATAGCGATGAGCGGGTGCACATGCTGCCCGTCTTCGGGCCCTGCATCGTGCTCAGTTCATGGAACGACGGCAGGCAGGTCAAGTGGCATTAACGCCCACGGCGGCGCCTGCATGGTAGGACTCGGCAGGCGGCGCTCGTCACTGCGCATTTACAACAAATTAGCATATTTTTAACGCAAAACACGCAGCACCAATGCTTAATTAGCACTGTTATCGCGATTTGCAATACATTGAGTGTACCGAGCTCAGGCTTATGGAAATAGCTGGCCTGTCTGCTGGGACCCACCATAAAGGAGACACTACATGAGCATTCGCTTTCGTCGTTCCTTGCGCACTTTACTACCCGCACTCGCACTATTCGTCTCGTATTCAGAGGCAGCCGCCAGTACCATCAACCAGAACGCCTCGTGGACCATCGACCGGGCCGGCACAACCACCAAGTACCGTTCCGTCGCCTACGGGGACTCGATCTATGCGGGTTTCAACGGCTCCGTCACCAGCGCGGCCAAATACGCGGCGCCAACGGTGAACGCGGAATATCTCTCGGCGCAGTGGGGAACGGACATCGAAAGCGTGCGCCGCACCAAGTCCGGTGCGATCGCCGAAGACGTGTACAACAATAAAATCGTGGCTGAGCGCTCGTATATGCAAGCCAGCAACACTCGCGTCGTCACCTTCGAAATGTGCGGCAACGATGGCTTGCAGGCGCGCGCCAGCTTCAAGAGCCAGACCGGCACCTGCAATTACAGCGGACTGACCGCGGCGGAGAATAGCTGCAAGAAGTATGTCACGGCCGCGATGGACTATATTAATGCCAACGCCTATGCGGGCGTGAAGCTGAAGGTGATCTCCAACCTGCACTACCCGGGCTATGCGGTGGACAATGTGCAAAGCACCTGCAAGGATGCGACCACCGGTGCCACCGTGAAAATGCAGGACAAGTTCCTGCCCGCTCTGGCCAGGATGAACTTCATTATGTGCGACGTGGCGCGGCAAAAGGGCTTCCAGTGCGCGGACAACTTCGCCCAGTACATGGGCGCCGACTACGATAGCAACGGCGACGGCCAAATCGACGCCGAGGGACTGCGCTATGTGAGCGGCGAGAGCGAAGCGAGCTACGTTAGCCGCCTCACAACGGCACTGCGTTCGACGATCCGCGACGCCAACACGCACTTCGTATCGTCAAGCAGCAGCTACGATTACATCCAGTCGGACGACACCCACCCGACCTACAACGGCAGCACCTTCAGTTCCGGCCTGTTCGGCAGCACCACGGGCAGCGGCGCGCCCCGCTACACTACGTTTAGCGGCGGCAAGAGCCCAATCTGGAATCAATACGGCCACGAGCGCATCGGCTGGGCGGTATCGACCTACAATCCGGCCACGCCGTAACCGCCAGGCGCCGATCCTTGGATACGCCTCCGCGTTCCGGGCCGGCAGCGGCCAGCAGCGAGAAAAGCGCTGCTGGCCATGCCTGGGGTCCATCCCGGGGCCGCATTATCATCGCGGTGTTGCTCTGCATCGCCGGCGGCGTCATGCTCGCGCTGCTGTGGATGCCATCGCGCCCCGGGACCGCCGCCGCGCCGGCGCCGTTGCCTGCGCAGGCGTGGCCGCCGGCCCAGGCCCCGGTCGCGGCCACCGCGCCCGTCGCGCCGGACGACATCCCGCGCAAGGAGCAAGCGCGCGCGCCCGAGGGCGACGCCGACCCCACGCCCGACCTCAAAAGCTACGTTGCGCGCGGCGAGAATCCCAGCATGGCCGAAGTCATCGAACGTCTGCACCAGCGCGGCATCCACTCCGGCCTGGGCGCCTTTTCGCCGCCGGGAACCAGCCCGCCCCTGGTCGGGCTGGCGGTGCCCGAGGACTTTGTTTTACCGAAGGGCTACGTGCGCCATCACCAGGCAACCGATGACGGCCAGCGCATCGAAGCGGTCCTGATGTTCGCGCCCGACTTTCAATTGCTTGACGCCGCCGGCAAGAGCGTCGCCATGCCCAAAAACGGCATCGTGCCGCCCGAACTGGCGCCGCCCGGCATGCCGATCCGGCGCATCGTCATCCCCCCGGCAATCGCACAGACACGGCCTGGCCGCTGAACACCATGACCCTATTGTCCAATCCGATAGTACGCAGCGCGGGGGGCATCCTCGCCAGTGGCGCCATGGTGGCGCTGTACGCGCGCGGCGGCGCCGCCTGGGTGCTCGGTTTCGTGCTGCTGGTGCCGTGGCTGCGCACCCTGGACACCAGCCCCACGCTGGCCACGGCGCTGCTGCGTGCCTACCTCATGACGCTGGCCTTCACGGCGGCCGCTTTCGCCTGGTTCGGCAGCGCGCTCGGGCTGTATGCGCAGGTCGGCGCGGCCACCGGCGTGGCGCTGCTGCTGCTGGCCGCGCCGCTGTTCCAGCCACAATTTCTGGTGTTCGCACTGGTGCGCCACATTACGGTCCATCGCTACGGCGCCATGCTCGGCGCGCTGGCGGGCGCCGCGGCGTGGGCGGCGACGCAGCGGCTGGTACCCGGACTGCTCGGCGACACACTTGGCCACGGGCTCTATCCATCGCGCTTGCTGCGCCAGGGCGCCGATGTGGGCGGCACCGCCGGCCTGACCGTGCTGCTCCTGCTGGCCAACGAAGGCGTTGCGGCGGCGCTGGCGCGGCGCAGCGGCGGCTTGCGCGCCGTTGCCAGGCCGCTCGCGCTGGCCGCCCTGGCGCCGGTACTGCTGGCCGGTTACGGCCTGGCTGTGCTGTCTGCCAGCCCCGGTCCGGCAGGCAAGCCGCTGCGAGTAGGATTGATCCAGTCGAACATCGTCGCCTACGACCGCCAGCGCCAGGAAAAGGGAACACACGCGGTGGTGCGCGAGGTGCTCGATACGCATTTCGCGATGAGCTACGACGCGGTCGTCCGGCAGCGTGCGGATGCGGTGCTGTGGCCGGAAACAGCCTACCCCACCACCTTCGGCAATCCAAAGAGCGATGCCGGCGCCGAATTCGACCGTGAAATACTGGCCATCGTCAATTCAGCCGGCGTGCCGTTCGTCTTCGGCACCTACGATCGCGACAGCGCCGGCGAATACAACGCGGCCGCGTTCGTGCAGCCCGGCACCGGCCTGATGGGCTTTTATCGCAAGACGCGTCTGTTTCCGCTCACCGAGTACGTTCCGGCCTGGCTGGACGGACCGCTGTTGCGGCGCTGGCTACCGTGGACCGGCGACTGGCGGCCCGGTAACGGCGCACGCGTGTTTCCGTTGCGCCTCAGCGACGGACGCGAGATCCCCGTGCTGCCCCTGATCTGCCTCGACGATGTCGATACCAATCTGGCCATCGACGGCGCCCGGCTCGGCGCGCAGGCGATCCTCACCATGTCGAACGATTCCTGGTTCACGGCCACTGCGCTGGGTGCGGAAATGCACCAGGTCGCGGCCGCATTTCGCAGCATCGAAACGCGCCTGCCGCAATTTCGCGCCACCACCAACGGCTTTAGCGCCGCCATCGACGCCACCGGCAGCGTGCTCGCAGGCACGCGCATGGGCGAACGCACCCTGGTGATCGCCGATGTGCCGGTGCGCATCGCGAGGCGCACGCTGATGGTGCTCTGGGGCGACTGGGTCGGGCTCGCCGCCAGCGCCTTCCTGGTGGTGCTGGCGGCATGGTCGGCCTCCCCATCATGGCGCCGTGCCGCGCACGCCCCGGCGCCGGCGCGCCCTGGATTGCTGGAGCCGGTCAAGGTCGCTGTGTTGCCGCCCGCAGCCCGCATCGGGGCGGGCCTGTTGCGTGCCTTCGCGCGTGGCAGCCTGTTCTGGATGTGCGCGGCACTGCTGCTCAATGATGCCTTGCGCACCAACACGCTGGCGCAAGTCCGGATCTTTTCCGCTTTCTTCCTTGTTCCCGAAGCGGCTGCCTGGTGCGTGCTGTTCCTTTTTTCAGCCAAGGCATCGATCGCCAATGGCCACCTGGTGCTCACACGCGACGCGCGGCGCCTCGAGCTCGCCCTGTGCGACATCGCCACGGTGCAGTGTTGGCGCCTGCCGATTCCCTGCCCCGGAATCTCGTTGCAGCTCGCCTGCGGCCGGCGCTACGCGCTCGCGCTGGACAACCCGGGCGTCCTGGCCGCTGCGCTGGTAGCCGCCGGCGGCCCTCCGGTTCAGGCGCGCACGCGCACGCGCGCGGTGATGCAGGCATATGCCCAAGCCGGCCTGGCGATCCGGCGCTCGCGGCTCGATCATCCGTTCGCCAAGTTTGCGCTGCTCCCGCTTGCGCTGGCGACTCCCGCTTTCCACCTGCACCAGCACATTTCCTACGGCAGCGCTTTCGGCGAGTACTACAGTTTCGGCCTGAGGGCTTACCTCACCGCCTTCGCGCTGTGGTGGGCCGCATGGTCGATCGGTGTGGTGCTGAGCGAGGCGCTGCTGCGCTCTGCGATCGAAGCCGGCACGCTGCTGGCGGCGTGGCTGCGCCCCGCACAGGCGGTCGATGTCCGGCAGCGGCTCGAACGCGGTGGCCGCGCTGCGCTTTTTCTCGGCCTGCCCGCGTGGCTGCTGCTGACCGTTTACCGAGCGTAGAGAAGCGAGCGGTTTCGCCACTCGCATTGGAACGAATGCCTTGCCGGCTTGCGGCGGCCGCACGTATCTTTTCGGCTACGCGATGGGAACGTACGCGTCAAGAAACTCTGCTGGCATACGGCGCACGCGGCCGCTGCTTATTTCTATGCACACCAGATCCCATCGGCCACGCAGGACTGTCATTCCATCGCGGTCTCTGATCAGTTGAAAACGGCGCTCCATGGCGATCTTGCCATCGCCACCGGTCAGCCAGGTGGCCAGCGTCAGGGGCTCACCCAGATTGGTAGCAAGCAGGTAGTCATATTCGCTGCGCCGGATTGCCATGGCCCGGTCCAGGCGGTGATAATCGTCCAGGGTCAGGCCAAGCCGGTGCGAATGCGCCCAGCCGATCTGTTCGCACCAGCGGACATACACGGCGTTGTTGGTGTGCTTGAGCCCGTCGATATCCTCCGGCTGAGGCGTGATCGTCTGCACAAACGGATTTACATGGTCCCAGTCCAAGACGGCCTCTTTTCATTTGATTTACCAGGCCCTGCCAACCCGGCTGCGCGGCGAGGGCGCGGCGCAAATTGTACTCGATGCCGGGCGTGCCTCTTCTGCTAGACTTGAGCGATGCCCCCACCCATAAGCGTATCGCGCAATTGATGACCCCCGACCGTTTCACCGCTCCCAGCAGCGCCTCGCGTGGCGCCACCCTCCCGATCAGCCAGGGGCACATCGACATCTGGCTGGTCTTCTACCAACATATCGCCGACCCGGCCCTGCTGACCACATTGCTCACACATCTGAACGAGTCCGAGCGCGCGCAGCAGCTGCGCTTTCACTTCGCCGACGACCGCCTGCGCTACCTCGCCACGCGCGCGCTGGTGCGCACCGTGCTGTCGCGCTACGCCCCGCTCGAACCGGCCGACTGGGTGTTCACCCCCAACGACTACGGGCGTCCCGCCATCGCCAACGACCACCCGCAAGCGCGTACGCTCAGCTTCAACCTGTCGCACACGCGCGGCCTGATCGCCATGGCCGTGACGCGCGACAGGGTGCTGGGGGTCGATGTCGAAAACCTGAGCGCCCGCGAGATCTCGGGCGCAATCGCCGAGCACTTCTTCTCGCCGGCGGAAGTGGCGGAACTGGCCGGCGTGCCCCCGGAACGGCGCCAGGACCGCTTCTTCGAGTACTGGACCTTCAAGGAAGCCTACATCAAGGCGCGCGGCATGGGCCTGTCGATCCCGCTCGACCGCTTCAGCTTCCACTTCCCGGACGAGCGCCAGGTCTGCCTGGCCATCGAACCCGATCTGGGTGACGATGCCGCGCGCTGGCGTTTCTGGCAGTTCCAGCCGACGCCCGACTACCTGCTTGCCCTGTGCGCCGAACGCCTGGACGGCGCGGAGCCGCTGCTGACAGTGCGCAGCGCCATCCCGACCGTGTCCGACGTCCCCTTCGCGTGGACACTGCTGAAAGCCGACCGCGCCAGCCGTTAGTACCTGGCGCAATCAACCCGGCCACCAAAGACGGGCCCGGGTGCCGCCGCCGGAAACGCTGTCGATCGCGATGTCGATGCCGACGCGCGCGCCGAGCCGCCGCGCAATCGACAGCCCCAGGCCGAAACCGTCGCTGGCTTCGCCTTTGGCGCCCGGCCTGAACAGCCGCTCGTGCAGAGCGGGGGCGATCCCCGGCCCGCTATCGGCAACGACCAGGCTGCCGCCTTCCATATAGATCCGTATGTCGCCCTGCTGCGTATGGCCGAAGGCGTTGCTGACCAGGTTGGAGAGCAGGATCGCCAGCGCCGCGCGATGGCTCTGGACGATGGTGCCTTGCGCCACCTCAACGCTGACCTCGACAGCTTTCCCGTCCAGCAGATGCGCAAACTGCACCACCGCTTGTTCCACCAGCGGCAGCAACGCCACCGGCTCGGCCACGGACGCATCGAGCTCCTCGCGCGCCAGCGACAGCAAGGTCGCAACCGTCTGTGCCATCTGCGCCGCGGCGTTGCGCACGCGCTGCAACTGGTCAGCCGCCTGCGCCGACAGCGCTTGTTGCACGAGCAACTGCGCCGCGCCTTCGATCACCGCCAGCGGCGTGCGCAGCTCATGGCTCGCATCGCGCGTGAAGTGCTGTTC
This sequence comes from Massilia pseudoviolaceinigra, assembly GCF_030846505.1. Lineage (NCBI taxonomy): Bacteria > Pseudomonadati > Pseudomonadota > Betaproteobacteria > Burkholderiales > Oxalobacteraceae > Massilia > Massilia pseudoviolaceinigra. The sequence continues at coordinate 178,026 of NZ_JAVCWL010000002.1, read as the reverse complement.
GCGTTCGATGAACGCGGCGATACGCGCCATCGCCTCGTCCAGCTTGCGCGCGAGCGCACCGATTTCGTTATCCGGAAAGTCCTGTGCGAAGTGCCGCGGCAGCTGGCCCGGCTCCGCGCCCGACACCAGCAGCGCAAGCCGCGTCAACGGCGCCGTGGCGCGCCGCGCCAGCCAGTAACCGATCCCCAGTGTCATGGCCAGGATCGCCAGCGTCGACACGGCGAGAAAGCCGAGAATGAACGGCATGCGCGGCCGCACCACAAGGTCGCGGCTCACTTCCGCCACCAGGTAAGCCGGTGTAGTGCCCAGTGCCAGCTGGCGTACGTAATAGTGCCGCCCGCGCTCGCCGAAGAATTCGCCGTTGCGTACGCCGTCCCCCAACTGAAGCGCAAGGTCCGCCGGAAACGTGGCCAGAGCGCGATGCAGAGTGACGCTATCGTGCAGCGGCGCGGCCAGGCCGCCCGACGCACTCCAGCTGCGCTGCTGATGCGCGGCCTCCTGCCGCAGCATGTTGTCGAAAAAACTGTCCTCGACTGAATAGACGAACAGCACGCTGAACAGGCTGAAACACAAGGCCGTGGCCAGCGCGAACAGCGCGAACGCCGCCATCATCCTGCTGCGCAGCGAAGCACCGGTCTTCACGCGCCCGCATCGAGCTTGAACCCGACCCCGTGCACGGTCAGCAGCATCGCGCGGCCGAACGGTTTGTCTAGACTTCGCCGCAACTGATAGAGATGCGTGCGCAAGGCATCGGAATCAGGCGGTGTGTCGTACCACAGCTTGCGGGTCAGCTCCGAGCGGGTGATCACGCGCGGATGCGCCTCCGCCAACGCCAGCAAAATCTGATACCCGACCGGATTGAGCTTGACCGCCTGCCCGTCGCGCGTCACCGCCTGCGCCTGGCGGTCGATGCGCAAGGTGCCAACGGCCAGCGTATGCTCCTCATTGAGCGTATGCCTGCGCGCCAGCACGGTGCAGCGCGCGAGCAGTTCCTCCAGTGCGAACGGCTTGACGAGATAATCGTCGGCACCGCTGTCGAAGCCACTGAGCTTGTCGTGCAAGGCATCGCGCGCGGTCAGCATCAGCAGCGGCATGCGGCGCGTCATCCGCTTGCGCAGACGCCTGCATACTTCCAAGCCGTCGATGCCGGGCAAGCCGAGGTCGAGGATCATCAGATCATAGTGGTTTTCCATGGCCAGCTTGAGCCCCAGTTCGCCGTTGCCCGCGAAATCGGCGGTGTGGCCGTGCAGCTCCAGCCCATCGGCGAGATTTTTCGCGAGCAGCGCATGGTCTTCGACGACGAGAATATGCAGGGGCATCGGAGTCCTTATCCGTTTGCGAGGCGCTGGAGGTTGACGGCATCGATCGCGCGCCACTGCATGGCGGCCACCACCGAATGCATCAGTACCATCATTTTATCAAACCGCGGCAGCACGGCCCGCTCGGCGCGGGCCGCGTCCAGGCCGTCGCGATAGTAGGTGGCCAGCAGCCGTAAAGTGAGCTCTTCGGCGGTGCGTTGGCGCGCCACGGGCCGGTGTCCCAGCGCGGCGATCATGGCTTCGGCCACCGACCAGGTGGACCAGGCGTTCTGACCCGTGACCAGGCGGCCATCGACGACGGTGTTGTCGATGTACTTGGGACCGGCGACAAAGCGCGCGCCCTCCGCGACCGCCCTCTCCTCGAGCAGGAAGCCAAAGCGCGTGCGCGCGTCCTTCATCAGAAACAGTTCCTCCTCATTGGTGAAGGCGGTCATGCGGCGGCCAGCCACCAGCGCCTTGCCGCTGGCCAGCTTCACGCCCAGCAAAGCCGCCGGCCCGTGACAGACCGCGCCAACGACGCCGCGTGCGGCGATATCGTTGACAATGCGGGACACGTCCGGATTGTCGGGCAAGTCGTACATGGCGCCCTTTCCGCCGACGAAATACACGGCCGCGTACCGGCGCGCATCGACATGGGCCAGCGCAAGCGAATTAGCCACTTTGTCCTGCGCGGCGGCGTCGTTAAGGAAAGCGTAGTCGGCTTCGCCCATGTCGTCCAGATCGATCCTTTCCGGCGGCTTGCCGCCTTTGGGCGAGGCGATATCCACCTCGTAGCCATTGGCCTGGAACACATAGTAGGCCCGGGCGAGTTCGGTCAGCTCGTAGCCGGCCCGCTTCATGGCGGGCCCGCCGCGCTCAGTACTGCTGACCACGGCCAGGATGCGCCCGCGTTTCCGCGCCACCGCGTTTTTCAGATAGGCCAGGTCGGCCACGGCGAACTGCGGATTCGCCTTGGGCAGCTTGTCCAGGTCCAGGCTGCGATAGTAAAGATAGCCGCCAGCGGCCAGCAGCACCAGGGTCGCGGCCAGCCAGGCCCCCGCGCGTCGTAATTTCTTGATCATTGCCACCTCCGTTGTTGTCGTATGGCGGACAGGATGGCGTACGCAATGTGAATCGGACGTGAAAATGGCAAGGTGCCGAAAAAGGACTGAGGTACCCAGGCGCCGTCCTGTCCAACGATGTGATCACTGCACTTGAAGGCAGCGACACTGCGAATCAATTGATGAGTTCGCAAATCGATTATTTACGCAGCTAAGGAAGGTGACATACCAGCCCGGTACTACAGCGGCCGCAAAGGCGATCGCTGCCGGTTGCCGAGGGCGCCCTGCCGCCCGGCGACCGCCAGCGATGCGGCGCAGGGCAACATGGGGCGTATCATGGCCGGCTGCGGCAGGTCGCGCGATGGATCGTGCGATATAATACAGGCAACACTGGCAAGAGCGCATTGTTGCGCGACAGCGCCCGCCCCCGTTCACTTTTCTTCCTCACCGATGACACACAACGCCTGGTTCTCATCGCACCTCCCAATGTCCAATACGCGTATGCGCCTGGTGTGCCTGCCCCACGCGGGCGGGGGCGTGGCGGTATTTCATCCATGGAAAAAAGACTTGCCTGCCGATATAGAGGTGTGCCCGGTCCAGCTGCCGGGCCGCGATTCGCGCTATCACGAACCGCTGCGCACCGATGCGCTCGCCATGGTCGAGGAAATCGCCGCACAGCTGGTGCGCGCGCCGCGCGCCGAGTCGCTGGTCATCTACGGGCACAGCATGGGTGCAACCCTGGCCTTCGAACTGGCGCGCGCGCTCGGCGCACGCGGGCTCGCGCCCGACCTGGTCATTGTGTCGGGCCGCCCGGCGCCGCAGCGCCAGCTCGGCGCGGCAGAGGCACTGCACACGCTGCCGGACGCGCAATTTATCGACAGACTGAACGAACGCTACGGCGGGGTGCCGCAAGTCCTGCTGTCCGATCCGGAATTGATGGCCATCTACCTGCCCATTCTGCGTAACGACCTGCGCCTGGTGGAGACCTACCGCCACCATCCGGGACCGGCACAGGATTGGCCGCTGATCGTCTATGGCGGCCTGGACGACCGTTCGGTCGGGCGCGACGGCCTGGCCGAATGGGAGGCCGTGACCAGTGGGCCGTTCCGCCTGTACATGCTGCCCGGCGACCATTTCTTCTACCAGACCCGCCGCGCCGTCTTCCTCGACCGGCTAGCGACCGATCTGAGCCAGTTCCGCCTCAATCGCCGCTGAAGCGCGGTTCGCGCTTGTCGCGGAATGCCTGCAGCGCCTCGTTCAGGTCGCGGCTGAGGAAAAAGTTGGTATTCCACTGCGCCACGTATTCGAGGCCTTCTTCCTCGCTGTGATCGTCCGCGTGGTCGAGCACCTGCTTGACCCCCTGCACGGCCAGCGATGAATTGGCGGCGATAACGCCGGCCATGCGGCGCGCCGCCTCCATCAGCGCGATACGGTCGCTGAACACCTCATTGACCAGGCCGACGGCCTGGGCGCGCTGGGCGCCGATCATACTTCCGGTAAACGCCATCTCGCGCACGAAACCGCTGCCGCATAGCCGCCCGATACGTTGCAGGGTACCCAGGTCGGCCACCATGGCCATCTTGGTTTCCTGGATCGCCAGCATGGCGTCGGCCGCAGCCAGGCGGATATCGCAGGCGCTGGCCAGATCGAGTCCGCCGCCCAGGCACATGCCGTGGATGGCCGCGATGACCGGCTTCCTGCAGCGCCGCACCGCCGTGAAACACGCCTGGAAATCGCGGATGATCCGGTACAGCGCGCGGTTGCGCGCGGCCGTGCTGGCGCTGGCGCCGAGCTCCGGGATCAGGCCCATCGCCTCCTTCAGGTCGAGGCCGACGCTGAACACCCGCCCTTCGGCCCAGATCAGCACCACCGACACGGTATCGTCGTCGGTGACGGCGGCAAAGGCTTGAGCGAGCTCGGCAAAAAACAGCGGCTGCATGGCATTGAGGCTGCCGGGATTATTCAGAACGATCTCGGCGAGCGCCCCGTGGCGCTCCAGCCGGATCAGGCGGTATGACTCAGACATGGTGACCTCTTTCTGGTTGGCTCAGGGTGATGCGCCCGACGATCTGTTGCAGGTGGGCGGCGGCGGCGCCCATCAGCGCTTCGGCCACCGCATCGACGTGGCGCCGGCGCCACGGTTCCAGCGGTGTGCCGCGCACCCAGGCATTGAACGCGCCCATCGCCGGCCCGCAGTGGATCTGGTAGTCGACCCGGCCGGCCGGCGTGCCGGACATGGCCAGCCGGTTGCTGTGCACGTAATACCAGCGGAAGATCATCGCCATCTTCTGCTTGGGATAGGCCTCGGCACGCGCGATTTCGGCCGGCGCCGCGCGCGCGTAGTGGGTCTTGGTTTCTTCCCACACCGCCTCGAAACTGCGGCCGTGGAAATAGGTCTGTTCTATGGTGCGCCGCGTGCCCGCATCGAGTTCGTCGATCGAGGCCAGTTGCCGGTACAGCTCGTACAAGCGGTTGGCGCGGGCGGCGAACAGCACGCCTTTGCGCAGCACCTGGATGCGCGCGCCGATCTCGAACATGTCGCCGGCCGGGGCCATGTCGCAGTCCTGCGAGCCGGCACCGGCCAGCAAATCCTTGACGGCGTCGCTGGTGTCGGCTTCGATCGTGCATTGATTGATCGATCCGGTCAGCACGAACTCGGCCCCCAGCACGAAGCCGGCGGCCAGCGCGGCCGGCGTGCCCATGCCGCCGGCCAGCCCCACGCGCGGGCGCGCCAGGTAGCCGTAACGCTGCTGCGCGGCGTCGCGCAGGCGCAGCAGCTCCGGGATCAGCACCGACGCGACGCGTTTGTCAGTGTGTCCGGCCGAATCGGCCTCGCCGCACAGATCGCTGGCCAGCGGAATGCGCGCGGCCAGCGCCGCTTCGTGCGCACTGATGCGCCCCTCGGCCAGCAGCGCGGCGACCAGCGCGGGCGGCGGCGGCGCCAGGAAGCGCTCGGCCACCTCGATGCGCGAGGCCTTGCCGAGAATGTGATGGCGTGCACGCACGCGCCCGTCGGCGTCTTCGCTCAGGCCGCTGCAGCGGTAGCGCACCAGGGCCGGCGTGATGTCGATGAAAGCGGCCGCCTCGATCACGCGCACCTCATGCCGGATCAGCAGGTCGACCAGGTCCTCCTCCAGCGACGGCATCAGCATATTGTGCAAAAAATTGACCCCGAACGGGGCACCGGCCGGAATGCTGGCGCGGATCTCGGTGAGCGCGGCATCGATCGCTTCGAGGCGCTGGCCGCCGGACCCGTAAAAGCTGAGCAGGCCGGCCCTGGCCATGCGCGCCACCAGCGCAACGGATGCGATGCCCTTGACCATGGCGCCGCACACATAGGCATAGCGCACGCCGTGATCGCGCAAGAATGCCGGGCTGCCCAGGCTGGCGGGATGGATCGTCGCGGTATTCATCAATTGGCGAACGCCGTGCTCTGGCGGATATTCTGGATCAGCCGGGTCAGCACCGCGCCTGGACCCACCTCGACGAACTCGCGCTCGCCGCGCCGGATCAGGTACTCCACACTCTCGATCCAGCGCACGCTGCCGCACACCTGGCGCAGCAGCGTTTCGCGCAGCGCATCGGCGGCGTAGGGCAAGGCGGTGGCGTTGGCGACGACCGGTGTGTGCGGCGGGGAAAACGCCAGGGTGTCCAGAAAACGCGCCAGCTCATCCTCGGTCGGTTTCATGTACCGCGAGTGAAACGGCGCGCTCACGTCGAGCTCGACGATGTGCCTGGCGCCGGCCTCGCGCAGGCGCGCGCCGGCCGCTCCCAGCTCGGCCTTGGGACCGGAAATGACGGTCTGGTCGTAGGCATTGTAGTTGGCCACATCGAGCGCGCTGCCTTCGACGGCGCGGCGCACCTGCGCCGGCGTCAGTCCGATCACGGCGGCCATGCCGCCGCCGCTCACGCGCGCCATCAGTTCGCCACGTTTTTGCACCAGCCTCACCCCTGTGGCAAAGTCGATCGCCCCGGCGGCCCACAAGGCGGTGATTTCGCCCAGGCTGTGACCGGCGAAAAACGCCGCCGGCGGCGCGCCGCGCGCCAGCCATGCGAGCGCGCCGACCACGAACAGCGCCGGCTGGGTGTACTGGGTCTGCGACAGTTTGCCGTCGGGGTTGTCGCGGCATAGCGCGGCCAGGTCGTAGCCGAGGATGGCCGAGGCTTGCGCCGTTTCCTGTGGAAATTGAGCAAACAGCGCCGCACCCATGCCCACGTGTTGGGAGCCTTGTCCCGGAAAGATAATTGTCATTTAGGTTCCAAATCTGGTTTCGATACGTTCGCGCACTTCGCTGCCGGCGAAGGTCGTCTCGTGCATGCGCCGTTCCGCCGCCACCGTGCCCGGCAGTGCTTCGCGGATGCGCTGCGTCAGGTGCCGCTTGAGCAGCACCAGCGACGCGCGCGGCTTGTCGGCGATCTCGCGCGCCAGGCGCAGCGCCAGCGCGACCACGTCCTTGCGCCTGGCCACATGCGCGCCGATGCCGCGCCGCGCCAGCTCGCCGCCCTGGTAGCCGCCGGCCGTGAGCAGCATTTCGGCGGCCAGCGCGGTGCCGAACTTTTCAGGCAGGATCAGGGTCGCCCCCATCCCCGGCGTAAAGCCGTATTTCATGAAGTTGGCGCTGTAGATGGCTTCTTCGGCGAGCACGATCACGTCGGCAAACAGACCCATCACGAGGCCGCCGCCGAGGGCGTGGCCCTGCATGGCCGCCACCACCGGGATCTCGCAATCGAGCAGAAGGCGGTACAGCGGCATGTCGTCGAAGCGGATGCGCTGCTCGACAATGCCGATCAGCTCGTCCCGGGTGCCGCCGGTACAAAACACATTATCGACCCCGTGCAGCACGACGACGTGGATGGCGGGATCGGCCTGGGCCTGGTCGAGCGCGTGCGCCAGGCCAACCACAAGCTCGTGCGTGAACTGGTTGCTGTTGGCGCGGTCGGCCAGTTCGATGAGCGCGATATGCGGCGCTGGAAAATCAAGGTGAACCACGGAACTCATGCTGTTTTTCCTCCCCAAAGGCCGTGTTCGATCAGCTCGTGCGTGCGGTCGAGACTGCCTGGTTGTTCCATGATCGCGACGATGCTGGCCACGGCCAGCTGCTCATCGCGGTCGGTGATCGGAGCGAGCTGCCCCATGTACTGCTTGAGCGTGGCCACCGCCGTCTCGGGAATGCGCTCGACCGACAGCACCAGGCGGCGCAGCGCCTCATGCCCCTGCGCCGCCAGCTGGTCGGCCAGGTGCAGCTCGACGGCGCGGCGCGCATCGATCTTGTGCGCCGTCAGCGCCAGCATCTGGCTGTTGTGCACGCCCAGGCGGCGGATCAGGAACGGCAGCACGCACGCCGGTATCAGGCCGATCAGCACTTCCGGCAGGCGGAAGCTGGCCGCCTCGGTGCAGATCACGTAGTCGCTCGCCGCGACCAGGCCCACGCCACCGGCCTGCACGGCGCCCTCGACCAGCGCGACGATGATGCACGGGCTGCTGGTAAACCGGCGCAGCAGCCTGAAATACTGTTGCGCCGCCTGGGCCGGCGCACAGCTGGCGCTGCCGCCCAGGTCGGCCCCGCTGCAAAACACGGCGCCGCTGGCGCACAGCGCCACCACGCGCACCAGCGGATCGGCCTCGGCATGGTCGAGCGCCGCGCCGAGCTGGCCGAGCAAGGCGGCATCGAGGGTGTTGTTGCGGTCCGGCTTATCGAGCGTGATGGTCAGCAGCCGGCCCTGCTTGTGGAGCTTCATGCCCATCGGTACTCCCGGTGGTAATCCTTGATACGGTCCAGCACCAGCAAGCCGCGTCCGCGCATCAGGCGTTCCCAGTCGAGCGATTCCGGCTCGGCGTCGCGCACGCCGAAGCGGAGAAGCTGCTGGGTTTCCAGCAGCAGCTCGTAGTCGGCCATCGACAGGGCATGGCGCGCGTCGAGGTGGGCGCCGATGTCGAGCCGGGCGATGGCGCGCTGCGAGGCTGCCGTGGCCACGGCGCTGTAGAACTCCGAACAGCATCCGGAGCCGTAGGAAAACAAGCCGACCCGCTTGGGCGCGTCGTCGAAGCGCCCGTGCGCCAGGATCCCGGCCAGCGCCAGGAACACCGTGCCCGAGTAGATATTGCCAACCCGTGCGCAAAAGCGCAGCGACGGTTCCAGCCGGCGCAGGAAATCCTGTTCGACCAGGGGCGGCGCCACGCGTTCGAACTTGCGCATCATGGTCCGGTGCGCGCCCTTGGCCATGCCGCCGAACGGGGTGTGCAGGGCCAGGTAGTCGAAGCTGCCGAAGGTGGTGCCGGGCGCCTTGCGCTGATAGGCCAGGAAGCTGTTTTCCATGCATTCGAGGTAGGTCAGCAGCGACAGGTCGGCATCGCCCGTTTCGATGTCCGGGGTCGGACGGCATGAATCCATCACTTCGAAGCCGTAGCAGCCGCTCAGCCCTTTCTCGATCTCCACCAGCACCGGCTGGTCGCCGATCAGCATGGCCACGCCGGCGGCGCCCTGGGACGGCTCGGCGTAGGTATTGGGAATCGGACGCGCCATGTCGGTGGTGATGACCAGCGACTTGGACCCCGGCGACAGGCCGGCGTGGGCGTGCGCCAGTGCGCTTTGCACGGCTGCCGTGCCGCCGTAGCAGGCATGCTTGACCTCGAAGGTGCGGCAGTTGCGGCTCAGCCCCAGCGCCTGGTGCACGTAGGTCGACAAGGGCTTGCCGAAGTCGACGCCCGATTCGCTGGCCACGATCAGCTGCTCGATGCGCTCCAGGCGCTCCGGCCCCAGGCGGTCGATCACCGGCTTGGCCGCGTTGACGGCGAACGTCACCGCGTCTTCGAACGGCAGCGCCACGGTTTTCTCGCGCATCAGCAGGTTTTGCATACGCTGCACGTCCAGCCCGCGCGCCGCCGCCAGCACGTTCACGTCGAGCGCGGCGCGGCCGACGTACACGCCCATGTCTTCGATCCCGGCCCTCATGCGCGGCTCACCGCGACGCAAGTGTTGAAACCGCCGATGCTAAAGCCGTTCGACAGCGCCGCATTGATCGTCAACGGCGCGCTCTCGCGCCCGGCAAAGCGCAGGCGCGGATCGATCGGCTCGTGCAGGCGCGGATTCGGATGGACGAACCGCTCGCGCATCTGGATGACGGTGGCCACCAGTTCCACCACGCCGGCCGCGCCGATGGTGTGCCCGGTGATGGCCTTGGTGGAATTGAGCACGGCGCCGGTCCCGACAGACTGGCTAATGGCGGCGCATTCGGCGCGGTCGCCCGACGGCGTGCCAGTGCCGTGCGTATTGATGTAATCGATCCGGCTGCCTTCGAGGCCGGCGGCGGCCAGCGCCGCGCGCATCGCCGCCGCTTCGCCGTCGGCATTGGCCTCGGTGCCGGCATTGCCGTCGAGGACAATCGACGCCCCGGCCAGCCGCGCCAGCGGCAGCGCGCCGCGTGCGCCGGCGCTGTCGGCGCTTTCGAGCAGGACCGCGGCGGCGGCCTGGCCGTACACGAAGCCCAGGCTGGCGCTGTCGAAGGGGATTGACGCGCGCGCCGGGTCGCTGTCCTCGGGCGGCGCGGCCAGCGCGCCCAGGTTGGCAAAGGCGAGCATCTCCAGTTCGGAAAAATCGCTCATGGCACCAACGACCAGGCAGGCGCGCGCGGCGCCCGAGCGGATCAGGGTCCAGCCCTGGAACAGGGCGGCGTTCCCGCTCGCCATGCCGGCGCCGGTGGTAAAGCCGATCCCGCCCAGGCCGGCGATCTCGCTCACCGCCGCCACCACCGTGCTGTCGAGGAAACTGGCGGCGTAGCGCGGATTGACGTAGGCCGGGCGTTCCATGAAGCGTTCGTAGGCGTCGGCAAACTGCGCCTGGTGCAGATTACTGCCCGCCACCACGATGGCGCAATCCGGGTCGGTCCACCTCCCCGATTGCAGCGCCTCGAGCGCGGCGGCGCAACTGGCCTGCAGCGCCGCCGGGCGGCCGCGCAAGACCTGGCGCGCACGCTCATCAAGCGGCGCGGCGCCGCCCTGGTACAGCGCGGCCGGAAAACTGCGTCCCGAGCGCGCCAGCCTGGTCCAGCCAAAAACGCCCTGCCCGCTGCGCAGCGCCGCGCCGAAGCCCGCCACGTCGGGCGCCAGCGCGCCCTGGAACCCCATGCCTGTCACGATCACCTTCATGCCTGCCCCTCCACCAGCACCGCACCGGCACGCCGGCGCAGGTGTATCAAAAATACCTCGACCAATGAGGCGATGTCCTGCACCCCGGCCAGTTCGGTTGGCGCGAACGTCAGCTGCAAGTCCTCCATCGTGCAGATCGCCACTTCCACCCGGTCCAGCGAATTGGCGCCCAGCTCGTGCAGGCTGGCGCCCATGGTGATGCGCGCGCCGTCCACGTGCGGCAAGACGCGCCGGACGTGTTCGCGCACCTTGCTGAACACCGCCTGCGCCTGCGGCTCGATGAAGCCGATCACCTGCTGCGCCACCGCGCCGATGGCCGGTTCCAGCCCGAGGCAAAAGTGATCGGTATCGATCGCCGCGATCCGAGGCGGCTCGCCCAGCCATGTGCTCCAGCCGTGATCGGGCTGGTCGTCGTCGATTTTGACCGGCGCCAGGCCGAGCGGACTGTCGGGGCCGATGAAACTGTGGCGGTTGCGGATCATGATGGTATGCATAGGACAAGGTTCCGGGTTGTAATGATCGAGCAAGGGTGCGCACTGGTTCGCCGTTGCTAGCAGCGGTGCGGTGAGCGCGGCCAGCTCGCGTTCGGACAGGCGCACGTCGCGCGTGCGTTCGAGCAGCGCGCCGACCACGGTGTTGAGGAAGCCATCCCACGAGGCGGCGCGCAGCGAGGCCAGCGCGGCCGAACCGGGGGCAAAGGCGTCGAGCAGGATCAGCGCCCTGACCTGCTCGCCGGCCTGCACCAGCTGGCGCCCCATCTCGAAGGCGACCGCGCCGCCGAACGAGTAGCCGCCCAGGATGTACGGGCCACGCGGCTGGATGCGCCGCACTTCGGCCAGATAGGCGCTGGCCATCGCTTCGAGCGTGGCAAACGGCGTTTCGCCGCAGTCGCACACGGGTGCGCGCAGCGCGTGCAGCGGCCACGAGGCCGGCAGGTGCGCGCCCAGGCGGGTGACCCAGTCGGTTTCACCGAGCACGCTGTGGACCCAGAAGCTGCGCGGCCCGGCACCGGCGCCGTTGATGGCGATCGAACTGGCCGGCGCCTGCCGTGGCGCGGCCGGCGCACTGGCGCCGCGCACCGACAGTTCGGCGGCCAGCAGCGCAATGCTGTTGTAGCGATGCAGCAGCGTGGCCGGCAAGGCGCCGAAACGCGGCTCGAGCTTGTGCAGGATATCGATGGCGACCAGCGAATCGACACCATACGCATCGAACGGGGCTTCATTATCGAGCTCGTCATCGAGCGTGCGCAGCACACCCGCGACCACCGCGCGCACCGCGTCCAGGTCGGCGCCGCCGTGCGCCACCTGTGCGGGCGGCGCCACTGCCGGTACAGGCGCCGCCTCAGGCTGCGGCGCGAGCAGGCGGATTACCGCCACCTGTTCCTGGTCCGAGGCGACGATCCGTTCGATCGCCTCGACCGCGTCGGCCAGCGTGACCGAACCGACGCCGTGCCGGCGCGCCAGCGCGCGATGGCGCTCGGTTGCGACCACGCCCACATCGCCCCAGAACCCCCAGTTGATGATCTTGACGGGCCAGCGCCGGCGTAGCGCCAGCGCCGCCGTGGTGGCGTCCTGCAGCGTGCTGGCGGCCGTGTAGCTGGCCTGGCCCGCGTTGCGGGTGAATGAAATGGTCGACGAAAACACCAGCAGCCAGTCGAGCGTCACGGCGTCGAACGCCTGCGCCAGCATGCAGGTGCCGCGCCCCTTGGCGCGCAGGGTGGCGCTGAAAGCATCGTCGTCCAGGCGCGCCAGGGTCTGGTCCTGCAGGGCCAGCGCCGAGTGGATCACCCCGTGCACCACGCCCCAGCGCGCCAATGCGGCGTCGCGTGCCTGTTCCAGCGCGGCCAGGTCGCCCAAGTCCGCGCGCAGGTAGATCGCCTCGCCTCCGGCCGCCGTGATGGCGGCGATGCTGGCGTCGATGGCGGCGTCGGCCGGGCGCCGCCCAACCAGGGCGATGCGCGCCTGGTGGGCCTGCGCCAGGTGGCGCGCAAGCGCACCGCCGATACCGCCGCCACCGCCGACGATCATATACACGCCGGCGCGGCGGAACGCCGGCTGATCGGCCGCCGGCAGCGCCAGCGGGTCAAGATGCTGGGCGTAGTACTGGCCGGCGCGCCAGGCGGCGCTGCCGGGAACGGCCTCGTTCACGAGGGCCGCCACGGCCGCGCCGGTGGGGCCGGCCTGCCCGGGAAGATCCAGGTGGGCCACGCCAACGGCGGGGAACTCCTTGGCGAGCACGCCGGCCAGGCCGGCCAGCGCGGCCGCCTGCGGCATGATCGCGTCGCCGTCGAGCACCCGGTAGATGCCATTGGTGAGCACCACCAGTTCGGGCAGCACGCGCTCGGCCAGCACCCAGGCACGCACAAACCGCACCAGCGAGAGCGTGGCCGTTTCCTGGAACTGGTCGAGCGCCACGCCTTCGGTGAGCGCGTGGCCGGCCAGTCCGGCCATGAAGACCACCCGGCCCAGGTCGGGCAGCGCGGCGGCCAGTTGGGACCAGTCAGAAAGCGAACGGTGATCGATGCCGAGCGGGCTCGCTCCCTCCGCACCGGGGCGCCAGCTTGAACCGAGCAGGACCTCGGTGACCGGCCCCGCCCCGGCCAGATGCGCGCCAAGGCCAAGATCGATCCCGGCGTGCAGGACCAGCGTATGCCCGGCCGTCACGGCGCGTGCCGGCGGCGCCGCGGCGGCGCGCCACTGCGGGCCGAAGTACGAGGCGGCGTCGGCGTCGGCGCCCGCGTCGCGGCGCGGCGGCAGCGAACTGAAACCGCTGATCTCGACCAGCAATTGGCCCTCCGGCGAAACGATCTCGATGTCGAAGCTGGGTGCCTCGCCCGGGCGCAGCGTGGCGATGGCCAGGCAGCCCGGCACCAGCGGTCCATGCTGCACCAGGCTGTCGAGCAGGTAGGGCAGCATGGCGTCGGCGGTACTGCCCTGGCCCAGTGCGAAACCGATCGGTGTCTGCAGCGCCGCGTCGAGCACACGCGGGTCGAGCGTGTAGCGCGCAAAGTCGGCCGGTATGTCCAGGCGCGCGATGACCCGGTGGCGGTCGCGCCGCAGCGACGCAATGCCGCGCAAGGCGCCACCGTACTCCAGGCCCAGGCTGTGGAAGGCGGCATACACCGCTTCGCCGCTGAATTCGTCGCCCTGGTCGAGCTGCAAGTCGATGCGGCGGGCGGCGGGCCGGTCGATCACCACCACCCGGCCACGGCAAAATTGGCTGTCAAAGACAATGTCGCCGGCGTCGGGCCGGAAGCGCGTGGTCAGCGCCTGGTCCGGCGCAACGAACGGCCGCATCCACACCACCTTGCGCAGCGCGATCAGGCGCGCGCCCGGCGTGGCCAGCCGCGCCGCGCAGGCCAGCGCGATCTCGACATAGGTCGCCCCCGGCAGGGTCGGGGTGCCGGCGATGACGTGCTGCGCCAGCAGTTCGTGGCGCGCGCTGAACTGCTTGCGCGCGGTGGCCGTGGAAAAGCTGTGCTCCAGGCTGTCGATCAGCGGATGCACCGCTTTTTCCGGGACCCAGAAGCGCCTGCGCTCGAACGGATAGGCCGGCAGCGACACCACCTGGCCGGCGCCCGGCGCGATCATCGTGGCGCTGGGGGCGCCGCTGGCGCGCAGCGCCACGATCAGGCTGGGGCGATCGGCGGCATTGACGACGCGCTGGTGCGTGTGGCGTGTGCGCCGCTGCGCCAGGGTGTGCGCAATGTCGGCCAGGGCCACACCGCTGCCACCGGCCTCGAGCCAGTCGGCCAGGGCACAGCAACTGCGTTGCAGCGCGGCCGGCGTGCGCGCCGACAGCACGAAACTGAGCGGTCCGGCCGGCGTTGGCGTCGCCGCCGGCGCCGGCCACTCTTCCAGTACCAGGTGCGCATTGGTACCGCTGAAACCGAAGCTGCTCACGGCGACGCGGCGCGCCATGCCGGCCGGCGGCACCCAGTCGCGCAAGACCTGGTTGACGTAGAACGGCGACGTGGCGAAGTCGATCTTCTCGTTCTCGTTCTTGCAATGCAGCGTCGGAGCCAGCTGGCGCGCGCGCAGCATCAGGACACTCTTGATCAGTCCGGCCACGCCGGAGGCCGGCAGCAAATGCCCGATATTCGTCTTGACGCTGCCGATCGCACAGTACTGCCGGCTTGCCGTGTAGTGGCGGAACGCATCGGTGAGCGCATCGACCTCGATCGGGTCGCCCAGCTGGGTGCCGGTGCCATGCGCCTCGGCACAGGTAATGGTCGACGGATCGATGCCATAGCGCTCGTACACGCTCATGGCCAGCGCGCTTTGCGACAGCGCACTGGGCGCCGTCATGCCATTGGTGCGGCCATCCTGGTTGATGCCGCTGCCGCGGATGACGGCGTAGATCCGGTCGCCCTGCGCCAGCGCGTCGTCCAGGCGCTTGAGGACCACCACGCCAACCCCTTCGCCGGGCACGAAACCGTTGGCGCCGGTGTCGAAGGTCTTGCAGTGTCCCTCGGGCGAGAGCATGCGCGTCTGGCACGTCAACAGGTGCATCTGCGGCGTGATCATCAGCGACACGCCACCAGCCAGCGCCAGGTCGCATTCGCCGCCGATCAAGGCCTGCGCGGCCAGATGGGTCGCCACGAGCGACGACGAACACGCGGTGTCGAGCGAGACGGCAGGACCCTTCAGATTGAGGAAATACGCCAGGCGGGCGGCCAGGATGGAACTCACATTACCCATGCCGAACTGCGCACCGGCCTCGGAATCGGGATCCATCAGGCGGAAGTAGTCGCCCTGCCCGGCCCCGGCGAACACCGCGCAGCGCATGCCCGAGAGCGCGCTGTCGGGCATGCCGGCGTCTTCCAGGGCCAGCCATGCCTGTTCCAGGAACAGGCGCTGCTGCGGGTCCATCCACTCGGCTTCCTGTGGCGAAATCTTGAAGAACAAGGGATCGAACTGGTCGACGCCGTCGATAAAGCCGCCTTTGCGGCAGTACGTCTTGTGCGGATACAGCTCGTCCACCGACCAGCGCTCGCGCGGCACGTCGGTGACCGAATCGACACCTGCCGCGAGGTTGCGCCAGAACGCATCGAGGTTGTCGGCGCCGGGGAAGCGCCCCGCCATGCCGACGATGGCAATGTCGGTCGCGCGCACCTCCGGCGCGGCTGCGGCGGCCACCTGCGGCGCGGCTGCCGGCGGCGGTGCGGCCGCCGTCATGCTGTCGACCCAGCCGGCCAGTTCGCACAGCCGCGAATAATCGTACAGACGCGTGGCGCGCAGATCGATGCTGAAGCGGTCCTGCAGTTTTTTGGCAAACTCGACGGCCAGGATCGAATCGAGTCCCAGTTCGACGAACGGCGCGTCGTCGGCGATGTCGGCGCGCTCGAGGTAGAGCAGCTCGGCAAGCATGGCGCGGATATCATCGAGGCTGCCGCCAGGGATGGCGCGCGCCGGCGCGGTGGCCGCCGGCGCCGAAGGTGGCACGGGCTGCACTGGCTGGGCCGGCGCCACGGGCGGCGAATCCGACAGGCCCGCAGCGCCGATGTGGGCGGCCAGTTCCGCCACGCTCGAATGGTCGTACAGGCGGCTGGCACGCAGGTCGATGGTGAAGCGGTCCTGCAGTTTCTTGGCAAATTCGACCGACAGGATCGAATCGAGCCCCAGGTCGACGAAGCGGGCATCGGCGCCGATGGCCTCCGGTTCCAGGTACAGCAGCTCGGCCAGGATGGCACGTACCTCCTCCAGGGGGCCGGGAGCGGCAGGCGCCGGGACCGTCGGGGCTGCGCTGATTGCCTCGGCGGACGCAGGTGCCGGGGCCGCCGTGGCGGCGCTGATCGCCTCGGCGGACGCACGCGCGGGGCTCGGCGCTGCGGTCTTTGCCGCGGGCACGGAAGGCCGCTGCTGCGCCTGGTCGAACCAGACGTGCTTGCGCTCGAACGGATAGGTGGGCAGCGATATGCGCCTACCGTGCGTGATGTGAGGCAGGCCGGCATGCGCCGCCAGGCTTGCTCCGCCCAGCCATGCGCGGCACTGGTTCAGCAAGTCAGGCGTGGAACTGGCCTGCAGCGCGATCCGGTGCTCGAACTGTTCACGCCCGTTCTGCAGCGTGAATACCAGATCGCGCCAGTCCACTGACGCGCTTTCGAGGTGCTCGCACAGCTGCACCACGGTCGCGCGCAAGGCACCAGCGGTCTTGGCCGACAGCGGCACGGTGGCGGCGAAGCCGGGCGCCGCGTCGCCTGGCGCGGGTGGCGCCGATTCCAGCGCCACATGGGCGTTCGAACCGCCGAAGCCGAAGGCGCTCACGCCCGCGCGCAGCACCGCGCCGCTCCAGTCGCTTCCTTCGGTGACCAGCCGGAATGGCGAGCCGTCCAGTTTCAGGTACGGATTGACCTGCCTGACATGCAGGGTCGCCGGCAAGCGCCGGTGCCGCATCGCCAGCAGCACCTTGATCAAGCCAGCGACGCCGGCGGCCGGCTCAAGGTGGCCGATATTCGATTTGATCGAACCGAGTCCGCAGGCGCCTGGCGCGAGCGTGACGCCCTGTTCGCGCGCCAGGGCCTGAAATGCGCTGGTGAGCGCCTCCACTTCGAGCGGGTCGCCCAGCTCGGTGCCGGTGCCGTGCGCTTCGATATAGCTGACGCTGTCGATCGGCACACCGGCGCGCTTCCAGGTATTGAGCACCAGTTCCGCCTGGGCCTGCGGGTTGGGAGCGGTGAGCGAGCTGGCCTTGCCGCCATGTCCCTCGGCGCTGGCACGAATGATGCCGTAAATATGGTCGCCGTCGGCCTGGGCACGCGCCAGGGTTTTCAGCACCAGCACGCCCACGCCTTCGCCCTTGACATAGCCGTTGGCCGCACTGTCGAAGGTTTTGCAGCGCCCGTCGGCCGAGAGCATGCCCAGTTGCGACGCCAGCACGTAGGTATCGGGCGAGAGGATCGCGCTCACCGCGCCGGCGAGCGCCAGTTCGCATTCGCCCTGCTGGAGCGACTGCACCGCGCGGTGCACCGCCACCAGCGAGCTGGAACAGGCTGTGTCGACGGTCTGGCTCGGGCCACGCAGGTCGAACCAGTACGACACCCGGTTGGCCAGCATGGTCTGGGTATTGCCCAGGGCGGCCTGCGCCCTGGCCTCGCCGGCGTCGCCGATGAGGCGCATGTATTCGTTGGGCTGAGCTCCCGCCCACACCCCGACCGGCCGTCCGGCCAGTGTCGACGGACGAATCCCGGCATCCTCCAGCGCCGACCAGGCATGCTGCAGGAATAGCCGGTGCTGGGGATCCATGAACACCGCTTCGCGCGGCGACATGCCGAAAAATGCGCTGTCGAAGTGGCCGATGTCCGGCATGAAGCCGCCCCAGCGCGATACCGACTTGTCATGTTCGCGCCCGGTGCTGGCGTGATAGGCGCGCCAGTCCCAGCGCTGCGCCGGCACTTCGGTCACGCAGTCGTCGCCGGCGTCCAGGTGTTCCCACAGCGCGGCGATATCGGCCGACTGCGGGAAGCAGCCGCTGATGCCGACCACCGCCACCGGCTCGGGCTTACCCGGAGCCGGCTTGGCGGCCGGCTCGGGTGCAACCGCAGGCTGCGCCGGCGGCGTGGCCGCGGCGCGTGCGGCGGCCCAGGAAGGCTGCAGATGGGCGGCCAGGGCGGCCACGCTCTGGTGCTGGAAGAACGCCGTCGGCAGGATCGGCACGCCGAGTTCCTGGCCCAGCGCCGAAGCCAGGTCCTTCATATACAGTGAATCCAGACCCACCTCCGAGAAGCGCGACGCGCGCGTGAGTTTTTCGGCCGGCAAGCGCACAATGCGCGCCGTGCACTGAAGTACGATCTGTTCGAGCGCATCGATCCCGGCATCGGCCTGCAAGGCCGGCATGGCGACGCCATGGCGTGGCGCCAGCGCCGCCTCGATGCGCCCGATGTCGCCGCACGCCACGGCGAGCACCGGCGCCCCCGGGGCCAGCGCCTGCCCCAGGAGGCGCAAGGCGCTGTCGCTGCGCAGCAGGTCGAAACCACTGCTGGCGACATAGCGTTCCTGCTCGCTCCCGGCCAGCCCCATGCCGCCATCGGCCCAGAGCGGCCAGTGGATCGCCACGCTGCGCCCGGGACGGCGCGCCGCCCGCCATTCGGCAAACGATTCCAGATAGCGGTTGGCACTGGCATAGTCGCACTGGCCGAAGTCGCCGATCAGGGCCGATAGCGACGAAAACATCACAAAGGCGTCGAGTGGCGTGTCGCGCGTGAGTTCGTCGAGAATGCGGGCGCCCTCGATCTTCGGCGCCAGCACCGCGCGCAGTGCGCTCTTGTCGGTCAACAGCGCCGGCTCGATGGCGCCGGCGGCGTGCACGATCCCATGCAGGGCGCCGTGGCGCAGGCGAATCGCATCGAATACCTGCTGCATCGCGGCGTGGTCGGTGACGTCGGCGCCGATGAATTCGATATTGCGTCCTGGCGCTTCCGGTGGCGCATGGCGGCTGGTGACGATCACGCGCGCATTGCACTGTTCGACCAGCCAGCGTGCCACCTGCATGCCGATGCGCCCGGACCCGCCGGTGATCCACCACACGCCGTCGCGGCGCAGCGGCGCTTCGCCGCGCGCCAGGGCCATGGGCACGACAGCGTGCAGCGAGCGCACGCCGTCGACGTGACGCAGCTCGGCGCCATCGACGCCGGTTTTCTGTTCACGGGCGATGGCCGCCACCGCATCGCCGTCAACCTGCAGGGTTTGCCACAGCATGTGCGGATGCACGTTACGCAGCGAGTGATGCAGCGCCGCGCTGGCCGCCGCGGCGTGCTCACCATTCCGGTGCAGTACCAGCACGCGCCGCGCCTGCGGCGCAGCGCGCGCGACCTCCAGATACTCGTCGAGCCGATCGAAGCAGGCGGGCATCATGGCGATCGCGCTCGCTGAACGCCAGTCGCGTCCGACCGGCACGGCCAGCAGCGCGCCAAGCCGCGCCAGGTCGGCATCGCTGCCGCCGATCAGGCACAGCGACGCTGGCGGCGCCGCCGGCGTCCCCTCCTGCGCGCTCCAGCACCGGCCGAAGACATGCACGCGCTCAAGCGCTACAGGCTTGGTCGCGGGCGCCGAATCGACCCAATAGCGCTCGCGGCTGAACGGATAGCCGGGCAGCGGCACGCGACGGTGCGCCGCCGCCGGGTACAGCGACTCCCAATCGAGCTGCTCGCCGGCCAGGTAGCGCGCGGCCAGCGCCTGGTTGACCGGGGCGCCCAGCACGGCGCGATGGGCATGGTGCTTGCGGCATGCGCCGAGCGTGTAGGCGATATCGTGCGGATCGTGGCGCTGGCCTTCGCCGGCCAGCCAGGCTTGCATCTGTTCCACCTGCGCGCGCAGCGCGCTCTCGCTCATGGCCGAGACGACCAGAAGGGACGCGTCGCTGGTGCGCGCCGGCAGCGGCGCGCGTGCCGGCGCCTGCTCGATCACCACATGCACATTGGTGCCGCTCAGGCCAAACGCGCTCACGGCCGCGCGCATCGGTGCGGCCGGCCAGGCCTGGCGCCCGGTTGCGACGAAAAACGGGCTGTTGGCGAAGTCGATGGCGCCGTTGGCGCGCTCGAAATGCAGCGATGGCGGAATTTCGCCATGCCGCATCGCCAGCAATACCTTGATCAATCCGGCGATGCCGGCGGCCGGTCCGGCGTGGCCGATGTTGGTCTTGGCCGAGCCGATGGCGCAGAACTGCCGGTCCTGGGTCGAGCGCCGGAAGGCGCGTGTCAAGCCTTCTATCTCGAGCGGATCGCCCACGCGGGTACCGGTGCCGTGCGCTTCCACGTAGCCGATGCTGCGCGGGTCGATCCCGGCGCGCTGGTACACCTCGGTCTCGAGCTCGGCCTGCGAGCGCGCGCTTGGCGCGGTGATGCCATTGCTGTGCCCATCCTGGTTGGCCCCGGACGCGGCGATGACGCCATATATATAGTCACCATCGCGCAGCGCCGCATCGAGCGGACGCAGTACCACGGCGCCCACCGCTTCGCCGGGAACGAAGCCGTCGGCGCCGTCGTCGAAGGCGCGGCAAAGGCCGTTCGGCGTAAGCATGCCGAGGCGGCCGGTCAGGTGATGGAAGCTTGGCGTGGTGCTGACGAAAACGCCGCCGGCGAGCGCCATGTCGCACTCCCCGCTGCGGATACTCTGGCACGCCAGGTGCACCGCCAGCAGCGACGACGAACACGCCGTGTCGACCGACAGCGCAGGTCCGCGCAGGTTGAGGAAATACGAGATGCGCGCGGCCAGCATGGAAACCCCGTTGCCGAGGAATGCCTGCGGCTGCAGGTTTTGCGGATCCATCTGATGAATATAGTCGCCGGCCCCGGCGCCGACGAACACGCCGCAGCGCCTGTCGTCGAGCCATGCGGGAGAGTAGCCGGCGTCTTCCAGCGCGTGCCACGCTTCTTCGATGAACAGGCGCTGCTGCGGATCGGTGAACTCGGCCTCGGCGCCCGACATGTGGAAGAAAGCCGGGTCGAACTTATCGATATCGTCGAGGAAACCGCCCCACTTGCATGGGCTCTTGCCCGGTTTGGACGGATCGGCGTCGTAGTAGCTGTTGACATCCCAGCGTTCGGCCGGCACTTCGCCGGTGCGGCACACGCTGTCGCGCAGATCGCGCCAGAACGCATCGGCATTGCGCGCACCGGGAAAGCGCCCCGCCAGGCCAACCACGGCGATGGCGCCGGACGCGCGCGCCGGCTCGGCCGGCGCCGGTTCTTCACTCGCCGCGGGGGAGGCTGGCGCGGCGGCGGACGGTGAGGCGACGGCGATATGCCGCGCCAGCTGTTTGACGTTGCTGTAGTCATACAGCACGGTGACCGTCAGTTCGGTCGCACAACTGGCGTTGACGCGCTTGACGAGGTCGAGCCCGGAAATGGAATCGACACCCAGCTCGGAGAAACGGCGCTCCGGATCGATATCGGCGGCCCCCACGCACAGCACCGCCGCCAGATGGCGCGCGATCACGCGTTCGAACTGCGCCACGTCGGCGCTGGCCGGCGCGACGGCGGCGGCAGGCTGCACGGGCGCACTGGCGGCAACGGGTGCCGGCGCCACGTGGCTTTCAGGCGCGCGCGCGGTGGCGATGAACACCGCCTGGGGCGCGTCAGGCTCGGCGCGAGCCAGTTCGACCCGGCCGAAACACTCCGCCAGCGCGGCACGCCAGCGGGCCTCGTCGAGCAAGGGCGAATGCGGCAGACGCGCCGCGGCGTCGTCGTACAGCCACCAGCCATCCGTCAGTCCGAAGGTCAGGGTCGAGAAGTCGAACACCTGGATGCTTTCGTTGAGCAGCAGTTCGCCGCCCTCGCGCAGCAGGCTGCGCACATTGCGCAGGCTGAGGCCGATGTTGCGCGTCGCGTGCAGCACATTCGAGGCCAGCACCAGGTCGAAGCTGTTCTCGTCGATGCCCTGGGTTGACGGCGCGCGTTCGACGTCGTAGGTGCTGAAGCGGGCAAACCGATACTGCGGACCGAGCTCCGTCTTGGCCTTGTGAACCAGGCCGGCGGACAGATCGCTGAACACAAAATCGACCCGGCCGGCATCGGCCGCCAGCGCCGCCAGCACCGCCCGCGTGGTGCCGCCGGTACCGGCGCCCACCTCGAAAATGCGGACCCGCCCGCGTTGTGCCAGGATGTCCCGGACCCGCAAGAGCAGCGCCTCCACCACACGGCTGTTATAGCGGTCGACGATCGGATTGTCGCGATACAGCGGCGCCACCAGTTCGGTCGAGCCGCCCGGGAACAGCACCTCGGCCGGGTTTTTCTCGCCCGCCAGCACCGCCGGGTAGTGCGCCAGGCACTGGTCGATCAACGTGGCGAATGGTGCACCCCAGCCGGTGATCGGTCCGCCGTCTGCTTCGACCGGCTTGGCCGCGATGGCCTCCAGCGCCGCGCCCAGGCGCGCGTACTTGGGCGCCACTGTCAGATTGAGGCGGCCGTCGGGACCGAAAAATCGGCGCAGCGCGGCGCGTCCATGGTTTTCGACCGCGGCAAAGGCGGCCGCGATATCGTCGTCCTGCGTCGGTGCCAGAAGGCCCATGCGCGCCAGCGTGGCGGGAACGACCTTCATCGGCATCAGCTGCGGCTGGTCGCTGGACAGGCACGCTTCCAGCGCGGCCAAGCCCTCCTCCACCCCGATCGCGCCGATCCCGTGTTCGAGCGCGCGCTGGCGATGCAGCGGCGTAGCCACCGCGCCGACGTCGCCCCAGAAGCCCCAGTTGACGACCCTTACCGAAAACCCGGCGCGCTCCCGCAGATCGAGCGCGATGGCATCCTGCGCCATCGACGCGGCCGCGTAGTTGGCCTGGCCGGCGTTGCCGAAGAACGAATTGGCCGACGAAAAAAACGCCATGAAGTCGAGCGCCTCTCCAGCGAACAGTTGCGCCAGAATGGCGCTGCCGGCCAGCTTCGGTGCCAGCACCGCCCGCAGCGTGGCGGCATCCATGTTTTTCATGCGCACGTCACGCAGCACCATCGCGGCATGGAACACGCCATTGATCGCACCGCAGCGCGTCCGGGTGTCGGCGATGATGGTGGCCAGCGCCGCCGCGTCGGTGATGTCGGCCTGGCGATACACGATCGCCTCGGGCAGCGCGAGCGTCAAGGCGCGCCGTCCCACCAGCACCACGCGGGCATCGTACCGGCTCGCCAGGTAGCGGGCCAGCACCAGGCCGATGCCGCCCGCGCCGCCGGCGATCAGGTACACGCCGCCGCGCCGCAGGCGGCTGGCCGGGTGCGCCGGCGGCACATGTTCAACCAGCGTGCGGCGATAGCGCTGGCCGGCGCGCACGGCCAACACCACGCCGGCTTGCGCGGCCGGCGCTTCGTGCCACGCGGCCCCCGGGTCGTCCGACTCGAGCGCACACACACGCAGGTGCGGCTCCTCGCGCGAGACCGTCTGCGCAAATCCCAGCAGCGCGCCACCCTGCGGCGGCGCGCAAACAACCACCGGCAGGGGCCGCGCGGCATCCTGGGGCAAGGCATGCAGCAAATGCAGCAAGGCGACCAGGTCGCGTTGCGGGTCGACGCGACCGCCGAGGAAAATCACGCGTTCGATCGGCTTGAGCTGTGCCACCAATTGGGCAAAAGCCGCCGGCGCCGCCGCATCCACCTGCCACTGCCCGGGTCCGACCGACAGGGTTTGCTCACCCAGGACCACATCGAGCACCTGCCCGGGGGGCGCCGCGTCGGCGCTCACGTCGGGCGAGCGCACCAGCAGCGTCAGGCCCGGCACGGCCGCGTCGGCCGCTGGCGCCGGGGCGGCAATCCATTCCGGCCGGTAGTAGCGCAAGGCCGGCTCGCCAGCCTGTTGCGGCACGGGCGCGGGATGCAGCTCCGCCACGCCGAATTGCGTCAGGTTCGCCAGCACCGCGCCGGCTTCGTCAACGAACGTCATCTCGAAACTGCGTGCGCCGGTCAGGCGCACGTGCGCATAGCAGATGGCCGGCAGCGGCGAATGCACGGCAACCACGCCGATCGACGCCGGCACCAGCACCGCCTGCGAGCTTTGCGCCAGCAAGGCCATGGCCGCCTGGAAGGCGCCATCGACCAGCGTGGGGTGCAGGGTGTAGTAGCCGATGCTGCGCGCTTCTCCCGGCGCCAGCTGCAACTGGGCCAGGGCCTCGCCCTCGCCCAGCCACAGCCGCTGCAAGCCGCGGCAGTAAGGTCCCAGCACCACGCCGGCGCCGGCGAAGCGCGCCAGCAGCGCCTCGACGTCGACGCCGGCGCCGTTCAGCCACTTGTCCAGATCGAGCGCCGCCCCCGGTGCGCCGCTCGCGGCCACGGTCCGGCCGCTGGCGACCGTGATGCCCGCGCCGAGGATGGAAAAGGCGCCATCGGGCTGCAGGCGCAGTTCGACGCTGGCGGCCTGCGCATCGATATGCAGCGGGCTGCGCAAGACCACCTCGGCCAGCGCACGCGCGCCGGTGGCGGCCAGGGCCAGCTCCAGGAAACAGGCGCCCGGCACGATGTGGCGGCCGAGAACCCGGTGGTCGCGCACGAATGGCAGGCTGGCGTCCCACAGGCTGTGGAAGCCGTCCGCCCCCGCGTGGTCCAGCAGCGGATGCGGCGCGCTGGTCAGTTTGGGCTTGGTCGAAACGCCCAGCGCGTGCTTGCGGCGTTCGAAACGGTAGGTCGGCAGGCCGATGCGCGGCGGCGTCTGGGTGCCGAACTGCTCGCCGGCATGCGGCAGCGCGGCATCGGTCTCGCCGATGGGTGCGCGCAGCATATCGATCAGCGCCGCGCGGGTTGCCGCGTGCAGAAC
This sequence comes from Massilia pseudoviolaceinigra, assembly GCF_030846505.1. NCBI lineage: Bacteria > Pseudomonadati > Pseudomonadota > Betaproteobacteria > Burkholderiales > Oxalobacteraceae > Massilia > Massilia pseudoviolaceinigra. Next base: position 153,293 of record NZ_JAVCWL010000002.1, on the reverse strand, counting down.
CACCCGGTGCGCGTGATGATCGCGCCCGGTGAGCAAGGTCCAGCTCACCGAATCGAGGGGTGTCTCGGGCCGCTGTTCGAGCCAACGCGCCAGTGCGAGGCAGTTGTGCTCCAGCGCCGTGCGCGTTTTGGCCGACACCACAAACGGCAGCGTCTGGTGGCGTGCCTCGGCGCGCGCGCGTGCCGGTGCCTGGGCGATGACCAGGTGCGCGTTGGTGCCGCTAAAGCCGAACGAACTGATCGCGGCGCGGCGCGGTGCGCCGGCAGCCGCGGGCCAGGGCGCGAGCGTGGTATTGACGTGGAACGGGGTGGCGGCGAAACCGATGGCCGGGTTCTCATGCTCGAAGTTGAGCGACGGCGGCAACTCGGCCGCCTCCAGCGCCTTGAGCACCTTGATCATGCCGGCCATGCCGCTGGCGCTCATGGCGTGCCCGATGTTTGTCTTCGAGGAGCCGATGGCGCAAAAACCGCGGGCGGCGGTAAATTTGCGAAACGCCGCGGTGAGCGCTTCAATTTCGATCGGGTCGCCCAGCGCGGTACCGGTGCCGTGCGCCTCGACATACCCGATTGTCGCCGGGTCGATGCCGGACTTCTCGTACACTTCGAGCGCCAGGGCCGTTTGCGATGGTGCGCTCGGCGCCGTGATGCCGTTGGTGCGGCCATCCTGGTTGATCGCCGAGCCTTCGATCACGCCCAGGATATTGTCGCCATCAGCCAGCGCGCGCTCGAGCGGCTTGAGCACGATCACGCCCACCCCTTCGGCAGGGACGAAACCATCGGCGCTGCGGTCGAAGGTGCTGCAGGCGCCCTTCTTCGACAGCATGCCCGCCTTGGAGCCCGCCATGTAGAAATTGGGCGTGTTCAGCACGCACACGCCGCCGGCCAACGCCAGGTCGCTGGTGCCAAGGGCCAGGCTCTCGCAGGCAAGGTGGATCGCCACCAGCGACGACGAGCAGGCCGTATCGATGGCCACGCTGGGGCCTTTCAGATTGAGGTGGTACGAAATGCGCGCCGCCAGGATCGAACTGGCGTTGCCCATGAAGGCGTAGGCGTCGGGCTTGATGCCTTCATCGGATATCTGGTGGATGAAATCGCCGCCGGCCACGCCGGCGAAAACGCCGCAGCGCACGCCATCGAGCCTGGCCGACGTCATGCCGGCGTGCTCCAGCGCGCCGCTGGCCTCTTCCAGGAACAGGCGCTGTTGCGGGTCGATCAGCTGCGCTTCCTTGGCGGAGATGTTGAAGAAGGCACAGTCGAATTCATCGATGCCGTCCACCAGGCCGCCGCGCTTGCAGAAGTCCTTGCCGCGCGCCTGAGGATCGGCCTCGTACAGCTGCGCGAGGTCCCAGCGCGAAGGCGGAATCGGTCCCACGCTGGAGACGCCATTGCGCAGGTTTTGCCAGTACGCGTCGGCGTCGTTCGCGCCGGGGAAGCGGCCCGACATGCCGATGATGGCCACCGGCTGGCGCAGCGCCGGTGCCGGGGCTGCGACGCACGCCTGCACTTGGCCGATGAGGTTCATCGCCTGCACGGCGCTCAGTTCCTTGCGCGCCACCATGCGCAGGACGGTTTCTTTAAATGTAGTCATGTCTGCCTCAATTCCAGATCGGATGGTGGTGCACGGCCGCCAGCGCGGCCTCATAGTCAACCGCGCCGGACTCGAGCTGCTCGAGTACCTTGCGCAATGCTTCCTCGCTATCGGCGCCGGCGGGCCCAGGCGCGACCGGCGGCGCCTGGACCGGCGTTAAACGGGGCGTCACGACGGACGCAATCACGGGGGCCATCGCCGGCACCGTAGCCGGCATCGATTCATGCACGTGCCTGGCCAGCTGCGACAGCGTGGGATAGTTGAAAATCACGGTCGTCTGGAGTGCCAGCGACAGCCTGTCGTTGATGCGCTGTACCAGCTCGGCGCTGAGGATCGAATCGGCGCCAAAATCGGAGAACGACATCACGCCGCCGTTACGTACCTGCTCGACCGACATTTCGAACACCCCGGCCACGGCTTCGGCCACCACCTCGGTGACGGCGTCGAGCGACAGGGCGGCCGCCGTCGGCGCGCAAGGCGGCGCTACCGGTGCCGCAGCTTGCACCGCACGCTTACCGGCCGCCAGCACGCTCTGCGCGCCGCCGCCGTGCACCAGGCGCGCGTCCAGCCCCGCGCCCTCGAACACATGCAGCCACTGCTGCTGCGACAGCAACGGCGTATCGGGCAGGCGCGCCTGCGGGTCTTCGGCCAGCCACCAGCCGTCGAGCAGACCGAAGGTGACGGTGGCGAAATCGCTCACCGCGCTCATCTCGTTGACCAGCAACAGCCCTTGCGGGGCAAGCAGCGCTGCCGCATGGCGCACGGTGCGCGCGATCTGCTTGCACGCGTGAAGGCAGTTGGCGGCCAGGACGATGTCGAACGAGGCCAGCTCAAACCCTTGGGTCTGCGGTTCGCGTTCGATGTCGAGCAGCGCGAAACGGACGAAGGGATGGCTTGCGCCGAATACGCGCTCGCCATGCGCCAGGAAGGCTGGCGAGATGTCGGAGTAGACGTACTCCACGTCCATCCCCAGCGCGGCCAGGCGCTTGAGCAGCTCGGCACTGGCGCCACCGGTGCCGGCGCCAATTTCCAGTACGCGCACGGGGCGTGCGGCGGCGCTCGCGGCTTGCACATGCTGGCAGGCGGCCCCCGCCAGCGCTGCATGGAACTCGTCGGCCTTGGGCGAGCCGCGGTAGACCCGTTCCATCAGGTCGGTAGTACCTTGCGGGAAGAATGCCTCGGTCGGTGTGGCGGCCCCGCGCAGAATCGCCGGATAGGCATCCAGGCAGCGCGCCAGCAGGGTGCGGTGGGCCGCCAGTGCCGGGTGAACCGGCTCGTCGGCGACGGCGTCGCCGGTACGCAGCGCCATCGCTTCGAGCGCCGCCAGCAGCGGCCGATAGCGCGCCACCACACCCGGCAAGTCCGGTGCGGCGACAGCGCCAGCGGCGCGCCAGCCCATCGATTCGAGTACCAGGCGCACCCGCACGGCCGCGTAGCGCTCCAGCGCCTGGAACGCCTGCTCGTCGTCCGGTTCGGCCACGGCGGCGCGCGCGGGTTGGCGCATCGCCCTCAGTTCCACCCCGTCCAGGGCCAGCAACACGCGGCCGGCGCTATCGGCGATGGCGATATTGGCGCCGTCGAGGTGAATCCACGCGGCGCCGGCCAGCGAGGTCGTGCCCGACAGCGCGCCGACCGCGTAGGGCAGCTTGGCCTGGGCATCCTGCGCGTCGATCAGGAAGCCCATCAGGGCCTGCATGGCGCAATCGACCGTGCTGATAAAGTCACCGCCGGGGCGCAGTTCGGCGAGCACCTCGTTCGGCCCCACCGACAGCGATTGCAGCTTGCGCAGGCGCTCGCCATAGAAAATCCCGGCGCTGCGCGAGGCCGCATAGATGCCCTCGTGCGTCATGCGCGGCTGGCAGCGTGCGCGAATCTGTTCGATCGGCAGCGTGCGCGGGGCCAGGACTGCGCCGCCGGTCCTGCCACGGCTGCAAACGTTGCCGTCGGCCCTTACCTGGAACGCGCCGTCCGCGTCGAAACTGATCTCCAGCGTGACGCCCTGCTCCGCTGCCACCACCGGCGCCAGCCAGACGATGCCGGTCAGCGCCCCTGGCGCCAACGCAAGCACTTCGGCCAGCTGCGCGCTGGCGGGCATGACGCGCCTGCCATCGACCTGATGCCCGGCGAGGAACCATTCCTCGCCGCTGAAATGACGGGTATGGACAGTTCCCGGCGCGGCGTGCGCGTGCGCCGCTTCGGCGATCCAGTGGCGGGTGCGCTCGAACGGATAGGTCGGCAAGGCGATGCGGCGCCCGCCGCGCGCGGCGCGCCAGGCGCTCCAGTCGACACGTTCGCCGTCGCGCCATGCCTGAACCAGTTGCGCGGCGAGTGCGTCGGCCGGCTCGGTGGCGCCGCCGCGCAACTGCGCCAGCAATGCGGCGCTGCTGCCCGCCGCAAACGCTGTGCGCACGGCCATCGGCTCGCGCCCGGTCTGCAGGGTATGCGCAAGGTCGCCCAGTGCGATGGCCGGATGGCGCTCGATGAACAGCGCCAGTTCGGCGCACAGCGCCTGCAAACGCTCGCTCGTGCGGGCCGACAGCGGCACGATGTCGAGCATGCCGGCATGCGGGACGGTGCGCGTGTCCACGTGTTCTTCGACGATCAGATGGACATTGGTACCGCCCGCGCCGAACGAACTGATGCCCGCGCGAAGCGGCGTCCCATCGCTGGTCCACGGCTGCGCGCAGGTAGCGAGATGGAACGGTGACTGCTCCAGCGCCAGGGCGGGATTGTGCGGGGTGCAGTGCAGGCTCGGGGCAATGGTCCGCTCGCGCAGTTGCAGCAGCACCTTGTGCAGCGCCACCATGCCCGCCGCCGCTTCCAGGTGGCCAACGTTCGACTTGACCGATCCGAGCGCGCAAAACCCGCTCTGGCCGGTGAAGCGGCGAAATGCCTGGGTCAGCCCCGCCAGCTCGACCGGGTCGCCCAGTGCGGTGCCGGTGCCGTGCGCCTCCAGGTAAGTGATGCTCTGCGCCGGGACGCCGGCGCGGGCGATGGCGCCGGCGATCAGGTCGGCCTGGGCTTGCGGATTGGGCACCGTGAAGCCGCTTGTGCGCCCGCCCGAATTCATCGCGCTGGCGCGTATCACGCCGAGAATGCGGTCGCCATCGCGCAGCGCGTCGGCCATGGGGCGCAGCAGCACAGCGCCGACGCCCTCGCCCACCACCAGGCCATCGGCGCCACTGCCGAAAGGACTGCAATGCGCTCCACGCGAAAGCATCTTCATCTGGCTGAGCACGACGTATTGACGCGGGTGCAGCAACAGGTTCACCGCGCCTGCCACGGCCATGCTGCACTCGCCGCGCCGGATGCTTTCGCAGGCCAGGTGCACGGCCGACAGGGCCGAGGAGCAGGCCGTGTCGACCGCCATGCTGGGACCGCGGAAATCCATCAGGAACGACACCCGGTTGGCGATCGACCAATACGGCGAGTTGGCGCCGGCGGGCTGGCCGCCGCCCCACTGGCCGGCGCTGAACAGCTGGTAGTTACCGTGCATGACACCGGCAAACACGCCGACCTGCTGGCCGGCCAGCGCGGCGCGTGTGTGGCCCGCATCCTCAAAGGTGGCCCAGACGGTTTCCAGGAACAGGCGCTCCTGCGGATCCATCGCGTTCGCTTCGCGCGCCGAAATGCCGAAGAACTGCGCATCGAAATTGTCCACGCCCTCGATAAAACCGCCCCAGCGGCTGTAGGTCTTGTCGCGCGCCGCGCTGGTGTCGAAATAGGCGTCGTGCTCCCAGCGGTTGACCTCCGTGATGCAGTCGACGCCCTTGCTGAGCGTCTCCCACAGGGCGTCGGCATCGGGCGCGCCGGGGAAGCGCCCGCTCATGCCGATGATGGCGATGGCGTCGTCGGCCGATATGGCGCGCACGCCCGCCTGCGCGGGCAGCGGCGCTGGCAGCGGCACCGGCGCGGCAGCTGGCGCCGGCAATTTGAGCGCCAGTTGCGCCAGGTTGCGCGTTTCGAAGAACAGCGTCTTGGACAAGGGCCCGAGTTCCTGCTCCAGGCGCGCCGTGATCTGCATCATCACCACCGAATCGATACCCAGCGTTTCGTGGGCCTGCTCCGGCTGCACCTGTGCGGGATCGAGGCGCAGCACCTCGGCCACGATGCGGCGCAGGAATGGCAAGCGCTGGTCGGCGGCGCTGCCTGCCACAGGTGCGGCGGCGCGCACCGGCGCGGACTGCGGCGCCGCCGTGGTGCCGTCGGGCGGCGCCGACAGCTTGATCGGCACGGCCGCGCTGACCCCGGCCGCGAGAATGCGCAGAAACGCGGCGACGCCTTCGTCCGCGCCAATCGAAGCGGCACCGCGCCGCAGCGCCTGGCGGCGCGCCTGCGCCGACGCCACGATACCGACGTCACCCCAGTAACCCCAATGCATCGTCACCACCGGACAGGCGAAGGCGGCACGCCAGCGCGCGGCCAGTGCGTCCTGGATGCCGCACGCGGCCGCGTAATTGCCCTGGCCGGCGCCACCGCTAAACGAGATGGCCGACGAAAAGACGGCGACGAAATCGAGCGGCTGGTCTGCCACCGCCGCCAGCACCGCGCCGGTGCCTTGCGCCTTGGGCCGCAGGGCGGTGGCGATCGCGCTGTCGCTCATGGTCTGGATGGGCGCATTGGCCAGCACGATGGCCGAATGAATGACCCCGTTGATGCCGGCCCACAGGCCCTCGACTTCTTCCACCAGGGCGTGCATCGCGGCGCCGTCGGACGCATCGACCGCGCGATACATGGCCTGGCCACCGGCGCCGGCAAGTTCCGCGAGCAGCGCATCGATAGCGGCATCGGCCTCGCGGCGGCCGGTCAGAATGAGGCGGGCCTGCCAATGCCGCGCAAGGTGGCGGGCAAACGTCGCACCGAGCCCGCCGGCGCCGCCGACGATCAGGTAGACCCCGCCTTGGCGCAGCGGCACCGGTTGCACCGGCGCCAGCGCGCTCGGACGCAGCGCGGCGACACGGCGCGTGCCGTCCCGTCCATGCACCACATGGTGCACATCGGCCCCGGTTTCGCCGACGATGCGCGCGCCGGCGTCGGGCGCCCCGGCCGCCTCGACTTCAATGGTGCAAAACGCCATGCCGGGAACCTCCACGGCCAGCGAGCGGCACAGCGGCGCGAAGGCGCCGAGCACGCAGCTGCCGCCCGCCGGCACGATCACCCGCACCGCGCGCGTGGCAATGCCGCTGCGCATAAGCGCGAAAAATGGCATCAATTCCGATTCGATCGCGCCATCAATGACACCCAGGTCCGCGTCCGCGGTGCCGAACGCGCACAGGTAGTACAGCGTATCGAAGGGCCCAAGGGCGGCGCAGTCGGCCGCACCGGCAATCTCATGGACGCCGCTGCCGATGGCGCGGAAACTGCGTCCCATGACCGCCTCGACGCACTCGCCCGGCAGCGCGCTGCGAATCCGTGCTCCCAGGCCGGCGTCGGCCATCTGGCGCACGATCAGGGTGCGCCCGGATGGCGCGGCGACGGAAGGCGCCGGCGCGTCTTCCCAGACCGGCTCGAAATACTGGAGTGGCGCCACCACCGCCGGGGTCACGGCGCGCGGTTCGAAGCCGCGCATCTCGGCCAGCACCTCACCGTGCGCGTCGAGCAGTGCCAGGTCGAACCCGGCCCCGCTGCGCCGGACATGCGTGTGCGTGGCCGCGCCAAGGTCGGCGAAAACATCCAGCGATGCCAGCGCAAACGGCACCAGTACCGCGCCCTGGCCATCGATCAGCAGCGCCGCCGTTTGAAACGCCGCGTCCAGCAGCGCCGGATGTGCGGTCCATTCGCTCGGCGCCGATGGTTCCAGCGTTCCGATGGCCTCTGACTGGTCGAAGGCGATTGTCCGCAGCAGGCGGTAGCTGTTGCCGTACTCGATGCCGGCGGCGGCGCAGTGCTGGTAAAAATCGGGCGCGTCCATGCGCTGCGCCGGCGCGCCAGGCACCCGCCGTGGCGGCGCGGCGCATGGCGGCGCAAAGCTGCCGGCCGCGTGAATGCCGGCGTCGCTCACCAGTTCGAAGCGTTCGCCGCTGCGGCGCACTTCGACGGTGGCGTGATCGTCCACCTGGAGCGCCCGGCGCCACTCCACCGACGTGATGCGCCGTCCCGGCGCGCTGGCATGCGCGATGGCCAGCTGCGCCGCCGCCGACAGGGTCGGCTTGCCGCCCAGAAGATGGTCGCGCAGGTGCCAGTCGTGCGCCGACAGCGCCAGCGTGGCGCGCGGCGCCGGCTGGCCGTGCCAGTGCGAATCGGTGGCGAATGGATAAGTAGGTAAATGCATGCGGACTCCAGAGGTACTAAATGCAATCGGTTCGCCGGCTGCCCAGCGCTGCGCCAGCTTGCGCAGGTCGCCGCTGACAGGCACGCGCTCGCAGGCGGACAATTCGCGCAGCGCGCGCACCGGCGCCACGCCGGTGTAAAGGCGATCGTTGAAGGTTCCGCTGCGCCAGTCGCGCAAGCCCTGGTTCAGCTCGTCGATCGTGGCGGCGATGACCACCAGCCGGTGCTCGAAACAATCGCGGCCGCCTTGCAGGGTGGCGGCGATCCACCCCAGCGGCGCCTCCACCTCGAGCAGCGCGGCGACGCTGCGGCCAAGGGCGGCGGCGCTGCGCGCCGACACCGGGAACAGCTGCGCCGCCGCGCTGGACGGCGCCGGCGCTGCCGCCGGCGGCGCGGCGCGCAACAGCACATGCGCGTTCACACCGCCAAAACCGAAACTGCTCACGCCGGCCGTCAGCGGCGCGCCATCCGCGCCAGGCTCCCACAAGCGCCGCTCGCGCACCACTTCCAGCACGCTGCCGTCCAGGCGCAGATGCGGATTGAGCGTTGCGCAATGCAGGCTTTTGGGAAGGACCCCGTGTTCCATCGCCAGTACCACCTTGATCACGCTGGCAATGCCGCTGGCCGGCTCCAGGTGGCCGATGTTTGATTTGAGCGAGCCGATGCCGCAGAACGCCTGCGCCGGGAGCGTGCGTCCCTGGCGCCGCGCCAGCTCGCGGAAAGCGGCAGCCATGCCTTCGGCTTCGACCGGGTCGCCCAGTTCGGTGCCGGTGCCATGGGCTTCAATATAGGTCAGCGCCTCCGGCAGCACGCCGGCGCGCTCCCAGACGTCGGCCAGCAGCGTGGCCTGGGCCTGGGAGCTGGGGGCCGTCAGGGAACTGGAACGGCCGCCGTGCGCCACCCCCGTGCCAAGCACGATGGCGCGGACCGGATCGCCGTCGGCCAGGGCACGCGCGAGCGGCTTGAGCACAACCGTGCCCACGCCTTCGCCACGCACATAGCCATCGGCGCCCTGAGCGAATACCTTGCAGCGGCTGTCGGAGGCGAGCACGCCCATGGCCGCCACGGCTGCCCCGGTGGCCGGCGCGAGCAGCAGGTTGACGCCGCCGGCGATGGCCAGCTCGCATTCGCCGCTGCGCAGGCTTTGCACGGCCCGGTGCAAAGCCACCAGCGCGCTCGAACAGGCGGTATCGAGCGCTTCGCTCGGCCCCCTCAGGTCGAGCAGATAGGACAGGCGGTTGGCGATCATCGCGTGCGCGGTGCCGGTTGCAGCCTGGGGCTCGCTGGCATCGATCAGCGACGCGTAGTCGTTGGCCTGCACGCCGACGAACACGCCGGTGCGGCTGCCGCCGCACGACAGCGGCGCGATGGCGGCGTCCTCCAGCGCGTTCCATGCGCTTTGCAGGAACAGGCGCTGCTGGGGATCCATCAGCGCAGCCTCGCTCGGGGCGATCTGGAAGAAGGCTGCGTCGAAACGGTCGACGCCATCGATAAAACCGGCGTCGGGCAGATGGCCGCCGAGGGCGGCGCGCTCGGCCGGGATGGCGCGTACCAGGTCGGTCCCGGCGTCGAGATGACGCCAGAACGCGGCGATATCGGGCGCTCCCGGCAACTGCGCGTGCATGCCGATGATGGCGATGGCGTCGTCGGGGCGCGCATCGGGGATGGCCGGCGCTGCCGTTGCCGACGCGGCGGCCAGCGGCGCCAGGTGTTGAGCCAATGCGGCCGGGGTATTCTGTGAAAAGAAGATCGCCGGCGTCACCAAGGTTCCCAGGCGCTCGCTCAGGCGCGCGGCCAGTTCCTTGAGCGAGATCGAGTCGAAGCCATACTCGTGGAAGCTGAGCGAGGGGCGGATCTGGGCCGGGTCCATGCGCAGCAATGCGGCCATTTCATCGCGAATCACCTCGGCCAGCGGCACCGCAGACGGAGCGGCGGTTACGCGCGGCGCGGACGGTGCCGCCGCCGGGGCCTGCGCCAGCAGGTGCGCGCGCAGGCGTTCGGGCGCGCCGTTTGCAACCAGCACCACCGGCACGCCCAGCGACAGCGCGCTACCCATGGCCTGCAGCATGGCGTCGGCGCTCAGGGCGCGCACGCCGCTGGCCTGCTCGAACAGGGCCAGGCCCTGCGCAGGAAACGCGATCCCGCCACAGGCGAGCAATGGCCATTCAATTGCGACGATGCGGCCATCGCTGCGCGCCGCGTAGTCGCTCTGGAAGCGATTGGCGTAGGCATAATCACCCTGTCCGAAATCGCCGACGGTCGAGGCAAGCGACGAAAACAGCACGAACAGCGCGGGGCGGTCCGCTCGGGTAAGGCGGTCCAGCAGCATGGTCCCGTCCACCTTGGCGGCCAACACCTCGCGCATGGCGGCGGCGCTGCGCCCGGCCAGCGGCCCGCTGCCCATGGTGCCGGCCGCATGCAGGATGCCGTCGATGCGGCCGAAGCGCGCACGGACCTGTTCCAGCACGGCGCCGAGCGCCGCCTCGTTGCTCACATCGACCTGGTGATACTCGACTTCGGCACCAAGCCCGGTCAGCTCGCGCAGCAGTGCCGGATCGGCGGGACGCCTTCCCAGCAGGGCCAGGCGGGCGCCGTGACGCCGCGCGAAATGGCGCGCCAGCGCCATTCCCACGCCGCCCATGCCGCCGCTGATGACCAGCACCCCGTTGTGCGGGAAAGCGATATCGGCGGGTGCCGCGCTGACCTCGCGCACCTGGCGCTCCACCGCCCTTCCCTGCTCATCGTGCAGGGCGACGGTGAGCGCCAGGCGCGGATCGGCCTGGCGCAACGATGCGCCGAGCGCGTCGAGCGCGGCAAACGCCGGCTCGCCTGCGCTGACCCGGACGCTGACCGGCGCCAGCGTTTCTGCCGTCCCCCGGGCCAGCGCCTGCGCCAGCAGCAACAGCGCCACCGGACCGCGCTGGGCCAGTTCGGCGCCATCGCGCGGGGCCTCGCCGTCCGACCAGTGCCAGCAAAATTCGCATGGCCCGATGGCGCGCGCCTCAAGGTCTTCCAGCAGGCGCACATAGTCGCCCTGCTCCAGTGGCCGGATCGCCAGCGTCGCTTCATCCTTCCAGCCGTAGCTCCAGCCGGGAACGACCCGCACCGCGGCGCGCCCATCGTCGCCGAATACCACGCGCGCCAGGGACGGCGCCACGGCTCCGTCCTGGTGCGCGCGATGCTCCAGCTGCGGCACGAACAGCAGGGGCGCGGCCACCACCGCAGCAGGCGTGCACCAGTAGCGCTCGCGCGCAAACGGGTACGTCGGCAGCGGCACGCGCCGCACCTGTTCACCGGCGAACAGCGCCGCGATGTCGAGTTCCCCGCCGTCGAGATAGTCGCGGCGCTGCTGTTCCAGCGCTCCGGCCTGGACGACGGCGCCATCGGCCCGCACGGCGAGCAGCTGGTCGACCGCACCGGCCACGCTGTCGGCGACAAAGGCGGCCCGGTGCTCGAACTGGCGCCGCCCCGTGGCCAGCGTAAAGCTGACATCGCCCAGGCGCAGGCCCGGACGGCGGCGCAGTGCCGCCGCCAGATTGACGCGCATGGCGGCCAGCGCTTCGGCGGTGCGTGCCGACAGGCAGACCAGCCACGGGCGCGTGGCCTGCGCCGGCCTTGCGAGCGGCGGCGCCTCCTCAAGTACCAGATGGGCATTGGTGCCGCTGAAGCCGAACGCGCTCAGCACAGCGCGGCGGCGCCCCTGCGCCTTGCCCGGCCAGGCGCGCACGCTGGTCGGGACATAGAACGGCGTGCCATCGAGGCGGATGCGCGGATTAACCCGGGCGAAGTGGGCGGAAGGCGGAATTTCGCCATGCTCCAGGCATAGCAGCAGTTTTGCCAGCCCGGCCACGCCGGCGGCGGCGGCGGTATGGCCGATCGACGACTTGATCGACGCCAGCGCGCAGCTGTCCGCCGGCAGTCCGCCGAACACCTGGGTCAGGGCGGCCGCCTCGATCGGGTCGCCCAGGGACGTACCGGTGCCATGGCCTTCGACGACGTCGATGCTGGCCGGATCGATCTTGCCATTGCGGAGCACCTCGGCGAGCAGTTCGGCCTGCGACGCGGCGCTGGGCGCCGTGATGCCGTTGGTGCGCCCATCCTGGTTGGTGCCCGATGCCGCAATGACGCCATAAATATGGTCGCCGTCGGCCAGCGCCTGGTCCAGCGCCTTGAGCAGGACCACCCCGGCGCCTTCGCCGGGCACGATGCCGTCGGCGTCGGCGTCGAAGGCGCTGCACACGCCGCGCGGCGAGAGCATGCCGGCGCGCGACATCAGCAGGTACGGTTTTTCGGTCAGGTGCAGCGTGACCCCGCCAGCGAGCGCCATGTCGATATCGCCCTGCGCAATCGCCTTGCAGGCCAGGTCGATCGCCACCAGCGACGACGAGCAGGCGGTATCGATGCTCAGGGCCGGCCCGCGCAGGTCGAGAATATAAGCGATGCGCGCGGCCAGGATCGACGGCGCATTGCCCAGCATCTGGTAGACGTCGGCGGCGGCGCCGCTGGCGCTGATCAAGCCGTCGTACTCGTTGCCGAGCACGCCCGCGTAGACGCCGCAGCGCCGCCCTTGCACACCCGACGGCGCAAAGCCGGCATCCTCGATGGCCTTCCAGCACTGCTCCAGGAAGATGCGGTGCTGCGGGTCCATCAATTCGGCCTCGCGCGGCGAAATGCGGAAGAACAGCGGATCGAAGCAGTCATGCCCGTCCAGGAAGCCGCCCCACTTGCCGTAGGTGCGGTCGGTGCGTTCGGGGTCGCTCGACCACAGGGCGGCACTGTCCCAGCGCGCGGCGGGGACTTCGCCGATGGCGTCGGCGCCCGTGCGCAGCAGGTCCCACAGGGCGTCGGCGCTGGCGGCGCCGGCGAAGCGCACCGACATGCCGACCACGGCCACCTGGCGCGTGGCCGGCGCCAGCGCCGCTGCCGGCACGGCGCTGGCGACAGGCGCGGCCACCGGCGCGCGTGCCGCGATATGGCGCGCCAGGTCGCGGATGGTACTGTGATCGTAAATGACGTCGGCCGCCATGCTCATCGCGTACTGCTGGTTGAGCGCATCGAGCAGGCGCAGGCCGCTGAGCGAGTCGACCCCCAGTTCGGAAAAGCTGGCATCGATATCGAGCTCGCCCGCCAGCGCGCCGAGCGTGGCGGCGGCGTGACGGCGCACGCTCGCTTCGACCGTTTCGGCCGCCGGGGGCGCTGCCGCGGCCCGTGGCGGTGGCGCCCCGAGCGCGGCCAGGTTGGCCCCGGCCAGATCGGGTGCGTCCGCCGCCAGGCGGGCCTCGACCAGCACGTAGCGCATCAAGCCGGTGCGCAGCGCTTCGCCGAAGTTATCCCATGCTCCATGAACCTCGGCCACGAGGGCCGAATCGGCCTGCCGCAGCGTCTCGTGCAGGCGCGGGTCGACCAGGAAGTTCCCCACCTGCGCGGACAGGTCCAGGCAGCTGTCGATGCCGATCCGATGGCGCGCGAACAGCTGCGCATAGCGTTCGGCGTCGAGCGTGTAGGAGCCGGTCTGGCGCGAATTGACCGCGCTCGACGCCGACACGCAGTCGGCCAGCACGATGCGTCCCGACGGCGCCAGGTGCGCCGTCAGGTTGCTCAGCAAGCCATCCTTGTTGTCGATGTGATGCGCCACTTCGACGCCGAACGCCAGGTCGAACACACCGGGAAAGGCATCGCAGCTGCTGTCGCGATGCACAATGGTGACCCGCGCGCCGACGCCGGCATCGAGGGCGCGCGCGGCGCCAAGCCGGGCCTGTTCGGACGAGACGGTGAACCCGACCAGTTCCAGATGCGGATGGCGCAGCGCCAGCATGATCAGGTCAGTACCGACCCCGCAACCGATATCGAGCACCCGGCGCAGGCTCGCGAAATCGACCGAGCGAAACAGCCTGCGGCGCAGTTCGCGCTGCGCTTCGAGCATGCTGTCGTAGCCGGCGGGGTTGCGCTCCGGCGCGAAAAATGCCTCGGTCCAGGAAAAACCCGGCACCACGCTGTCGAACGGCGCCAGCGACAGATATTGCTCCTTGAAGCGCAGATCGGGCGCCACCACGGTCTGGTCGTAGTAGCTCGCCGCCGCGTTCGCGGCCGGCGCGGGCGCGCCGTCGTCCAGCCAGTACGGCTTGCGGTCGAACGGATACAGCGGCAGTGCGAGGCGCCGGCGCGGCTGCGGATGCAGACGCGCCCAGTCGACCTGGGCTCCCGCGCACCACTGGCCGGCAAGCGCATGCAGGTCGCTGGTGTCGGCGACGGTGCCCTCGCGGCGCGCCCGTCCCTGGCTGACGGCGTCGCCGTGCACGATCTGGCTGCCCAGTTGCGCCAGCGTCGATACCACCGTGGCCCAGCGGTATTCGAGCGCGGCGCGGCCGGTTTGCAGCGTGTAGGCCAGGTCGGCCAGCAGCGGGGCCTCGGCCAGGGCGGCATTGAGCCGCTCCAGCACGCGGCGCAGTGTTTCCGGCGTCTTGGCCGAGACCACGATCAGCTGCGGCCCGGCGTCGGCGGCGGCAGGAGCCGTCCGCTGCGGCGCCGCCTCGACCACCATATGCGCATTGGCGCCGCCGGCGCCGAACGAGCTGATGCCGGCAATCGGGTGCGCGGCGCGCCACGGCGTGGCATCGCGCGCGACGCTGAAGGCCGAATTGGCGAAGTCGATGTGTGGATTGAGCGCGCGCGCGGCGGCGCCGGCGTAAATGGTGCGATGGCGTATCTGCAGCAGGACCTTGGTCAGCGCCGCGATGCCGGCCGCCGATTCGCAGTGGCCGATATTGAACTTCACCGAGCCGATCGCGCAGGCACCGGGGGCGGCACCGCCAAAGGCTTTTTGCAGGCCGCCGATCTCGATCGGGTCGCCCAGGCGGGTGCCGGTGCCGTGTGCCTCGACGTAGCTGATATCGGCGCCGCTCACGCCGGCGCGCTGCATGGCCTGCGCCACCACGGCGCCTTGCGCGGCCGGGTCGGGCACGGTGTAGCCGGCGGTGCGCCCGCTGGCATTGATCGCACTGGCGCGAATGACGCCGTGAATCCGGTCGCCGTCGCGCAGCGCGTCGTCCAGGCGGCGCAGCAGCACCGCGCCCACGCCTTCGCCAGCCACGAAACCGTCGGCATCCTGGCCGAACGGCGCCGAGGAGCCGGTTGGCGAGAGCATCTGCATTTCGCTGAGCTGGATATCGTGCAGCGGGTGGGTGATCAGGTTGACGCCACCGGCGATGGCAGCGCTGCAATCGCCGTTGCGAATCGCCTGGCAGGCGAGATGGATCGCGGACAGGGACGACGAGCAGGCACTGTCGATGGCCAGGCTCGGGCCGGTGAAACCGAAATAGAAGGACGAGCGGTTGGCCACCGACCAGTGGGCCGAGCCGGCCGTGGCGGCGCTGGCGCCGCGTGCCCACGCCTCCGTTGCATTCCACTGGTAGGCCGCGTACATCACGCCGGCGAACACGCCCACCGGTCCGCGCGCGTTGAGCGTGTCGGCCGACTGGCCGGCGTCTTCGAGGCAGTGCCAGACGGTTTCGAGGAACAGGCGTTCCTGCGGGTCGATCAGGCGCGCTTCGCGTGGGCTGAGATGGAACAGCGCGGCGTCGAAACCGCGAATATCGTCGAGGTAGCCACCGCTACGGGCGTAGCTGCGCCCGGGCGTGCCGGGGCGCTGGTCGTAATGGGCAGCGCCGTCCCAGCGGCCGGCTGGAAGGGAGCCGATCGCACTGCGCCCTTCGGCCAGCAAGCCGGCAAACGCCTCGATCGTGGCGGCGCCCGGATAACGTCCGGCCAGGCCGACAATGGCGATGGCGTCGGTATTGGTCGCGCTGGCGGCGCCGGCCTGCGCGGGCGGCGCGGCGCTGTCGCCCGGTGCCAGCCTGGCGCCCAGGTGCTGCTCCAGCCGGGCGATGGTGTTAAATTCGAAGAGCAGCGTTTTCGACAGGCGGCCGGTACGCTCCTCGATGCGTTCGATGATTTCGAGCGCGGCGAGCGAATCGAGACCGTAGCGGTCGAACGGCTCGCCGGCCTCGATATCGGCCACGCTCAGCTTGAGCACCTCGGCGAACACCGACTTGAGCCAGTCGACGGCGCCGGACGGCGCCACGGCGGCGCTGGTGCGGGCGCTCGCCGGCGCCACCCGCGCGGGCATGGCGGGCGTGGCGGCAGGGGCCAGGCGCCCCGCTTCGATCTGGCCGTCGCTGACGGCGGCAATGACGGCCTGGATCGCCGTCTCGGTGCACAGCACGGCGCCCTGGCGGTAGCCGCACTCGTCCAGCAGGCGCAGCCAGCTCGACGGGGCTGCGGCCGGACCGTGGTCGAGCCGTTCGCCGCCATCCTTGAACAGCCACCAGCCCGGCGTCATGCCGAAAGTGAGCGTGGCGAACAGCTGCAAGCTGCTGATTTCATTTAGCAGCAGCACGCCGCCGCGCGACTGCAAGCGCTTGGCGTTGGTGAGCGCCGTGCGCAAGTCGGCGGTTGCATGCAGCACGTTGGCGGCGATGACGATGTCGGCGCCTCCGTCCGCCTCGACGATCGACGGGTCCAGCGTGTCGATATCGAGCAAGCGGAAACGCACGAACGGGTACGTTTCCTGCCAGCGCTGCTGGCCGCGCCGCAGGAACACCGGCGACACGTCGGTAAACAGGTAGTCGACCGGCTTTCCGGTTGCCGCCAGTGCCCGCAATACCGCCTCGGTGGTGCCGCCGGTGCCGCCACCGATTTCGATGATGCGCACGGGCCCCGTCGCGCGGCGCACCAGATCGGCGGCGGCGCCGGCCAGCACGCCGTTGTAGTAGCCGGTCAGCGCGTTGCCCTGGTAGATCGGCTCGACCAGGTCGAGGGTACCGCCGGGGAACAGGACTTCCATCGCATCCTTGCGTCCGGCCAGCACCTCGCCGTAGCTGGCAAGGGAGACGTCGAGCAGGCGCACGTAGGGCGTCAGTTCCGGATATTCCCGCTCCAGATCGGCGCGCTGCGGCGCGGGCATTGCGCTCTGGCCCTGCCACATGCTCAGTGCCGCCGCCAGCCGCTGATGGCGCGCCACCACCTGGAGCGGCAGGGTCAGCGCCTTCAGGGCGGCGTGCGCATAGTGCTCAAGCTGCGCGAAGCCGGTCACCAGGCGGCGCGCGTCGGCATCCGGCGCCAGCGCCGCGGCGGGGATCGGTGCCACGGCGCCCGGGGGGGCGATGGCCGCCGTCACGTCGGGCAGCATGTGCAGGCGCAGCAGCGCCTGCGGGGTGGCCTTGATGGCCACTACCTGGGCCAGCGGCGCGCCGAGGGTGCGGCGTAGCGCGTCCATGCCTTCGGCCGGCGTGATGGACAGGATGCCGACCCGTTCCAGGCGCTCGCGCACCACCTGGTTCGCCACGCTGCCGGTCTCGCCCCAGTAACCCCAGTTGATGACGCGCGCGTTCCAGCCACGCTCGCAGCGCAGCCACTCGGCGTAGGCATCCTTGAAGGTGCAGCCGGCCACGTAGTTCGATTGCCCGGCATTGGCGGAAAACGAGTTGGCCGAGGAGTAGAACAGGAAAAAGTCGAGCGTGTCGGTGCCCACCGCCTCGGCCAGATGGATCGAGCCCAGGGACTTCGGCTGCAACGCGGTGGCAAAGCGCGCCTCGCTCATCTGGGCGATGCTGGTATCGGCCAGCACCAGCGCCGAATGAATGACGCCATTGATCGGCCCCCAGGCGCTGCGCACCTGCTCGAACGCGGCGCGCACCTGGTCGCGCTGCTCCAGCGCGGCGCTGCAGTACATCACCTCGGCCCCCAGCGCACGCAGCTCATCGACCTGGCGCTCCTGCGCCGCGCTGCGCCCCAGCAGGGCGATGCGGGCGCGCCCGCTGCCCGCCAGATAGCGCGCGGTGGTCATCCCCAGGCCGCCGGCGCCACCGGCGATCACGTACACGCCGTTCTCGCGCAGCGGCAGGGCGGCCGGCGCGTCAAGCCGCACGGCGCGCAGATGGCGCCGGTAGCGCCGGCCGGCACGCCAGGCCACTTCCAGGCCCTCGCCTTCCGGCTCGGCGGCAATGGCCGCTGCCGCCGCCTCCGGCTCGAACGCCAGCGGCAGGTCCAGCACGCCCACCGCCACGCCCATCTCATTGCCGATGGTCCGGGCCAGGCCGGTGGTGGCGGCCGACCAGGGCTGCGGGCGATCCCCGCTTAGCACCGCGAACACGCCGTTGGTGACGACCTGCAGCGGCCCGCGCCAGCGCCGCGCCAGTTGCAGCAGCGTGTACACGCCATCGCGTTCGGCGCGCTCGAGCGCCACGCCCTCGGGCTGCACGGAGCCGAGGAAGAACAACCCTGCCAGGTTATCGAGCGGGACATGCGCCGCATCGGCGCAGGACAGCAGGCGCGCATCGGGCAAGCGCCGCGCCAGCGCTTGCGCCAGTTCGCGCGCATGCTCGGAATGGACGATCCCCACCGTGCCGGCGCGCGCACTCCTGGCCGGCGCCGTCTCCGGGCGCCACACCGGCTGCAGCGTGTCGATAGGCTGGGTGGCTGGCAGCGGGCGCACCGCCAGTGCCTCCACCCGCGCCAGCGTGGCGCCGCCGGCGTCCATGACCGTCACATCGAAGCCAAAATCGCTCTTGCGCACGTGGACCGTGGCGGCCTGCCCGGTCGCCCCGCACACGTCGATCCTGTCGGCCGCGAACGGTGCCGCCGCGACGCTGTCGGCCAGCGGCAGCGCCGCCTGCCACGCCGCGTCGAGCACCTGGGCCAGCGCGCCACCGGCGCTCAGGGTCGCCCACACCTGGTCGGCGCCGACCTGGAGCGCCTGCAACAGACGGAATGAGGGCCCGTAATGCATGCCGAGCGCGTCGAAGCGGGCATAAATCTGCTGGTGGCTAAGGCCTTCGCGCACGAGCGCGGTGGTGGCCGGCGGAATGCTGGCGCCGGCGCCTGAAACGCCGGGCGCCGGGTCGAACGAACCGCTGCAGTACAGCACGTCGTCGCAGTGGACCTTGAAGGCGGGACCGGCAAAGCTGATGCGCAGCTCACGCGCCGCGCCATCGACCACCAAAGGCTGCAGCCAGACCAGATCGCGGAAGGTGCCGCGCGCGCAGCCGTGCGCCGCCAGCACCAGTTGCAGGTACGCCGACGCCGGCAGCACGCCCCTGCCCTGCGGCCGGTGCTCGCGTATCAATATGTCGGCCGCGCCGATAGTGCATTCGGTCGCCGCGCGCGCCGGCGCCGCCGCCGATACGGGCAGCGGCTCGGCCCAGATGCGCTTGCGCTCGAACGGGTAACCCGGCAGCGGTGTCACGCGGCCCTGGCGCGGTACCGGCAGCGTTGCGCCGGCCAGCCATTCGGCGGTCAGTTGGTCCAGCGTGCGGCCGCCGGCGGCCTGCGCCCCGTCGAGCGCTTCCCAGGGAGCCTTGGCCATGGCGTATTCGCCGCGATCGAGCCGTTCGACCAGCTCTGCCAGGGTGGACGCGCTCAGCGCCAGGCGCCACGGCAGCGGCTCGCGCCCGGCCGCCAGGGTAAAGGCCACATCGGCCGGCGCGGCGTCGGACTGGCGCAGCGCGTCGGCCAGCACGCCGCTGTAGACGCGCAGCCGTTCTTCGGTGCGCGCCGACAGCACGAACAGGTGCGGCTCGACGGCCGTGGCGGCGCGCGGCGCGGCCACATGCTCTTCGACGATCAGGTGGGCGTTGGCGCCGCCGGCGCCGAAGGAACTGATGCCGGCGCGGCGCGGCGCGTCATCCCAGTCGGTCAGCGTGTGCGCCAGGCGCATGCCGGCAGCATCGAGGTCGAGCGCGGGATTGGGTTCGGCCGCATGCAGGGTCGGGGCGATTTTTCCATGTTTCATTTGTAATAAGACCTTTGCGAGAGACGCGATGCCGGATGCCGCTTCCAGATGGCCGATATTCGATTTGATGGAGCCGAGCAGGCGCTGGCGGCGCGTGCCCGCGAACGCGCTGGCCAGTCCGGCCAGCTCGATCGGGTCGCCCAGCGCGGTGCCGGTGCCGTGCGCTTCGATGTAGCCGATGCTCTCCGGCGCCACGCCGGCGCTGCGCATCGCGCTGGCGATCAATTCGCCCTGCAGCGCGGGACTGGGCACCGTGTAGCCGTTGGTTCGCGCGCCGTGATTGACGGCGCAGGCGCGGATCACGCCATGAATATGGTCGCCATCGGCGATCGCCTTGTCGAGCATCTTCAGCACCACCACGCCCACGCCCTCGCCCGGCACGTAGCCATCGCCGCCGGCGCCGAAGCTGCGGCAGCGCCCATCGGTCGAGGCAAACTGGCCGTGGCTCAGGCCAAGATATTTTTGCGGATGCAGGTTCAGATTGACCGCCCCGGCCAGCGCGGCCTCGCACTCGCCCCGCCGCAGGCTCTCGCAGGCAAGGTGGATGGCGCTCAGGGACGACGAGCAGGCCGTGTCGACCGCCATGCTGGGGCCGCGCAGGTTCATGGCGTACGACACGCGGTTCGGAATCGACCAGTAGGGCGAATAGGCGGGCAGGAAGCGGCCCTCGGCGCGGGCGGTGGCCGCCAGCAGCTGGTATTCGCCGTACATGACACCCGCAAAAACGGCGGTGCGCGCGCCCAGCCGGGCCGGCGTGTAGCCGGCGTTTTCCAGCGCGTGCCAGGCGCTTTCGAGGAACAGCCGCTCTTGCGGGTCCATGGCCTCGGCGTCGACCGGGGAGATCTGGAAAAACAAGGGGTCGAAGCAGTCGACATTGGACAGGAAGCCGCCCCATTTGGCGTAGCTGTAGCCGGGCTGCCTGCGCTCATCGTAAAAACCGGCCAGCGGCCAGCGCTCGGCCGGAATCTCGACGATGCTGTCGCGCCCCTCGCTCAAATTGCGCCACAGCGCGGCAAGGTCGTCGGCGCCGGGAAAGCGCCCCGCGATACCGATGACGGCCACCGCCGACGATGCGGGCGGCGCCGCGGCGGGTTCGGCGTGGTCGCCGGCGGGCGCCGCTTTCGGGGCCAGGTAGTTGGCCACTTCACGCAGGTTGCGGTATTCGAACAGCAGCGTTTTCGGCAGCGTGCCGAAGCGGCGCTCCAGCGCGCGGTTGATCTGCACCACCAGCACGGAGTCGAGCCCGAAGCGTTCGAACGGCGTGTCGGGCTGGACCCGCTCGGCGGGCAGTTGCAGTTCGGTCGCGAACAGTGCGCGCAGCCAGTCGAGCAGCGCCGCCGGCGCCTCGGCTGCCGGCGTCACCGGCATGGCTGGCATGACAGGCGCGCGGCGCCGATGCAGGATGGCGACGTTGACCGGTCCGGCGGCCAGTGCGCGCCAGGTGGCGGCAACGGCGCGCGCCGTTGCCATGGCCACGTGCAGCGGATCGGCCGCCAGTGCGCCAGCCATGCCGCCGTGCTGCCAGATCGGCCACGCGACCGAGACGCTGCGTCCCTGGCGCCGGCCGGCGGCGCGCAGCGCCTCGCGGGCCTGGGCGAAGGCGTCCAGGAAGCCGTTCGCCGCGGCATAGGCGGCCTGCCCCGCGTGGCCGTACAAGGAGGCGATCGAGGAACCGCACAGGAACCAGTCGAGCGGCAGGTGGCTGGTCGCTTCGTCCAGGTTGACGGCGCCGGCCACCTTGGTTTGCCACACCAGTGCGCAAGCCGCAGGGTCGTGGTTCACCAGCAGCGCGTCGCGAATCACCCCGGCCGCGTGGACGATGCCGTCGATGCGGCCGAACTGCTGCATCACCTGGGCGATGGCCGCGCGCACCTGGGCGGCATCGGTCACATCGGCCTGGATATAGGTGTAGTCGCCGACCTCGCGGGCGCTGCGGCCGATCAGCACGACCTTGGCCTGGTACTCGCGCGCCAGCGACTGTGCCAGATGCATGCCGACCGCGCCGGCACCGCCACTGATCAGATACACCCCGCCGTGGCGCAGCGTTGGCGCCTGCGGAGCGCCTTCCACGGGCTGCAGCTGCAGCCCCGGTTCGCGCCCGCCCAAGCGAAAAACGGGCCGCAGGCGCGCGCTTTCCAGCGCGATCGTGCGCACCGCCGCGGCGAGGGCGGTTTGCGCGGGCACGTCCTCGCTCGCCTCCACGGCCAGCTCGACGCCACGGCCGGCGCGCATCAGGCTCCGGGCCGCGCCGAGCAGCGCCTGCAGGTTGCGCAAGCCGTCGCCGCCGGGCACGATCACCACCCGCTCAAGCGGCAGATGGCGCAGGTCGAATTCGCCCAGCAAGCGTTCGAAGCTGGCAGCGTCATCGAACGGAAACTCCCAGCTGTATTGAAAGGTGTCGCGCCACTGCGCCGCGTGGCGCACGAGCGGCGCGTCGGCCGGCAACTGCGCGTGCGGGTCGCACAAGATGTACAGCGACGCGCGCGCGGGCGCGGCGGCCGGCGCCCCGCCAGCCTGCCAGCACGGCGCCGCCAGCACGGTTTCGGTCACGCGCACACAGTAGTGACGCACTGCCAGCAGCACCTCGCCATGCTGGTCCAGCAAGTTCAGGCTATACGTGTCGGGCGCCGTCAGTTCGGCGTGGGCCCAGCGCGGCACGCCCGCGCCGTGCCAGCTGACCGAGGCCAGTGCGAACGGCAGCGGCAGTTCGGTGCCGACCGCGCCACCGATGGCCGCCAGCGCCTGCAGGCCGGCCTCCAGCGAGGTGGGGGCCAGTTCGCCGCTGCGCGGGGCGATTTCGGCCAGCACCTCGCGCTCGTTGCTGGCGGCGCTGACCAGGCCACGGAACGCGTCGCCATAGGCGAAGCCGGCCGCCGCGAGGGCTCCGTAAAACGCGTCGGCGTCGATGCGGCCGGTGCAGCGCCGGGCGATGGCGTCCAGGTCGACCCGGGCGGGCGTGGCCGCAGCCGCGCCGAAGCCGCCTTCGCACAGCACCTGGGCGCCGCTGCGGATCACGAATCGGTCGCCCGCGATGTCGACCTCGACCCGCGGCGGCGTGGCGCCGGCCACCAGGGCACGCTGCCAGCTGACATCGTGCAGCGCGCCGGCGCCGCTGGCCTGGCGCGCCAGTTCGAGGTACATGACCGCCGGGAGCACGCGTTCGCCGTCGATGACGTGCTGGGAGAAGAACCATTCGTCGCCGCGCCAGTCGTGCGCGTGGGTCCGGCCTTGCGCGGTGCCGGCTTGCGCAGCGGCGCGCCAGTGGCGCTCGCGCGCGAACGGGTACAGCGGCAGCGCCACGCGGCGCCGCGCCTGTTGCGCATGCAGCGCGGACCAGTCGATCTGCTCGCCGGCGAGATAGCGGCGGGCCAGCGCGGCCAGGCCGGGCGGCGCGTCCGCCGGCATGGCGGCGCCGCCGAGCTGCGCAGCCAGGCCGGCGCGCTCGCGCGCCACGAAAGCGGCCCGGTGTTCGAAATGGGTGCGTCCGAATGCCAGCGTGAAAGCGATATCGGCCAGCGCGGCATCGCTCTGCCATGCCTGCATCTGGGCGATCTTGCGCTGCAGCGCCGCTGCGCTCAACGCCGACAGCGCGATGAGCTGCCATTCGTCCGGGGCCGGCGGCGCCTGCGGCGCAACGGGCCCTTCCTCGATGACGAAGTGCGCATTGGTGCCGCTGAAGCCAAAAGCGCTCAGGGCGGCGCGGCGCGGCGCACCGGCCCACGGCAGCAGCGTGCTATTGACGAAAAACGGACTGTGCTCGAAATCGATCAGGGGGTTGGGCGCGTCGAAATGCAGCGACGGCGGAATGCTGCGGTGGCGCAGGGCCAGCAGCAGCTTGATGAATCCGGCCGCGCCGGCGCCGGTGAGCAGGTGGCCGATGTTGGTCTTGACCGAGCCGAGCGCGCAAAACCGGCTGCGCTCGGTGAACTGGCGAAACGCCGCGCTCAGCGCCTGCACTTCGATCGGGTCGCCCAGGCGGGTGCCGGTGCCGTGCGCCTCGACATACTGGATCGAGGACGGATCGACCCCGCTGCGCTGGTACACCCCCACTTCAAGCGCGGTCTGGGCCGGACCGCTGGGCGCGGTGATGCCGTTCGAGCGGCCATCCTGATTGGTACCGCTTCCGCGAATGACCGCATGAATGCGGTCGCCGTCTGCCAGGGCGCGCGCGAGCGGTTTGAGCAGCAGCACCCCTACCCCTTCGCCCGGCACGAAGCCGTCGGCGGCGCCGTCGAAGGTGCGGCATTTGCCGTTGGCCGAGGCCATCCCGCTATCGGCGAAAAAGCGCGCGCTGCGCTCGTCGAACAGCGACACCGACACGCCGCCGGCGAGCGCCATGCCGCATTCGCCGGCGTGGATGCTCTGGCACGCCAGATGAATGGCCACCAGCGACGAGGAACAGGCCGTGTCGACCGCCAGCGTGGGGCCCTTCAGGTCAAGATGGTAAGACACCCGCGCCGGCAGGATCGCCAGCGAATTGCCGATCATCGACAGGCTGCTCGCGTCATCGCCGCCGTACTGGTTGGGCTGCACACCGGCGAACACCCCGGTCGCGCTACCCTTGAACGCGGTCGGATCGTAGCCCGCCTCTTCGATCGCATGCCAGGCCGCTTCGAGAAAGAGGCGCTGCTGCGGGTCCATCTGCGCCGCTTCGAGCGGGGTGAAGTTGAAAAACTCCGAATCGAAGCAGTCGCGCTGCTCCAGCGCCGCGCCGAAGCGCCCCGGCGCCAGTTCGCGCACGCTGTCGCGCCCTTCGGCCAGCAGCGCCCAGAATGCCTCCAGATCGGGGGCGCCGGGAAAGCGCCCGGCCATCCCGACCACCGCGATGCTGTCGCCGGCCAGCGGCGCCGCCGCCGGCGCGGCGGCCGGCCCAGCCCCGGCCAGGTTCAGGTGCCGAGCCAGCGCCGTTGCCGTGGGATGGTTGTAGAAGTCGGTCGCCTGCACGGTCACGCCAAGCGCTTGGGACAGCTCGATGGCCAGGGTGGACGAAACCAGCGAGTCGACCCCGGCCTCGGAAAAGGTGCGCTGCGCCGACACCGATGCCACCCCGAGCACGGCGGCGGTGCTGGCGCAAATGCGCGCCACCACGCCGTCGTGCGTGCCGGCGGGGCTGGCGACGCCGGCCGCCTGCCCCAGCCTGGCCGCCTCGAACAGGCCGTTGGCGAGCTGGCGCGGCGCGTAGCCGCACTCGCCCAGCACGGCGTTCCAGCCGGCTGGCGAGAGCAGTGGGCTGTCCGGCAGGCGCAGGCCGTCGGCGGCACGCCACCAGCCATCGAGCAGGCCGAAGGTGATGGTCAGGTAATCGTTGACCTGGGTCGTTTCGGCGATCAGCAGCACGCCCGCGTCGAGCCATGCGAGGGCGCGCCGCAGGTCCTGGACCACGTGCAGCACGTGGGCCCCGATCACGACGTCGGCCGGCTCGCAGCGTGGCGGCGGCTGGTCCAGGTCGAGCACGACGAAGCGCACCTGCGGATAGCGCGCCGCGAGCCGCTCGCGGCTCTTGGCCAGCAGCGACGCCGACACGTCGGTGAAGCAGTAGTCGCAGCTGTGCCCTGCCGCCGCCAGCGCCGCCAGCACGCACTCGGCGGTGGCGCCGGTGCCGGCGCCCACTTCGAGGATGCGCAGCGGCGCGCCGCGCGCCGCGGCCAGTGCGACCACGCGCGCGGCAATGGCGTCGTTGATGGCGCTCGTTTCGGGCGCATCGCGGTAAATCGGCTCCACCAGTGCGGTGGAGCCTTGCGGGAACAGCACATCGCGCCCCGCGACGCGCCCTTCGATGACGTCGAGCAGGCGCGCGGCGCACAGGTCGATCAGCGCCACCCATACCGATGGCGGTGGCGCGCACGCCACCGGTGCGCCGCGCGCGAGCATGCGCACCAGCGCGTCGCACAGCGGGCGCTGTGGTTCGAGCGGGCGCCACAGCGAACTGTCGAGCCGGCCGGCCCGGGTCAGCGCGGCGCGCACGGCGTGGCGCGCATAGTCGTCAAGCGAGCCGGCCGGCGCATCGGCCGCAGCCTCGGGCCAGCAGCGGGTGCGCTCGAAGGGATAGGTCGGCAGGGCGATGCGTTGTCCGCCGTCGGCGCTCAGGTCGGTGTCGGTGTATTCAAGTGCGTCGAGTTTGCGCACCGCCTCGTCGAGCGAGTGCGCCACGACCGTGGCGTTGACGGCGAAGCGGCTGCGTCCATGCGCCAGCGTATGGGCGACGTCGACCAGCGGCGTGTCCGGATGGGCGCGCAGAAACGCCGCCAGCTGCCTGGCGCTGGCATCCACGGCGGCCTGGCTGCGCGCCGACAGGCGCAGCGGCAGCGCAGCGGCACTGGCCGGGCTCGGGGCGCGCGGCGGCGCCTCTTCCAGGATGACGTGGGCATTCGTGCCGCCAAAGCCGAACGCGCTGACCGCGGCCCGGCGCGGACCGGCGCCCTGCTCCCAGTCGGTGAGCGTGGTGCCGACCCGGAACGGCGTGTTGCTGAAATCGATTGCAGGGTTGGACTGGCGATAATGCAGGGTCGGCGGCATTTGGCGGTGCCGCAGCATCAGCGTTGCCTTGATCAGGCCGGCGATGCCGGCGGCCGTGTGCAGGTGCCCGATATTGGTCTTGACCGAACCGATCACGCACGAAGCCGCGGGCGCGCCGGCATAGCCGCGCGCCAGGCCCTCTACTTCGATCGGGTCGCCCAGGGCCGTGCCGGTGCCGTGCGCTTCGATGTAGCCGATGCTGTCCGGCGTTACGCCGGCCAGCAGCAGCGCTTCGCGGATCACCCGCATCTGGCCCTGGCTGCTCGGCGCCATGAAGTCGGCCTTGTCGGCGCCGTCGTTGTTGACGGCCGAGCCCTTGATCACGGCCAGTACCGGGTCGCCGTCGGCCAGCGCGTCTTCCAGGCACTTGAGGGCAACCAGGCCCGCACCGCTGCCCTGCACGGTGCCGCGCGCGCCGGCATCGAAGGCGCGGCAGTGGCCATCGGGCGAAAACATCATGGCCGGGTCGTACACGTAGCCGGCCTGCGGCAGCACCACGCAGGCGCCGCCGGCGATGGCCATGTCGCACTCCCCATGCAGCAGGCTCTGGCAAGCCATGTGCACCGCCACCAGCGAGCTGGAACTGGCGGTCTGCACCGTTACGCTGGGCCCGGTCAGATTGAGCTTGTACGACAGGCGCGACGCGGCATAGTCTTTCTCTTCCGAGGTGTAGGCCACCATGCGTTCGATCGGCGTGCGTGGTTCGGCCTGGCGGAAGCCGCTGCGTGCGACCGCCACGTAGACGCCGGTCGCGCCGGGCACACCCTTGGGGTCGTAGCCGGCGCTTTCGAGCACTTCCCAGGCGCATTCGAGCAGCAGGCGTTGCTGGGGATCGAGCATGTCGGCGTGGCGCGGAATGATGTTGAAGAAGCCGGCATCGAACATGTCGACATCATCGAGCACGCCGCCGGCGCCGACGAAGCCGGGCTGCGCCAGATCGGCTTCCGGCACGCCCCAGCGGCGCAAGGTGGCATGGTCGACCTGGCGCACCGATTCGATCCCATCGCACAGGTTGCGCCAGTAAGCGTCCGGATTGGCGGCGCCGGGCAGGCGGCAGGCTACGGCGATGATGGCAATGTCGTTCTTCGTTGTCATGGAAAATACTTTCTATGATGCGCGGCGCAAGGCGCGCCGCATGTGCCGTTTGGCGCTCAGCGCGTCGCCGCTGTCGTCGGACGGCGGTGCTGGTGCCGGTGCCGGCGCTGCCGCCACGGCGGTTCCCGTGCGCTCGCCAAGATGGGCGGCGAGCTGCGAAATCGTTGTATATCGAAACAGGTCGGTGACCGACACGTGCACGCCGAGGCGCTGCGCCAGTTCGCGGCGCAAGGCGATCATCGAGAACGAGGTGCCGCCCACTTCGTTGAAGCGCTCATCGTGACCGACCGACGCGAGGCCAAGCAGGTCGCGCCAGATGGCGGCGATCTGCCCCGCCAGCTCGCCGCCGGCGGCGCCACCGGTGCCGGCAAGGGCGACCGGCTCGGGCGCCGGCGCCACCTGCGCCAGGGTGGCTGGAACGCCACCGAGCATCGCCGCCAGCGCCACGCTGTGCGGGTCCAGCGCGAGCGCAGCGAGCACCGGGGCGGCGTCGTAGGCGCCCACCAGGCACAGGCCCAGTCCCAGCTCGGCGGCCGACTGCCGCAAGATCTGCGCCATGTGGCCCGCTTCCATCCAGGCGAACGGCTCGGCCATGTCGCCGTACAGCGCGCGCAGGGCGTCGAGCCGGGCAAAGAAGAACACGGTGAACGCCGCCTCCCCCGCCATGCGCTGGTTGGCCGGCACCTGGCAACGGGCGTCGACGCCCTGGCCCGGGCCGACGAACAGCAGCGCGTGGCGCGCCGGGTGGTAGTAATACATGCCGGCGGCCAGTTCGCCAACCGCAGCGCCCAGCTGCACATAGGTTTGCACGCTGTAGCTGTCGCCCGCCGACGGATAGCGGCGCTGCAGGCGCGCGCCAGCCTCGATGGCGCCCAGGCCGCTCAGCAGCGCGGCCAGTTGCGCCAGCGTGACGGCACCGGCGAAGTCGCGCACTGATTGCAATGGCGCCGCCGCCGGCGCGCATGGCAGCGCGATCGCGGCGGCGCCGGCGAGATCGGCGCGCAGGCTGGCGCCCGGGGCGGCCAGCGCGCGTCGCGCCGCGCCGGCAGCCACCAGCGAATCGCCCCCGAACAGGCGTTCGAGCGCGGGCCGGGGCGGCGCGGCGTCGGCCACGCCCTGGACCGGCGCGGCGCCGGCGCGCGCGGCGAGCAGCTTGCGGTCGATCTTGCCGTTCGCGGTCAGCGGCAGCGTGGCGAGCGAGATCAGGCGCGATGGCACCATGTAGGCCGGCAGCGTGGCCTTGAGCCGCTCGCGCACCTCGCCCACGCTGGCCGCGCCGGTGATGAACGCCGCCAGGCGCTGCTGGCCATGGGCGTCGGTGAAGGTCAGCGCCACCGAGCCGCCCACGCCGGGGCAGCGCTCGAGCGCCACCTCGACTTCGCCCAGTTCCACCCGGTGCCCGGAAATCTTGACCTGGCCGTCGGTGCGTCCCAGGAATTCGATGTTGCCGTCGGCGTAGTAGCGCCCCCAGTCGCCGGTGCGGTACAGGCGCTCGCCGGTGCCCGGATGGCGCACGAAACTGGCCGCGGTCAGTTCCGGGCTGCCCCAGTAGCCGTCGGCCAGCCCGACCCCGCCGATGTACAACTGGCCGACCACGCCGTCCGGGCAATCGTCCATGCGCTCGTCGAACACGTGGAAGCGCTGGTTCGCCAGCGGCTTGCCGTAAGGAATACTCTTCCAGGCCGGCGACACTTCCCCGATGGGGTAAGCGATCGACCAGATCGACGCCTCGGTGGCGCCGCCAAGGCTGACCAGGGGGAAGGACACCCTGCCGGGCAGGCTGAGCGGTATCCAATCGCCGCTGAGCATGCCCAGGCGCAGGGTGGGCAGGTGCAGCGCGGCGCTGTCCTGGGTCAGCATGTGCAGGTGGCTGGGCACCGAATTCCACAGCGTGACCCGGTGCGTGTTGACCAGTTCTTTCAGGTAGGCCGGATCGAGCAGGCCGTCGGCCTGTGGAATCACCAGCGCGCCGCCGGCCGACAGGGTGCCGAAGATATCCCAGACCGACAGGTCGAAGTTGAGCGCGGACAGGCCGAGCACCCGGTCCAGGGCGCTGACGTGGTAGCGCTCATTGATGTCGCGCACGGTGTTGGCCGCGGCGCTGTGGCGGATCATCACCCCCTTGGGCGTGCCGGTCGAACCGGAAGTGAAGATCACGTAGGCCAGGTCGTCCGGCGTGGCCGGTCCGGGGTCGCATTCCACGGGCGACAGGAGGGATGCCGGCTCCTGCGCGGCGGCGATGCGCTGCACGCCGTCAGGCAGTGCCACGTCGGCGGCGGCCACCGCGTAGCGGCAGCGGCCCAGGCGCAGCAGCTCGGCCACGCGGGCCGGCGGAGCCGCATGGTCGATCGGCAGGTAGGCGGCGCCCGCCATCTGCACGCCCAGTACCGCCACCACCTGGGCCCAGCCGCGCGGCAGCGCGACCGCCACCAGCTCATTGGCTTGCGCCCCGCCCTGGCGCAGCGCGTGCGCCAGGGCGGCGGCGCGCACGGCCAGCTCGCGGTAGCTGAGCGTGCCATCCGGGGCGATCAGCGCGGTCCGCGCGGGCGTGAGGGCGGCCTGTTCCAGCACGCGCCCATGCAGCGTCCGCGCCGGCCATGGCATGGCGGTGGCGTTGGCCTGGGCGCGCCGCTCGCGCTGGGCGGCCGGCAGCGGCAACGACAGCGGCGCGTCCCAGGCGGCGTCGCTCTCGGCCAGTTGTGCGATCGCCCCGGCCCAGGTGTCGAACATGGCCTCGGCCAGGCCGTCGGGGAAGTAACCCTCGCGCACGTCCCAGCTCAGGTACAGGCGCCCCTCGTCGTCCATGATCTGGCAGTCCAGCCCCACTTGCGGGGTGCGCGTCATGCCGGTGACGAAGCGGCCCAGCGGGGCGCACGTTGCGTGCCGGTGCAGCAGGCTGGTAAATACCACCGGCATGAGCGATCGCGCGCCGTGGCGCTGCCCCAGTTGCGCGGCGAACTCGATGCCGCTCGTGTCGGCATGGGCCAGGTCGCTGGCCAGCTGGGCGGCGATGGCACTTGCCCCGGCGGCGAACGGCGCGGATCGGTCGCAGTCGGCCGCGAGCAGCACATTGCTGCTGAATTCACCCAGCACGCCGTCCGGAATGGCTTCGGCCAGGTGCTTGCCGACGGTGAGGTTGAGGGCGAAACGCGGCTGCGTCGCCCAGCGCGCCAGCACCTGGGCGAAGACGGCGACGACGGCCGGCACGCGTCCCAGCGAACGCGCGGCGGCGTAGCCCTGGAATGCTTTCCAGTGTGCGACGCCGATGCGCTGCTCGTAGCGCACGAAACGCCCGCCGGTCGGCACCACGGCGTTGACCGGAAGCTCGGGCGCGCGCGGGAAGTCGTCCAGCCGCGCGCTCCAGTAGTGCGCGCACACATGCTGGCGCCGCAGTTTTTCCTGGTGCCGGGCGGCGAAGACATCGCGGTAATGCCCCGTCAACGGCGCCGGCGGCGTGTGCGGATCGTCGTGGAGCCGGCCCAATTCACCGATCAGGCGAAAGATGCTGGCGGCATCGATCATGATCATGTCGAAGCCGAGCCAGAGCCGCATGCCGGCGTCGGTACGCGCCGCCGCGACCCGGAACAGCGGCCAGCGGGCCGGATCGCTGCGGGTGTCGAACATCTGGTCGCGCAGCCGCTCCAGTTGCAGCGCCGTTTGCGCCACGCCGGCGCCGCGCAGGTCGAGGCAGTCGACCGGGTAGTGGGGCACGGTTGCCAAAACGTGCTGACCGGCGCCGTCGAAGATGGTGCGCAAGGTCTCGTGGCGAATGACCAGCGTGTTCCAGGCCGCTTCCAGGCGCGCCATGTCCCATTCGGGGCGCTCCAGCTCCCAGCACAGCCAGCACCCGGTGCCGCCCAGTTCGGGCAACTCGGGGCCGATCAGGTAGGCGAGCTGCAGTTCGGTCAGCGCAGGAAGGCTCGCCTGGGTGGCGGCGTCGTGGACGGCCGGGTCGGGGGCGGCCCCGCTCACCCGCCCGTCCCTTGCCGGGCGGCGCGCAGCTTGACGGCGGCACCGGCTCGAACAAGCAATTCATTCCTCATTTCGACGTTCACGATCTCCTGCAAGTGCATGCAATCCCCTTGAGTTAATGTGCTCTCATCCATGTTCCGAGACGGGCGTGCGTCGTCGTAGCGATGCACCTTGTCAACAATTCCTGAACGGACTATGGATCAAAAAAGAAGTTACGTAAAGAACAATTAAGATAATTAGACAACCGGACTCGCGCCGGGCTGCGCAGCGGCGCCATGGGCGGCCCCGCTCACCCGCCCGGCCCTCTCAGCGCGGCGCGCAGACGCGACCCGCAATACATAAATAGCGCCAGGGCGGCCAGCGTGAAAGCGCGGTTTTCATGGGCGAAGTCGGGAATGACATCGATCAGTTGCGCGACCGTCGCGTGGCGCGCGTGCTCGAATTCGAATTCGATCACGCCAAAGGCGAGCAGGACGGCGGCCGTGAGCGCCTGCGCGGCGCGGGTCACCAAGCCGAGGATCTTGTCGACGAAATATTCACCCTTGGACATCTGGGCGCGCAGACGGAACATCTTGCTTCCCATTTCCTCGAGCTGCATCTGGGCTTCCGCGCTGGCGGCGTGCATTTTTTCCACCAGGGTGACGACGCCGCGTTCGCACAGGTGGCCGACAGCGCGCTTTTGGGCGCCCTTGAAGTATTTCGACACGAGTTTCATGTAATTGACCTCGGGCAGCAGCGCCGCCAGCGAGGCATCCAGCGTGGCCCAGGTGCGGCTGATCTTCATGAACGACCAGCTCAGCACGATCTGGTTTTCGATCAGCACATTGCCCGCTTCGAGCCCCATATTGCCAATCGACTTTTCGTAGTAGGGCAACTCGGAATGCTCGGCCCGTTCGGACCAGGCCTGGTAGGTACGCACCACTTTCGCCTTGACCGCTTCGATATCGATCGGTGGCAAGCGGTCCGACAGCAGGAACAGGTAATCGACGGCCATCGGAAAGTCTTGCTCGCCGACGCCCTTCATCGACATCTTGTAATACTCCAGCAAGGTGGCGTCGTTGGTGCCGGCACTGCCGAAGTCGATCAGCGCCAGGCGGCTGTCGCGCAGAAGCAGGATGTTGCCCGGATGCAGATCGCCGTGGAACAGGTTGTCCTCGAATAGCTGGCGAAAAAACGTCAGGAACAGCTTTTCTCCGACCTTGGCCGCATCGACATGATTCTCCCGGCACCACAGACGCAGGGCTTCGGGATCCTCGCGGCCCATCTCCAGAAAACTCGACATCAGCACCCCCGGCACCCATTCGAGCACCAGCAGGCGGCGCGTGCTGCAGTCGAATACCTTGGGCACGTACACTTTGTGCGCGCGCAGCGACTTGCGCAGGCGCAGGGTATTCGAGGCTTCGTAGCGGTAGTCGACTTCTTCACGGAAAATCTGGGTGGTTTCCCAGAGCATTTCATCCCAGGTGAAAAAACCCATGCCAGGCATGTAGCGCATGGATTTGAGCATGATGCGCAACAGGAACAGGTCACGCGCAAAGCGCTTGTCGATGCCCGGCCGCTGCACCTTCACTGCCACGCTCTGGCCGGTCGAGCGCAAGGTGGCGCGGTGCACCTGGCAGATCGAGGCGGCGGCCACGGGATGCTCGTCGAAATGGCTGAACACCGCTTCGAGCGGCTGCCCGAGTTCGTCTTCAATGCAGCGCCGGGCGATGACAAAGGGGAAGCCGACGGCGGCGTACTGCAGGCGCGACAGTTCGCGGCTGAATTCCGGGCTGAGCAGGTCGGTGCGCAGCGACAGCAGCTGGCCGGTCTTGACCCACAGCCCGCCCATGTCCTCGATGAGCGAACGAATTTCCACCGCCATGGCCAACCCCAGCGGACGGCCGCGCAAGCGGTACAGAATGAGACGGGTAATCCACCCGAGCATGCGCGCAACCAGGCCCAGCGTCCTTGCGAGCGAAGCTGTTTCCAGGGGCTGCACATCCACTGGCGCCTGCCGGCCGCGCGACACCAGCGTCGATGGGATCAAGCGCGGGTCCAGCGTCTTCAAGCGGCGCCCCGCACCACGCGGTCTTCCTGTTCGAGGCGCCGGCGGATGCTGCGCACGCTGCCATAGACCAGCATGGCGCCGATGATAATGGCGAACCACGCACCCACCGGCAAATGTTCAACATTCTGCGCATGCGCCGTTGCGGCCGTATGGCGCAGCGGCGCGACCACGTCGGCGTGATGCTGATGCAGGTAGATCCAGCCGGCATACACGGCGCCGATCAACACGGCCCGGCCGACCCACTTGACCAAGGTTGCGCCGACATAGGCCAGTTTGCCCGTGCTCGCGCGGAAGTTCTGCGCCTTCTTCCGCACCGACGCCGTTTCGAAGCGCACCAATTCGCTAATCGGACCGACGATGCCGGCCACGGCCTTTCTGACGCCGCCGGCGAATACCGACCGCATCTGGCGCGCCGCCGCCTTTTTGGCGAAGCGCTCCAGTTCCGTGCGGTGATTCATGCGCGGGCAGCACTGCGCCACCAGCGCGTCGGCGCTGCCCATGGCGTCCATCAGCTTGAACATTTGGGCGTCCAGCACAATGCCGTTGCGGTCGAGGATGGCCGAGACGTCGCGGGTCAGGACAAACAAGGACTTTTCCTCGTGGCCGAGAGTGTCGAGCACGGCGCGCGCCGCGTAATTGCGGACGGTGCGGATCAACTCGGCGCGCACGTTCGCCAGATTACTGGCCGGCAGCGAATCGCACAGCAAAAACAGCATGTCGGCGAACTTGTCGTACGCCTCGTTGGCCAATGCGGCCATGGCCAGATTGAAGATGGTGAGGAAACGCTTGTCGACCGAGGCGGTGGCGTCGCAGCTGAGTATGGCGAAGCGGCTGTTGCGCAGTAACAGGATATTCGACGGGACCATGTTCTGGTTGAAAAAATCGTCTTCGCAGATTTGCCGCAGCAAGGAATGGTAGACGCGCCGGCCGGCCACATCGAGCTCGATGCCGTTCGTGCGCAACCAGCCCTGCGCGGCCTGCGGGTCGCGTTCGCGCAGATCGATGAGCTCTTGCACGCTGGGCGCCGCAATATGTTCATGGACGAGTATGTGCTTGCTGGTATAGGCGCGGAACAGGCGCGGCACATACACCTTGTGTTCGCGCAGCACCCTGCGCATGCGGCGCCGCGCCGACGCTTCGTAACGCAGATCCAGCAAGGCCGGCAGGCGCTCGGCATAGCCGTCGATGATGTCGTCGAAGAGGGTGCGCCGGGGTCCCTTGAGGCGGTGCCGCACCTTGGCGAGAAGCTTGAGTATCCGTAGGTCGCGTTGCAGTCTTGGCGCCAGATGGGCGCGCTGGATCCGCACGTCGACCTCCACCGCTTCGCGGCGCAGCGTGGCCCGGTATGTCTCGGTGTAGTTGCCCACCCGGACAGGCTGTGGGTCGAAGCGGGAAAACAGTGCCGCGACCGGTGTGCCAAGATCACGCAGGACGAGCGCGTCGATGTCGGCAAACGTCATCGATGGCGCCGGCCGCGCATGCCGTTGCAAGGACGGACGCATGGCGGCCGGGAACGGTCCCTGGGGCTGGGCGCTACGCTGCAACAGATCGAACCAGAAGCCCTGGTATAGCGCCAGCCGCAGGCCGATGGCGTCGCCGCTTTCCCCCAGTTGCGCCGGGCGCAGGAGGCGCGCCACCCTGTAGCGCACCCACAGGCGCAACAGGCCGAAGATCACCGTTCCATGGCTGTGCACGGTGTGGGCCGGCGCCGCGCTGGCGCCCAGAGCCGGCGTGCTTGCCGGAAATACCGATGGCAATCTGGCGCTCTCGAGCAGCCATTTCGCCCGTGTCCGCAGCACCGGGCGTGCGGATGGCGGCGGTACGTGGGTGGGCGCTTGCAGGCTCATAGGACCGATCACGCAGACATGAAAAGGCAGGCCGGCACGATGCCAGCACTGACGTCAGAGCAAAAAAAGGGGGATGTGCGGGCGGGCGGGCGCAAAAGCGGCCCCGCCAGTCTTCACCGGTGCTTTATTTCCGCGTACTCTTCCAGGCTTGCTTTTGCGCTTTGCGCATATTGGCCATCATGTCATACAACCAGCCGTTCTTCTTCTTGCGATTCGACGTTTCGTGGCGCTGGGTATAGATCACGGCACTGCGCGCCTGGGCCTTGCCGACACGGCGGATCAGTTTTTCGAGCGGACGCAGCAGCTTGGTGCTTCTTTTCTTGCGTCCAAGGTTACGCAGATTGGTGGCCACGTAGACGTGGCCGGTCGCCGCATCCTTTCGCAGGATGGTAATGCGACCAACGATAGGATCGAGTTTCAGTTCGGACATGAGATTCCCCCGGCTTAGGATTTGAACAGGGCTTTCAAGCCCTTCTCCCGCTTCTCGCGCACGACCAGCACGATGGGCTGTGCCGATGCGGCGATCTGGCCGCTTTTCTTCAGCTCGTCGAGGACGATGCCGATTCGATTCATTAACTTGCCCTCGCCACGGCGCAGCCCCTTGACCTGCTTCTTTTTGCGCGTGCCAAGATCGAGGATCAATGGCGCGTCATGTTGGGCTACTTCGGAGGTAATGATGACTGACTCACCTGACTCGTCGGAACTTTGAATGGACTTCATGAGAACTCCTTCGTTGGTACCTGCGCCCGTGCGCACGTGTGCTTGAATGATAGCATCTGTCTAAGATTTATCGCGCGACATGATAAAAAATTTCACATTTCAGTGTTGTAGTTGTTTTCCGTGCAAATCGTCAATTCCGGACGGCAAATTTCGCACCTTGCAGAGCCCGCGCACACCCCTGCCCGCGCAGCGGCTTGCCGTTCACATCGTAGGCGGCCGCCTCCAGCAATCCGGACCTGCGCTTCATCAATATCTGTACAGCACCGAGGACCTGCCTGCGGCGCCGTTCCAGAGGGAGGTCAAGTAAGTGGCCAGTGAAGACCCGCAGCCGCGATCGCGAGCAGCCGTGGAAGTTTGCATCCGCTGCAAGTGGGATTGGAATCGTTGCGTTCCTGCGTTGGAAGGCGGCGATCGGCTGCCACCCATTTGCCCGGACAGACAAAAAAGAACTGCGCTGCGCTCGCGGCCAGGCTGCGCTCGCCGTTCAAGCTACTGTCCTCCTGGCACCCACGTTACGGAGCGGCGTCGCTGCTGCCGGGAGCAGCGGAGCGCGGCGGCTGGCTGTGTGGTTAACGAAACAACTGCATTGAACGCGTCGTCTATCGATCACTGGCCTTGCGCTGTTCGTGCACACAGCGAGCCCATATCGACCATATTGTGACATGAATGCCGACGTGACAATGTGTGTATTTACATGCGCTGCAAGCTACTAAGCTTGACCGGTGATCATGCCAGGCGCACACAACAGCATCGCATCCCGACGCCACATGGGGCGACCATTTTCGAGTGCAAGAGCGATCGGAGGCGACGGTGCAGAACCCTCGTGAAGCAAACCGTTCAGCAAGCGTGCAAGGCGACGCCGCTACCCAAAGCGGGCAGACCTTACCCGGGCAGGGCCAGTCCGCACCGCCCTCCATTTCCCTGCCAAAAGGCGGCGGCGCGATCAGCGGGATCGGCGAGAAATTTGCCGCCAACCCGGCCACCGGCACCGGATCGATGTCGGTGCCGATCGCGGCCAGCCCGGGACGCGCCGGTTTCGGTCCCCAGCTCTCGCTCGGGTACGACTCCGGCAATGGCAACAGCGCCTTCGGCTTCGGCTGGAGCCTGGCCCTGCCCGCCATCACCCGCAAGACCAGCAAAGGCCTGCCCCGGTATGACGATGGCGACCAGTCGGACGTCTTCATCCTCGCCGGCGCCGAGGACCTGGTGCCTGTGCTCGGGTCCGACGGCCGACGGCAGGAAGACCGCGACAGCGTCCCCGGCCATACGCTGCAGCGCTACCGGCCGCGCATCGAGGGCTTGTTCGCGCGCATCGAACGCTGGACCCGGCACGCCGACGGCGACACGCACTGGCGCATCTGGTCCAAGGACAACATCCTCACCATCTACGGCCTGGACGACGACTCACGCATCGCCGACTCCCCGTGTGGCGGCCCGCAACGTGTGTTCAGCTGGCTGCTCTGCCAGACGCGCGACGACAAGGGCAACGCCATGCTCCACCAATACAAGGCGGAAGACGGCATCGGCATCGACCTCGACCAGGCGCACGAGCGCAATCGCGGTGCGCGCAACGATCCCAGCCGCAGCGCCAACCGCTACCCGAAGCGCATCCTCTACGGCAACCGCACCCCGCTGCTGATCGCAGGCGAGCGCCCGGCCGCGCTGCCCGACATCGATCCGGACTGGATGTTCGAGCTCGTGTTCGACTATGGCGACCATGACGCCGACGCCCCAGGGCCGCACGACGACTGCGCCAGGGACCCGGCCGGCGCCCTGCTCCATCCGTGGCCGGCGCGTCCCGATCCATTCTCCAGCTACCGCGCCGGCTTCGAGGTACGCACCGCGCGCCTGTGCCGGCGCGTGCTGATGTTTCACCATTTTCCGTGCGAGCCGGAAGTCGGGCGCGATTGCCTGGTGCACTCCACCGACTTGTGCCACGCGCACGACCACGCACACGACCATGCGCACCAGCAGCACGCCGCTGCGGCCTACAGCTTTTTGCAAGCGGTCACCCAGAGCGGCTACCGGCGCTGCGGCGACGGCTACGCGCGCAGCAGCGTGCCGCCAGTCGAGTTCGGATATACAAGGCCCGTGGTCCAGGAGACGGTGGAAGAAGTCGATGCCGACAGCCTGGCCAACCTGCCGGCCGGGGTCGATGGCAGCGCCTATCGCTGGGCCGACCTGCATGGCGAAGGCGTGCAGGGCATCCTCACCGAACAGGGTGGATTCTGGTACTACACGCGCAACATCAGCCCCCTGGCCGGGCGCGCGCAGTTCGCGCCGCTCGAAACGGTCGCGCTGCGGCCGAATGTGTCGCTCGCCGGCGGCGTGGAATTGCTCGACCTCGCTGGCGACGGGCGGCCCGACGTGGTGGTCATGCAAGGCCCCATGCCGGGCTTGTACGAGCACGACGACGGCGAAGGCTGGCAACCGTTCAAACCGTTCCGCGCGCCCCTGAACCTGCCATCACGCGACCCGAACCTGCGCTTCGTCGACCTCGACGGCGACGGCCGCGCCGATGTGATGATCACCGAAGACGACGCCCTGCTCTGGCACCCCTCGCTGGGCGAGGAAGGCTTCGGCCCGGCGCGCCGCGTATTCCCGGCACTGGACGAGGAAAAAGGCCCGCGCGTGGTCTTCGCCGATGCCAGCGAATCGATCCACCTGGCCGACCTTTCCGGCGACGGCCTGGCCGACATCGTGCGCTTGCGCAATGGCGAAGTGTGCTATTGGCCAAACCTCGGCTTCGGCCGTTTCGGCGCCAAGGTCACGATGGACAACCCGCCATGGTTCGACCACGCCGGCCAGTTCGACCATCGCCGCATCCGGCTGGCCGATATCGATGGCAGCGGCAGCGCCGACATCATCTATCTGCACAGCGAGGGCGTGCGCCTGTATTTCAACCAGTCGGGCAATGCCTGGGGCGCGGCGCACCGCATGCAGGTATTCCCGCGCATCGACGACCTGGTCAACATCGCGGCGGTCGACCTGCTCGGCAACGGCACCATCTGCCTGGTCTGGTCCTCGCCCTTGCCGGCCGATGCAGGCCGGCCTATGCGCTACGTCAACCTGATGGGCGAGCGCAAGCCCCATCTGCTGGTCCGGACCGACAACATCCTGGGCGCCGAAACCGTCCTCGACTACGCCACATCGACCCGTTTCTACCTTCAGGACAAGCGCGGCGGCAAGCCCTGGCTCACCCGGTTGCCGTTCCCGGTGCACGTGGTCGAGCGCGTCGAAACCTGGGACCATATCAGCCGCAGCCGCTTCGTCACCCGCTACGCCTACCACCACGGCTACTTCGATGGAGAGGAGCGCGAATTTCGCGGCTTCGGCATGGTGGAACAGTGGGATACGGAGGAATTCGGCACGCTGGCGGCCTGCGAGGCAGCGGCCGACAATATCGCCGAGGCGTCGCATGTGCCGCCCATCCACACCAGGACCTGGTTCCATACCGGCGCCTGGCTCGGCCGCGACCGGATAGCGGACTGTTTCGACGGACCGCCGCACGCCCGCGGCCGCGGCGAGTACTTCCGCGAACCGGGATTGAGCGAGCGCGAGGCGCGCGCCCTGCTGCTGCCGGACACGCCGCTGCCGCCCGGTCTGACCCTGGCCGAGGAGCGCGAAGCGAGCCGCGCGCTGGCTGGCGTGATGCTGCGCCAGGAAGTCTACGCCGATGATGCCGGCCCCGGCGCCGCGCCCTGGCAAGCGGCGCGCGCCTGCACGCCGTACACCGTCACCGAACAGAATTTCCATGTCCGGCGCTGCGCTACGAACTGGGCCGGCTAGGCATGAACGACTGGATGGCTGAACTGCACGTGAACAATGTGGCGGACAAGGACTATGTCGCCTCCTGCTTCGCCACCCACAGCTGCTATCTGGGCCTTTCCCGCTCGGCGCGGGCGACCTTGAAATACAACTGGTAAGCGCCGGCTTGCCTGAACTCAAGGCCCGGGCCATCGGTTCCAGCGTGGCCGGCAAGCGTAGCGCTTCCTTGGGCTCGGCCTGTCATTGCATATGGAAACGTTGCTAAATACATCAGCAGCCGTTATGATTGCCACGTTTTGGTGCTCGCGGCCTTGTTCCGAAGGCCGCAGTTAAACGGGAAACACGCGCTGGCATGCCAGCGGCAAACGTGTGCTGTCCCCGCAACGGTAAAACAGGCGCCGCATGTCGTCCAACGACGTGCGGCCGGTTGTCTCTTTGGTCCACTGTGCCGCTGGCATGGGAAGGCGAGGCAATCTGACCTGTCAGCCCGGATACCGGCCAGGACGCATGGAAGCAAGCGGCCGGGAATTGTCGTGTTTGTGGATCGCCTGGGACCGCGCGCAATGCCGCCGCTCCCTCATCTCCATCGACTCTCGCGCCTCTGTCGGCCGCAGCTTTCTTTTTCTCGGCGCACGGGGATGTGCGCCGTATAAAACAAGCAGACCGGCATGCCCGGTCTTAACCGAGAGTACCCGTGAAAAATATCACCCCTGCCCCGTCGCAACGCGGGCTGCGCCTGCTGTCGCCGATGCTGCTGCTGGCCATGCCCGCCTTTGCCAGCGCCACCGTCGACGGCGATACCCCATCCTCCGTCCAGCAAGTGCGCGTGTCCGCCAGCCTGATACCGCTCGGCGTCGCCGATTCGGCCAACCAGGGCACCGTGACCGCCAGGCAGCTCGAAAACCGCCCCTTGCTGCGCACCGGCGAGCTGCTCGAAGCGGTGCCGGGCCTGATCGTGACCCAGCACGCCGGCGACGGCAAAGCCAATCAATATTTTGCGCGCGGATTCAATCTCGATCACGGCACCGATTTCCGCACCACCGTGATGGGCATGCCGGTCAACTTGCCGACCAATGCGCACGGCCAGGGCTATTCGGACCTCAATTTCCTGATTCCGGAGCTGGTGAGCACCATCGCGTATAAAAAAGGCACCTATTACGCCGAGGAAGGCGATTTTTCCGTCGCCGGCGCGGCCGCTTTCGACTACGTGCGGCAAATGGAGCAAGGCTTGTTGAGTCTGGAGACCGGCCAGAACCGCTTCAGCCGCGCGCTGCTCGCCAACGCCACCCCGCTCGCCGCCGGTACGCTGCTGTACGCGCTCGAGCGCGCGGGCCAGGATGGCCCGTGGGAGACGCCGGAAGACTACAAGCGTGTCAACGGCGTGCTGTCGTACAGCTGGCGGCGCGGCGACGACGATGTGCGGATGACGGCGATGGGCATGCATTCGTCGTGGACGTCGACCGATCAGGTGCCGCAACGCGCGCTCGACGCCGGCCTGATCGGCCGCTATGGCACGCTCGCGCCCACGGATGGCGGCGAAACCTCGCGTTACAGCCTGTCGGGCGAGTGGAGCCGCCAGTACGGCACGGGCAGCGCCAGGGCCAATGCCTACATCATCACATCGCGGCTCGACCTGTTCAGCGACTTTACCTATGCACTGGACGATCCGGAGCACGGCGACCAGTTCCACCAGGCGGAAAGCCGGCAGATTCTCGGCCTGGACGCGCAGCGCACATGGCGCCACGCACTGGGCCCCTTCGCTTCCGAGACAGCGTTCGGCGTTCAGCTGCGCCAGGACAGGCTGGCCCCGGTCGGCCTGTATTTGAGCGAGGCGCGCCAGCGCCGCTCGACCGTGCGCGAGGACCGGGTCAAGGAGCGCAGCGGCGCGCTGTACCTGTCCAATAGCACCGTCTGGGCGCCATGGCTGCGCACTGTCGCCGGGCTGCGCGCCGACCGCTACGCGTTCGATGTCCACAGCGACAGGCCCGCCAACTCGGGCAAGGTGAATGCCGGCATCACCAGTCCGAAGTTCACGGCGATTTTCACGCTGGGGAAAAATGCGGAGATGTACCTGAACTGGGGACGGGGATTCCACAGCAACGACGCCCGTGGCGTCACCGGCACTGTCGATCCCAAGACCGGCCTGGCGGTGGACGCCGACGGTGCGGACATCAAGCGCGCCACGCCGCTGGTGCGGGGAACCGGCAAAGAGGCAGGCTTGCGGCTGGCCGGCCTGGTGCCCGGCATGCAAACCACCATCGCCGCCTGGAAGCTCGACCTCGATTCCGAACTGATCTTCATCGGCGACGCCGGCACCACCGAAGCAGGCCGCCCGAGCCGGCGGCACGGCATCGAGCTGGCCAATTTTTACACGCCCGCGAAAGACTGGATCATCGATGCCAACCTCGCGTGGTCGCACGCGCGCTTTCGCGACAGCGATCCGGCCGGCGCATTCATCCCCGGGTCGATCACCCGCACTGCCTCGGTCGGTGTGTCGGGCGCCGCCGGCCCGTGGTCGGGCGGCGTGCGCCTGCGCTACTTCGGCCCGCGCGCACTGGTCGAAGACGATTCGGTCCGCTCGCCCTCGTCCACCTTGCTCAACATGAAGCTCGGCTACCGGCTCGCGCCGCACCTCAAGCTGACCGTCGAAGTGCTCAATTTGCTGGACCGCCGCGTGAGCGATATCGACTACTACTACGCATCGCAGTTGCCGGGCGAGCCTGCACCGGTGGCCGACATTCATACCCATCCGGGCGAAATGCGCACCCTGCGCGCCGGTCTGGCATGGCGCTTCTGAATGTCCGCGAACCTGCCTGCGCCGGCACGGCGCCGTTTACGGTGTTTATCGGCGCTGCTACAATCCGCGCATGTATACGATGAGAGCGGCGTAACGATGAGAGCAGTGCGGCGATGCGCATGAACCGCAGGGCGAATGTCCTGGCGTCCTGGCTGGCCGTGCTGGCCATGCTCGTGGCCGTGCTGGCGCCGGCGCTCTCGCATGCATTCGCCGCCAACGCCGGCGCGCCCTACCCGCAGGCTGACATCTGCCGGGCTGGCAGCGCGGGGGCCGCCGCCGACCGACTGGCGGGCGGCGGCGACGCCGCGCCCGCGCCGCACGACGGCAAGCTCAAGCACTGCCCGTACTGCCATCACGGCAACGGCATGCTCCTGTTGCCGCAAGCGCCTTGCCCGCCGGCCCTTGCCGTCGCCGACGCCCCACCCACCGCGCGTCTCCCCGACGCGCCCAAAGCCCGCTTCGAATGGACAGCCGCGCAAGCACGCGGTCCGCCGTCGCTCTGACCCGGTAAGACTTCGCTCACGAATCGGCTCAAGCAAGCCGATCAGGCGCCGCATGCGGCGTCCATCTCCACTCGCCTGTCACAAGGCAAACGAAACAAGAGCACCAAATGACTGCAACCCCATTCCATGCGGCGGCGCTGGCCTTTGCCTGCACCGCCATGAACCCCCACGCCCGTGCCGATGAGCCTCTTCCCACGGTGGAGATCACGGGAAGCGCGCCGCGCGCCAACGGCAAGCTCAACCTGGACACGGCCACCGCCACCGGCAGCCGGCTCGGCCTGACACCGCGCGAAACACCGGCCACCGTCACCCTGGTCGACCGCGCCATGATCGACGCGCGCGGCGCCCAGGACACCCAGGAAATCCTGCGCGCCATTCCCGGCGTCACCGCCCACAATGCGCCAGGCAATATCGGCGTCAGCTACCGCGGCTTTGGCAGCGGATCGATCAGCCAGCTCTTCAACGGCGTCAACGTACAGTATGCGATCGCGGCGCGCCCGGTCGACAGCTGGATCATCGACCGGGTGGAAGCCATCGGCGGCCCGTCGAGCTTTCTGTTCGGCTCGGGGGCGGTCGGCGGTTCCATCAATTACATCACCAAGGTAGCCGAACGGCGCGACTTTAGCGAGGCGCAGGTGCGCCTTGGTACGGATGGTTTGAAAGAAGCTTCCATCGGCGCAAACCAGCGCCTCGGCGACCAGCATCACATCCGCATCGACCTTAATCATCGCGACGCCGATA
Organism: Massilia pseudoviolaceinigra; assembly: GCF_030846505.1. Classification (NCBI taxonomy): domain Bacteria; kingdom Pseudomonadati; phylum Pseudomonadota; class Betaproteobacteria; order Burkholderiales; family Oxalobacteraceae; genus Massilia; species Massilia pseudoviolaceinigra. The sequence goes on along the minus strand of NZ_JAVCWL010000002.1, from coordinate 109,639 downwards.
GCTGGATCGACGCCAGCGGCGCCCGCTCGACCCAGCTGGCGGCATCGCTGCGCTCCGACCTCGGTCCGCGCTTTACCCATATTCTGGCCTACGAGTTCCAGGAAGAGAATGTGGAGCGGCCCTACTGGGGCACGCCGCTCCTCAATCCGGTCGGCGGCCGCGCGCGCATCGATCCGGCCACCCGCTTCAAGAACTACAACAGCGCCGACGGCGTCTACGCCCAGCGCGTGCACTGGCTGCGCTCAGTGGCCGAATGGCGCGCCAGCGATGCGGTCCAGCTCACCAATACCGTGTACGCCTACGACGCCGTGCGGGACTACCGTAACGTCGAGAGCTACCGCTTCAACCCGGCCAACACGGCCGTGGAGCGCTCCGGCATCCTGTTGCAGCGCCACGAGCAGCGCATGCTGGGCGAGCGCCTCGACGCCACCTACAAGGGCGAGTTGGCGGGCCGGCGCAGCGACTGGGCGCTCGGCATTGACGTCAGCGTCAACCGGCAGACCCGCTTTCCGAACAGCCTGCCGGCCTCGCTCGGCAGCGTCGATCCGTACGCCTTCGCGACCGAGCGTTTCTTCGACATTCCCGGCATGAGCCCGGCCTTGCGGCCCGACCGCGACAACAAGGTCACGACCCGCGCCGCCTACATCGAAAACCGCACCGCCATCGCGCCGTCGCTGAACCTGGTGAGCGCGCTGCGCCACGAGCGCATTGAGCTGGACCTGGTTAACCGGCGCGAGATAAACGCCGCCAACCCGGCCAGCTTTGCGCGCCGCTACAGCCCGACCACCGGCCGCGCCGGGCTGGTATGGGACCTCGCGCCGGGTACCACCGCCTACGTCCAGTATGCAACGGCGGCCGACCCGCCGTCGGGCGTGTTGTCGACCGCCTCGTTTGGCGACGTGCGCAACAACAGCGACCTGACCACCGGACGGCAGGGAGAGATCGGCGCCAAGCTGGACTTCTGGCAAGGTAAAGGCGCGGCCACGGTGGCGGCGTACCGCATCGAGCGCAAAAACATCGCCACCCAGGACCCGGACAACAGCGCCGTGACCGTGCTGGTGGGCGAGCAATCGGCCAACGGCGTCGAGCTGTCGCTGGGCCTGCAACCGACGCGCCGGTGGTCGATCCAGGGCAACCTGACCCGGGTCGATGCGCAATACGAGCAATACCGCCAGGGCGGCGTCTCGCTGGCGGGCAAGACGCCCGCGAATACGCCGCGGTCGGTCGCCAACCTGTGGCTGGGCTACGCCGTCACGCCCGCCATCAAGGCCAGTCTCGGTCTGCGCTACGTGGGCAGCGTGTATGCCGATGCGGCCAACAGCATCGCCTGGCCGGCCTACACCCTGCTCGACCTGGGCCTGCGTTACCAGATCAGCCACGATGTCACGGTGGTGGGACGGGTGCGCAATGCGGGAGACCGGGTCCACGCCGTCAACCTCGGTGCGAGCATGGCCTATCTGGGCGCGCCGCGCACGGCCGACCTTGCGCTGCGCGTGGCGTTTTGAGGCCGCCGATGGGAAGCTCGTTCAAACGCCTGCTATTGCTGGGCCACCGCTGGCTTGGCATTGTCCTGTGCGCCTTTTTCGCGATGTGGTTCGTCTCCGGCGTGGTCATGATGTACGTCGGTTATCCGAAACTGACCGATGCCGAGCGCCTGCGCCATTTGCCGGCCTTGCAGGCCGGCGCGCCGCTGCTCGGGCCGCACCAGGCCATGGCGATGGCCGGCATCACCGGACCGCTCAAGGAACTGCGGCTGGCCGCTGCCAGCGGGGGGGACGCGGTCTACCTTGTTTCGCCCGCCGGCGCCAAAGGCGCGGCGGCCATCGCCGTCGATGCGCGCAGCGGCGAGCCGATACCGCTCACGGACCAGGCGCGCGCCATGGCCAGCGCCGCCGCCTTCGCCGGCCCGGGTGTCGGCACCCATTACCTGGGCACGGTGGACGAAGACCCCTTCACCCACTCGCGCGGGCTGGATGGACACCGGCCCCTGCACCGCGTGCAATTGGCCGACCCGGACCAAACGCTGCTGTATGTGTCGGGCCGGACCGGAGAAGTGGTGCGCGATGCGCCGCGCCATGAACAGCTGTGGAACTACGCCGGCGCGTGGATCCACTGGCTGTACCCTCTGCGCGGCAACGTGTTCGAGCCTTACTGGGCCGATATCGTCAACTGGCTGGCGATCGCCGGCACCGCCATGGTTCTCAGCGGCGCCACCGTCGGCCTGTTGCGCTGGCGCTTCCGGACGCCCTACCGCAGCGGTTCGCGTTCGCCCTATCCGGGCGCGATGATGCGCTGGCACCATATCGGCGGCCTGCTATTCGGGGTGGTGACGGCAACCTGGATCTTCAGCGGCCTGATGTCGATGAACCCGTGGCGCATCTTCGACGGCGGCACGCCACCGCTGCGCATGCAGGCGCTCGAAGGCACGGCGCTGCTGCCGTCCGCGCACGATGCGGCGCCGGCGGCGTTATTGTCCGCTGCAGGCCCGGGGATACGCGAGCTCAAGTGGACGCGCGTGCTGGGAGACACACTGGTGCTGGCCCAGCCGGCGGCCGGAGCGCCGCGCGTGCTGGACAGCCGGACCAGCCGCCCGGCAGCGGTCGCTGGCGGCGCGCTGCTCGATGCCGCGCGCGCGCTGTTGCCCCATCCGGTGGCCAAGGTCGAACGCCTGGACGCGTACGACCTGTACTACTACAGCCGCGACGCCCACAGCATGACCGGCGGCGCCGGCAAGCCGCTTCCGGTGTGGCGCATCGCCTTCGCCGATCCGCACCAGAGCTGGGTGTATCTGGATCCCCATACGGGTGCGCTGGCCGGCCGCAGCGACCGCCACAAGCGCTGGAGCCGCTGGCTGTTCGCCATGCTGCACAGTTGGGATTGGCTGCCTTTGCTGGAGCGCCGGCCATTGTGGGACCTGGTCATGCTGGCGCTCAGTCTCGGCGGCGCCGTCTTGAGCATGACCGGCGTGGTGATCGGCTGGCGCAGGCTGGGGCGAAAGTTGCATGCCGCGGGCGACGGGCGCGCATGGTTCAGGCTACGCCGCCGGGCGCTGCCGGACGGCGCGCCGCGGATGTAGTGACAGACTATGTCAGGGCTGGGCACGGGACGAAAATAGACCCTGGCCGGTCAGACAAAGCTTCGATCCCATCTGCCGTATATGGAAATACTGGATCCGCAGCAGCAAGCGCTGGCTCGATGTTGACAGCAGCTTTGCTCGTTCGGAATGAGGACGTTGTTTGTTGCCAGCCTCAGCAAATCATTTCGAATCACCCATGCGCGCCCTGTTCGGCGATGGGCGCCAAGGTGGCCTATGCCGGTGATGACGGCATAAAAAGTTGAGCGAGTTGCTCTTGCTGCTCGGGCGTGTAACGTACAACACCCACAGGTATTTGCATGTCCACCGACCGATGTATCGAGGCAGCCTCATCTTGAGTGAAGCCACCGCACAATTCGATCAACTGAATGCCGCTCTGCTGCAAATCGATGGCGACTGAAACCGCTTCCTCAAAATGAGAGACACAAACAATCGTTGTTGAGAACGCGGGAGAATTCAGAGATGCGCGATGGACGGCTGGAGCGTAGCCAGGTCCCTTGATGATCATTGCAAATCGGATCAGTTGCATGGCGATGGGGAGGTAGCGTTGAACAGATGGCCGCCGCGCAAGTGAATGGTGGACGGCAATGAGCGACCAGTCCGCTATACGCCGTGTTAACCTGGCGCAAAAATTTGCAACGCCATTGTAACCGGAGTTATCGTAACCGATCTCAGCCGCTATCGAAACTAGCATGCGGGAGACCACTTCGGCCCCGATCAAATCTTTCGCCCAATGCCGCTGATGGGTCAGAGAGGTGGCAGGACCTTGTACGAGATAACATCCGGCGTCCCGCCGTGTTTTTCAAATGGGTCAAGGCCATGTCTTTAACCGTAGTCAATTTTTTGAAACGCGTATATAAGCGGGGCTTGCCATCTACTTTCATACCGGGACCTTGAATATTCGAAACGTAGGCGTCCGATTTGCATCCTTCATCGTTATCAAGCGACGCCGGATGCGCGATTCGGTCACATAGGCTGTGCCATCCGGAGCGATGCTCAGATTGGTCGGACTGTCGAGCCCTGTGGCAATGACCTCGATGACCCGTTGCCCTTTTGCGAAAGGATCCGGGATCCGCAAGATTTTTCCCTCGCCACTTGTGACGGCACCTTCCAGGACGATGAGCGCGCCGTCGGGTGAAAATGCGAGCCCATCGGGGTTTTCGAGCGAACGCGGCAGTTCCATCTCGTGCAATGCGCCGCTGTCGAAAATGAGTAGCTTCCCTGTTCCGTAGTTGCCGATAATGAGTCGCCCGTCTTGTGCACGGGCGATCCCTGCCGCACCGATGCCATTTTTTGGCATCAGTAGCGGGTGATCGATGATGATTCTAAATTGGCGGGTGGTGGTATCGAATTCCAGCACCCGGCCCCCGACGCTGTCTGTCACGAGCACATGCCCTTCCGGCGTCAGCGCTATGTCGTTGCCGAACCCCGCATCCGGTAGCGGCAACACATCGCGCAGACGTTGGGTGCGTAGATCCACCGAGAAGATCCGGTGAAGCCGAGCACCGGATCGGTGCGGTAGAAAGTCGGGCGACGCTCCCCACAGCAGGTTGCGTGCGGTGTCGAGCCGCAAAGTCGTTCCGGCGAATATATCCTTCGATCCGGGCAGCAGCGTGGACCATGCGCCGTTGCGATTGCGGTGCAGCAGCCGGCCCTGATCGATCAATCCAACGTATAAAGTGCCATCGGTAGCTGCAGCAATACCGTTGGGAAAAGCCGTGCCCTTCGGTAGAGCGATCGACGTCAGGTCATCGGGCGACACCGGCCAGCGTACTGTCCGCAGCCTGAACGGGGCGGGAGGCGTGCCGCGCTGATCACCAAACAGTTTGCGAAACTGGGACTCCGCGATCACCACGGAGCTTCCGTTGACGATCCCGCTGACAGGCTCGTCCAGTCCCTCGGCCACCGTCGTCAAGCGGGCTGTGGCACCTTCCGGCTCAATGACGGTAACTCTTCCATTGCCTCCTCCGATATCATTTTCAAAGGCGACCAGTTTTCCGGGTGCAAGATAGCGTAGCGCGTCGGCCCCCGCCAGCGCACGGGGCAGCTTAACCGTGCTCGGCACGCCGGCAAGGCTGTCGGCTAACATGGGAATACGCAGCAGACGCCCGTCAGAAAATGTCGAGAGGTACAGTACGCGGCCGTCAAAGACGATGCCATTCCCATTGAACTGGGCGCCGCCAAGCAGCGGGTGCTCGCTCCACACCGAGATCCGCGCCAACGTCAGATCGAATTTGAGCACGCGCGCTCTTGCGGTATCGCTAATGTATAGATTGCCGTCCGGTCCGCGCGCGATATCATTGCAAAAACCACCTTCCGGCAGTTCCCACCGTCCGCGCAATTTCCCGCTGGCGAGGTCGAAAGAGAACAATGCAGAAGCCGACTTCGGTGCTTGTGCTACCCCGAGGTCCGCACTACAGGCAAACAGCTGCGCACCTTCGTCGTCGACCAGCAAGCCCTGCACCGACATCAGGCCACTGCCGGGTGCGATAAACGGCGCTGCATCCGAAGCGCCGGGCGCAACGCGTGCGATGGCCGATTGGGTGGCACTGCCGGCGTACATTGTGCCATCTTTACTGACGGCCAGACTTTCCGGGAAAAAGCCGTCAGGAAGACGCTGCGCGCTGGTGTCGCCGCACAGCATGCCGGCAGCCACTGCGACGACCAGGGAGAGGAGACGCATGCTCATGCCTCCGCCGCGACGGAGCTGACCGCGCCGCTCAGCCATGCGCGGGTGTCCGCATCGGCGTCATTGGCGACATCTGCTTGTATTGCAAGCCCTTCGCCGCCGGCATGCCGGATCGTGGCTACCACTGTGTCGAGTCGATCCAGCCTGCGGCCAACCACTGCCACCCGGTATCCGGCCCGCGCAAATGCCAATGCCGCGGCCGTCCCTATTCCCGTGCCGCCACCCGTTATAAGCGCTACTTTGACGTCGTTGTTGACCATGCTGCTTCCCCCTGTGTGGATGATCTGAATGCCAAGGGAAATCTTGCCATGGGCAGGACTAATGAAAAAGAGCCTGCCTCTCACTGCCTAAATGAATATTATTCAGCAACGACCACCCTCGATTTGGAACCACTTGCCGCCTTCGCAGACATCGTTCGGCTTTGCTTTTTCCGGCCCGCAGCTGCCGATAGCGTTGCTTCACATCGCCCATCAATGCCAGGCTGTGCCGCAGGTGCGAAAAAAAAGCCCCTGAAATCAGAGGCTTAGTTCTCCTTCCTGTTCCCCGACCTGGGCTGCGCGGAGCAAGCCCTGATCGAAGAAGCGGACGAGGCGCGCCGTCAATTACGTACAGGAAATTTCACACCTTGCAGAGCGCGCGCACCGCCCTGCCCGCGCAGCGGCTTGCCGTTGACATCGTAGGTGGCAGCGTCCAGATGAACGATGGTGCTGACGGCCTTGGCGTCGGCCGCACTGGCGGCGAGGATGACCTTGTAATCGCCCTTCGCCACTTTCCAGGTTTTGGTGGCGGAGTCGAACATCGCCAGCAAGCGCGGATCGACAGTGATCGATGACTGAACGGCGGCGCCCGGCTTGACGTCGACCTTCCGGAAGCCGACCAGGCGCTTGGGCGCTTCCCATCGGGCCTTGACCGGGGTAACATAGACCTGCGCCACTTCCTTGCCCGCCAGCTTGCCCACGTTCTTCACCGTAAACGATGCCTGCAGGATGCCGTTCCTGACGCCCGCCACCAAGTCCGACAAGGCAAACTCGGTATAGGACAAACCGTGGCCGAACGGGAACAAGGGCTGGAGTCCCTTCAAGTCGAACCACTTGTAGCCGACCGCCGCGCCTTCGCCGTACTCGACATCGAAGCGTTGGTCTTCCACGTGGGGATAGCCGCCGAGCACAGGACGGGGCAATTGCAACTCCGATACCGGAAAGGTGGCGGGCAAATGGCCGGAGGGATTGACTTCGCCGAACAGCACCCCGGCGATGGCCTCGCCGCCGCTGCTGCCCGGGTACCACGCCTCCAGCACCGCCGACACCTTCGGCAGCCAGGGCATGGTCACCGGACCGCCGGTTTCCAGGACCACGACGGTCCTGGGGTTGGCCGCCGCCACCGCCGCAATCAGCTCATCCTGTTTGCCCGGCAGCGAAAGATTGGGGACGTCCATGGCTTCGCCGGTCCACTGGGTGGCGAACAGCACGACCACGTCGCTCTCGCGCGCCAGCTTGGCGGCGGCGGCCGCGTCGGTGCCGTCGTTAAACGCCACCATCGCCTGCGGTAGCCGTCGCGCAATGGCTTGCAACGGTGGCGATGGATAGTACATGACCGGGCCGGGCCAGGTCGTGGGCTCGATGCCCGGCACCGCATTGCCACCGGCCGGATAGACCAGCGACGAGCCGCCGCCGGCCAGCACGCCCTTGTCGGCATGCCCGCCGATCACGGCGACCCGCTTGAGCGAGCGATCCAGCGGCAATGCGTTTGCCGCGTTCTTCAGCAATACCATGCCCTCTTGCGCATCCTTGAGCGAGACGGCGGCGTTGGCCTTGAAGTCGATCGTCCCGGGTGCCGGCGCGACCGGGTGATCCACCACGCCATGCTCGAACATCGCGTGCAGGACGCGGCGCGCCATATCGTCCATGCGCGCTTGCGGCACCCAGCCGTTCAACACCGCCTCCTTCAGGGGCGGACCGAAATAATCGGCGCGATCGAAAGGCATGCCCGATTGCTGGTCCAGGCCGGCATTGGCGGCCGGAATCGTGCTGTGCACCGCTCCCCAGTCCGACATCACCCAGCCTTTGAAGTCCCAGTCCTTCTTCAGCACCTGGTTCAGGAGATAGTCGCTCTCGCACCCATACACGCCGTTGAGGCGGTTATAGGAACACATGACGGCGCCCGGATTTCCTTCTTCCTTCGCGATCTGCAGAGCCAGCAAATCGGACATCCGCGCCGAGCGGTCGTCGATCTTCACGTTCAGCGTGGTCCGGCCCGATTCCTGGTCATTCAAGGCAAAATGCTTGAGCGTGGAGATGACGCGGTTCGATTGGATACCCTTGATTTGCGCGCCCACCATCTTGCCGGCAAGCAGAGGATCTTCGCCTGCGTATTCAAAGTTACGTCCGTTGCGCGGCTCGCGCAGGAGGTTGACGCCGCCTGCCAGCAGCACGTTGAAGCCGTAGGCGCGCGCTTCCGCGCCGATCATGGCACCGCCCGCGTAGGCGGTTTGCACATCCCAGGTGGCTGCGGTATTGAGGCCCGACGGCAGCGCCGTTGCGGGCCGCGCCTCCGGGCCGCCCTGGCTTGCCACGCCCAGGCCGGCGTCGGTTTCCCACAGGTTCGGAATACCCAGGCGGGGAACACCGTGAATAAAGCCGGCCGACTGCTTGTAGGATTGCTCCGGACGCTTTGTCTTTTTCGACTCCATGTCGGCGCCCAGGTAACCATAGACCAGCTTCAATTTCTCGTCCAGGGTCATTGCCCTGACCGCCAGTTCCGCGCGTTCCCCGGCGGCGAGCTGCGTGTTCATCCACGGCTGGGCCGCATGCGGCGCGTTGGCGCCCGATTCGGCGGCCAGAACCGGCGCGCAGCAGATGGCAAGCACGCTGGACAACAGGCTGATCTCTTTCTTCATTCTCATCGTTACTTCCATTGGTTTGATTGACCGATCTGTGCACGTAGTGTGAAAGCAGTGCCATGGCCCGGCAATTCCGAAAATCGTCAAGGTCCGACATGAAATTGCGGATCCGGCGCACGGTCCGTGACAAATCATGTGCCGGGCCGGTCAATTTCATAATTGCGCGGCCAGGAGCCAAGGTTCCACAATAGGTCGGCGCTTGCCTGAGCGACGATCCGACCGGAAGATTTCAAATGCTTAAACGAACAATTTTTTCGTATGCGCTGTCGTATGCGATCGCTGCCGGAGCATGGGCACCGGCCGCCGCCCGGACTCCAGCGGCCGACTTTCCAACCATCCTGTATGGCGCGGCCTATTACCACGAATACATGCCTGACGAGCGGCTCGACAAAGACGTGGCGATGATGAAAGCCGCCGGCTTCAACGTGGTGCGCCTGGGGGAATCGACATGGAGCTTGTGGGAACCGGAAGATGGCCGCTTCGAGTATGCGTGGATGGACCGGGTCATCGATGCCATGGGCAAAGCCGGGATCAAGGTCATCATGGGCACGCCGACCTACTCGATTCCCGCCTGGATGGCCAAGCAGAACCCGGAGATCCTGGCCACCAAATTCAACGGCGCCAAAAACACCTATGGCATGCGCCAGAACATGAACACCGACTCGGCGGCCTACCGCTTTTATGCCGAGCGCCTGATCCGCAAGATTGCGGCGCGCTACAAGGACAACCCGAACGTCATCGGCTGGCAGGTCGACAATGAAACGAGCAGTTACGGCGCGGCCAACGACGATGTATTCATCCGCTTCACGCACCATCTTGAAAAAAAATTCGGCACGCCGGAAAACCTCAGCAAGGCGTGGCTCCTGAATTACTGGGGCCAGAATCTGCATAGCTGGGTCGACCTGCCGCGCCCCGATGGCGCCCAGAGCACCGGCTATAAGCTGGAGTGGTCGCGCTGGAACCAGATGCGCGTGACCGACTTCCTGACCTGGCAATCGAATCTGATCCGCGAATGCGCCGCGGCGCGCCAGTTCGTCACGCACGATTTCGCCGGCGCGATGCACACCGATATCAACGAGGAAGCCGTGGCGCGCGCGCTCGACATATCGGGCGTGAATATCTATCACTGGAACACGCCGGACAATTACAGCGGCGTCGATCAAACGCTGCAGGCGGACTTCACGCGCTCACTCAAGCGTGACAATTTCCTGGTGCTTGAGACGAATGCGCAGACCACGGACTGGAGCTCTTCCTTCCAGTATCCGCCATATGACGGCCAGTTCCGCGAAGACGTCTACACGCACCTCTCGAACGGCGCCAACATGGTCGAATACTGGCACTGGGCGTCGATCCATGCCAACCAGAAGACGTACTGGAAGGGCGTGTTGTCGCACGACCTGGAGCCGAACCGGGCGTATGCCGAAATGAGCCGTACCGGACGCGAGCTCAAGAAAATCGGCCCACGTCTGGTGAACCTGAAGATCCACAGCGACGTGGCAATCCTGTGGAGCCGCGATTCGCTCAATGCCATCAACGATATGCCTTTCGCGAAGGAGTCGCAGTGGGGTAGTTCCGGAAGCAAGGCCGATTACGCTTCGCAGGTGCGGCAAATCCACCGCGCGCTGTATGACCTGAACGTGAGTACCGACTTCGTCTTCCCGGACGCGAGCAACTTTTCATCGTACAAGCTGCTGATCGTGCCGTCCTTGTATGTGGCGGACGACGCGCTGCTCAAGCGCATTACGGACTACATCAACAAAGGCGGCCGGGTGGTGATGGGTTTCAAGAGCGGCTTCACCAACGAAAACACCATGGTGCGCCCTGTCATGGCGCCGGGCCCGCTGCGCGAGGCGCTCGGCTTCCACTACCAGGAATTCTCCAACCTGGCCCAAGCGCTGGCCTTGAAGGGCGATCCATTCGATGCGGGCGCGGACAACAAGGTGCACCACTGGGCCGAATTCCTGCAGCTCGATACGGCCAAGGCGCTTGCCTACTACGACCATGCTTTCTACGGCCGCTGGCCCGCCATCACGTCGAACCAGTACGGCGCCGGCAAGGTGATTTACGCGGGAACCTACCTGTCGGGCAAACTGCAGAAGGCCGTCTTGCAGTCGTCGCTGCAGGAACTCGGCTTGATCGGGCCAGACCAGCAATTGCCGCCCAACGTGCGCACGCGCGTCGGCACCAACGGCTTGAACCGGACTGTGCGCTACTACTTCAACTACTCCGGCGCCGAAGTGAGCTTCAGCTACCCGCATCGGGCCGGCACCGACCTGCTCTCGGCACGGCGCGTGGTTTCCTCGGAAAAACTGACCCTGGCCCCATGGGACCTGGCCATCATCGAAGAAGACGCTAAATAGCCCAGTCGCCGCCCTCGCGCAAGCGGGGACAGTTGCGCTTCATCAGGGCGAATTGTCCCTTCAGCCGCACCGCTTCACCCCACCTGCCGGGCACCACCCTCGCCTACGCGCCAGTAACCCGCCCGGCGCCGTTTTACCTGCAAAGCTGGCGCGTGTCGCCAGCTGGCGCCGGTGCCCGGGAGCTGCCACCGCAATGAGCGTTCGCGCACCGCCGGGCACAGCTTTGGTTTGCGCGTTCTATTTCAGCAGTTTCTCGATATCCGGACGGATCGCATCGGCCCAGATCCGGTAGCCCTTCTCCGACAGGTGCAGGAAATCCGGCTGGAGTTCTGCCGACAAGGTGCCGTCGGCACCGACGAAGCGGGCACCGTAGTCACGGAAGAACACGGTATTGCCATCGCCGAGCGTCCGCACCATCTTGTTGAGCCGGCCGACAGTGAGGCGCTCCGCCGCATCCGGCAGTCTTCCTTCCGGCAACACCGCATTGAGGAGGATGCGCGCCGCCGGATACTGCCTGCGCAAGGTTGCCACCACCGCCTCGATGCCGCTGAACGCGTCTTCCGCGCTTTCGCCGCAGAGATTGATATTGTTCACACCGATGAGCAGCACCACCAGTTTCGGCTTGATGGTGATCATCACGGGATCTTGCAGGCGCCACAGCACATTGCCCGTGTGGTCGCCGCCGATGCCGAAATTGGCCGGTTTGAACTGCCCGAAATTAGCCTCCCAGACCGCCTTCGGCCACATCTCGGTGATCGAGTCGCCGACGAACATCACGTCGATATCGCCTTGCGCAGCGCGCGCAAGGTGTTCGTCGTTCATCTGGCGCCAGCGCCCGATCGACATCCAGGGATAGCCGACGGCGCGCGGCGCCGCGGTGGTCGCGCATGCCGGCCCCGCCTTCGTTGGCGACGCATCGGCTGCGAACGCGCCATGCGCGGCGAACGCCATCAACAACAATGCAGGGTGCGCCAGCGTACGGATCGTTTTATTCATGGTCCAACTCCGATAACAGTTTTTGCCGATTCGGCAAGCAGTAAAAAGCGACGTGGCCGCACTGGCATCGACCGGCGCACAGGACAAACCGGGCATGCACAAGGCGAACAGGCGGCTGGAAGTTCTTTTCATACAGTCATTGAAGGGTAGAAGGATGAAGCGGAAAAACACCCGCCATCGTCTTCATCCGGCCAGTCTGGTACAGCGAGTTCGGAACGGGTAAGGCACCCGGGACCTGAAACGCGGTCGGGCGCGAAATGCGGCGCGCGCCCTCATGCCGATGGCGCCCTGGCCCATGTACTGCCGGTACATCGCCGAATTCATTGTGCCTTGTGGAGAATTGTGTCGCAATTACGAAAAGCATCACCGCCACGCACGAAATTGACGAAGCGGCTCAGGTGATCTTCAATGCGCTCACCTCGGCAAACACGCTTGCGGGCCGGCAGCGGTACCCGCAACGAACTGCGGCCCGGGCGGCGCCTTCACGACCCTCGCCCGAGCGCGTGCCCCATCACGCGTGAATAACGCGGAACAGGCTGGGTGCCGCGCGGGATGTGCATGGCGTGCCGCACACATCAATGCGCATGAGCCGCATCGCTGAACGCTTGTCTAATGAATTTAATGTGCCGCTTTCGCAATTTTCATAATTGCATCCCGGCAGCGCCGCCCGCACAATGCCTGATCGCGCGCTGTTGCAGGTCAGCGCCCTGCCCAGCAACGCGCTCGGTAGCGCGCGCGACGGCATGCGCGCTGGTGGCGTCGCAGGGCACTGGGCACTGGGCACTGGACGTGGGCTACAGAACGCAACGGTGACAGGAAGGCCGGCTTTCCTGCCCGGGCGCCTTGCGCTTAGCCGATCGGGACGGGGCGTCGGTGCCGACGGCGTGGCCGCACCTGGCGCAAGCGTCCGGCAAAGGCGACAGCGCCCCTTGCGCGTATGGCCGGCTGGCGTGATCTGAGCGCTTCACCGAGGCCCGGCATCCCGCCTGAAAAAGGACCATGCAGTTGCTGGAAAGCTCAAGATTCGCGGAATCGGCAGGCGAATGAAGCAAAATCCTGGCCGTGTCCCGCACGGCGGGCACCACGCCGTTTCGCCTTCACGGACCTCATGTGGCGCTGAAAAGCCAGCAATGGGACCCAGCATGTACTGATGATCAACCAAGGATCGCCTGAACGCGGCCGGGCACGATGCCTATTGCCGCGCCGCGGGCAAGTTAGCTTTCACACTTGAGAAAGGAGGCCGCAAAGAGCTCGCATGGCCCGGCCAGCGCGGCCGGTTCGCGGCCGTCCTGGACGGACGCATTCCAATTGAAGTGAGAATAGCAGGAGACACCTCTAATGAAATTAATAAAAACCATGCTCGTGCTGGCAACAGTATTGAGCGCAGCCAGCGCGTGCGCGCAGAACGCCGCCGGTTACAAGTGGGACATCGTGCCGATGGGCGGTGCGGGCTTTGTCACCGGCGTGTTCCCGGCCAAGACCGAACAGGGCATGGCGTATGCCCGCACCGACGTAGGCGGCGCCTACCGCTGGGACAAGGGCGCAGCCAAGTGGGTGCCGCTGATGGACTGGATGCCGGAAGCCGACATGGGGCTCATGGGCATCGAATCGCTAGCGGTGGACCCGAAGAACGCCGCCAACATCGTGCTGTTGGCCGGCACCAGCTACTTCGGCAATGGCCGCACGGTGATCATGCGCTCGACCAATTACGGCCAAAATTTCACCTTTACCGACGTGACGGCGCAGTTCAAGACGCACGGCAACGGCTACGGCCGCCAAAGCGGTGAGCGGCTCGCATTCGACCCCGGCTCGAGCAACATCCTGTACACCGGTACGCGCTACAACGGCCTGTTCAAGAGTACCGATTCGGGCGCCAGCTGGACCCGCATGAACAGCCTGAACGTAACCACCACACCGAACGACAACGGCGTCAACCTCGTATTGCCGGACCCGACCAGCGTGGTCAACGGCGTGGCCCAGCGCCTGATCGTCGGCGTGTCGCGCAACAGCACGGCCGGCCCGAACCTTTACCGTAGCGACAACGGCGGCCAGACGTTCACCGCCATCAGCGGCCCGCCTGGCAAGCTGATGCCCCAACGCGGCGTTTACGATGGCCTGGGCAATCTCTACCTCACCTACGGCAACGGCGCCGGTCCGGGCGGCCTGGATGACCCCTTGAAAGAATCGGACCCGATGAACCAGGGCGGCGTGTGGAAGTACGACGTGACCAACTCGCGCTGGACCAATGTCACCCCGTCCGGCATGACGAATGCCTTCAGCGGCATCAGCGTCGATCCCAACAATCGCCAGCGCGTGATCGCCTCCACCATCAATATGTACTGGACGCAATGGAAGAGCGCCGACGGAAAGGACACCTATGGCGACCGCATCTTCCTGAGCACGAACGGCGGCACCAGCTGGACCGACGTAGTGGCCAACGCCAGCAAGGCCACCGACGGCATCGCCTGGATCGCCGACGAATCGATCCACTGGGCCGGCTCGGTGGTATTCGACCCGTTCAATGGCCAGACTGCCTGGGTCACTTCGGGCAACGGTATCTTCAAGACCACCAACGTCGGTGCCGCACAGCCGACCTGGACCTTCAACGTGCAGGGCCTGGAAGAAGCCGTGCCGCTGGGCGTGGTCAGCGTGCCGGGCGGTCCGCTGGTCAGCGCGATCGGCGACTATGACGGCTTCCGCCATTACAACACGTACACCTATGGCCAGCGCCTGACGCCGAGAATGGGCACCACCACCGGTCTGGCAATCGCCCCCGGCAATCCGTCGATCATGGCGCGCGTGGCGGGGAAAGTGCAGTACTCGCAAAACGGTTCCGTCAATTGGGCCGAGGCCCCGGTCACGAACGGCGTGCAAGGCCAGGTGGCGCTGTCAGCCAACGGCGGCGTGCTGCTGCACAGCCCGAAAGACTCCAGCACCACCTGGCGCTCCCTGAATTTCGGCTCCAGCTGGACGGCCGTCAACCACTTGAACATCAAGAACGCCTTCCCGGTCGGCGACGCGGTCCACCCGAACCTGTTCTATGCCTATGACCGCGGCAACGGTAATTTCTGGACCAGCTACGACGGCGGTGTCAATTTCTACGCCATCAGCCAGCTGCCAGCGTGGGGTTCGGACCGCATCCGTGTCGCGCCCAACAGCGGGGGCGACGTCTGGGTGCCGCTGAACGGCAACGGCCTGATGCGCTCCACCAATTCCGGCACCTCCTTCGTGAAAATCAACAGCGTCAGCGACTGCGCCGGCATCGGCTTCGGCAAGGCGGCCACGGGTGCGTCCTACCCCACCATCTTCATCTGGGGTACCGTGAACGGCACGCGCGGCCTGTTCCGCTCGACCGATACCGGCAACACCTGGCTGCGCGTCAATGACTGGGCGCACCAGTACGGTTCCAACGGCGCGATCGTGGTGGGCGACATGAACACCTTTGGCGTGGTGTACATGAACACGGCCGGGCGCGGCTTGGCGGTGGGCCGCCCGTAAGCCTCCCTCGCCTGTCCTTTGCCGATGAAGGACAGGCGAACTCCTGCTTTGCCTGAACTAAATCCGTTTTGCGAGGGAGCGTGGCGCGGGCTTGTGCGCAGGATAACTTGATGTCGCATCGACCGCACCCGCGGTGTCGGTACTTTGACTTGGACAGCAGATCGACGCCCAGCGGCTCCAAGTGCAGCATACGCGGGAATCGCTTGCCAGAGAGCGCGTCCCGCAGCCCGCGCGCCTTCAACACTCCCGGCGTTGCGGGAGGTGGATGACCGTGGCAAGTGCGCCAATTTGCGCGCTTGCCGTGCGATGCCCGATCACGCCACGATACCCAGCAGGACTGAACCATGGGGAACCAGCGTCTGGCGGATGACTGCGCGTGCGGGCGGGAGATCCTGGCGTTTCCACAGGTTACGCAGCGCCACGGTTTTGTCGCCCAGGTTGAGGCGCGACAGGTCGAATTCGATCTCGACCGGCGCATCTTCCGTGTTGAACAGCGCCAAATAATGGACCGGTTTGGCGCCGTTCGCCCGGGCGCTCCAGATGCGCGTGCCCGGATCGGCACGATGTGGCCGGTTCTGATGGCTCTTTTGATTCACCGCGAGCACTTCCGGATTGGTCAGCAAGGCGAGCGTGCCCGGGTCCATATGTCGCAAGTCGCCACCCATGATGAGCGGCGAGCGCGCGATGCTCCATAGCGTCATCAGCGTCTGCTGCTCATCCGGTGTGAACTTTGTGTCGCGCGAGCCCATCGCAAGGCGCCCAAGGGGCAGCATGTCGGCGTCGGGCCAGGCGTTTTCCGCCATGGCGGGGTTCCACTCTTCAAGGCGCTGGAACTGCGCCTTCAGCAATTTCCAGTCGTCCCAAAAATCGTCCGAAATGCGCCACAGCTGCGCGTAGTGCGGCACATGGCTGGCCCATTTGAGATCGGTTTCGCCGGGCGACAGGCTCAGCGCAATAGCACGCCCGGATGCCTGGATGGCTTTGTGCGCGCCTTCGATCTCGCGCCAGTTCTTGTCGTAAGGACGCGACATGTCATCCATCTTGACGAAGTCGACGCCCCACGATGCATACAGTGCGAAGATGGAATTGTAATAGTCCTGCGCGCCCGGCCTGGTCATGTCGACGCCATACATGTCCCCGTTCCACGCGCAGGTGGAGGTGGTGTCGGCGATATCCCGCGCATGCAAGCGCGTGCCCAGGATCGGCGTATTCATCCGCACCGCCTGGCGAGCAATACCGCGCATGACGTGGATACCGAATTTCATCCCCATGCGATGAATCTGATCGGCAAGACCTTTGAACCCTTTGCCCTTGGTGGCCGACGGAAACCTGTTGGGCGCCGGCAGCAAGCGGCCATATTCATCCATCGTCAGCTCGGCATCCTTGCGATAGTCGTAGCCGGTGGCATTCGGCTCATACCACTGAATGTCGACCGTGAATATGTCATATCCCGCCGGCAGCAATTTCTGCGCCATGATGCGCGCGTTGTCGAGTGCCTGGAGCTCGGTAATGGTGGTGGCGAACGAGTTCCAGCTGTTCCAGCCCATCGGCGGCGTGGGTGCCAGCGGCGTCCGGCTACCGGTTCCCGGTGCGGCGGCGGGTGCTGCGCCAGGCAGGGTCGCGGCCGCGGCGACGGAAGCGGCAAGGAGGTGGCGGCGAGGTAGATTTATCATAAAATCCTTATCATGTGATCTTCAGCCCGCGAGCATACGCCGGCCCAGGCTCGTCGTCGGGCAGAGTGACCTGCAATCCCCGCGCCGTCTGGCGGAAGGCCAGCGCGCGCCCGGAGCCGAGCAGCTCGACCTTCGAGACCGGCCTGGCCAGATGCGCACTGCCGCCATGCATGGACGCAATCATCACCTTGTCCGTTTCCGGCTTGCCCATGACGAAGGCATACACGCTCTCGCCCTTCGCCGTGAAGCGGATATCGGCCGCCGAAAACGGCTTGCTCTTGCCTTCGTTGAACCCGGCTCCCGACATCGGCGCCGCAGCTTCCTTCATCACCGGCCCTTCCCCGAACACGGACCAGGGCCGGGTGTCGTAGATGCCCTCGCCATTGACCGCCATCCAGCGGCCGATTTCCTCGACAATGGCCTGCTCCTGCTCGTCGATGGTGCCGTCGCCGCGCACCGGTACGCTCAGCAGCAGGTTGCCGTTCTTGCTGACCACGTCGATCAGCATCTGCACCACCGTCGGCGCGCTCTTGTAGGACCGATTGTCGTACACGCGCCGGTCGTAATGCCAGTTGCCGATGCAGGTACAGGTCTGCCACGGCAGCGCTTCGATCTGGTTGCTTTGGCCGCGCTCGATGTCCCAGACCATGGCGCGGCGCTGCCGGGCGTCGAGGATCTTGCCGTTAATGACGGCCTCGAGTTTTCCCCTGGCGGCGATGCTGCGGTTGTACATGTGCGCCGCCAGGCGCAGGCCGACGTTACTGAACGGCCACAACGGCAGCACCGTATCGTCGAAATACACCATGTCCGGGTCGTGGGAGTCGATCAGGTCGCGCGTCCGGGCGAAAAAATTGTCGCAGTAGGCCTTGTCCGGAATCGACGCACCGCCGCCCCAATGCCACTGTGCGTGCATCACGCCGCCATCGCCTTCGTTCTTGCTCAAGGCATGGTTCTGCGCGTACAGCGCCTGGGGATCGCGCCCTTCCCACCACGTGCCCTTGCCGTCGGCCCGGGTCAACGTCCCATCGTAGGCGATGCCGGCGTACGGGCCGCTCTTGTCCGCGCGCTGCGCCGTCTCGTACCAGGTCCAGGCGTGCGCCGCATGCACGCTCACGCCGAAGCGCAAGCCGTGGGCGCGCGCCGCCTTGCTCCAGCCGGCGATGAGGTCCTTGCGCGGGCCGATGCTGGTCGAGTTCCATTGCGGCTGGTGGCGGCTGTGGTACAGGTCGAAGTTGTCATGATGGTTGGCCAGTGCCATGAAATACCTGGCACCCGCCTTTTTGTACAAGGCCATCAGGCTGTCCGGATTCCAACGCTCGGCCTTCCACTGGTGAATGACGTCCTTGAAGCCGAACCTGGACGGGTGACCGTATTTTTGTACGTGGTAGCGATAGGCATCGCTGCCCTCCTCGTACATCAGGCGCCCATACCAGTCGCCGAATTCCGGTTCGCATTGCGGGCCCCAATGCGCCCAGATGCCGAACTTGGCATTGCGGAACCAGTCCGGGGTCTGATACGTCGCCAGCGAATCCCAGTCCGGCGAGAACGGGCCGTTCGCGATCGCCCCCGGCCCGGTTGGCGCAAGCGCGTCGGCGGCGCGCGCAACGCCGGACAGGGCGACGGCCGGAATGGCCACTCCCAGGTGTTTCAATAAATGTCGCCGTTTCATGATTTCTCCCTTGCTTCCATTGCATTGGATTGTGCAAGCCGACCATGCGTGCCGCAATTGCGAAAATCGCCAGGACGAGGCACTAAAACAGCCAAGGGTCTGGCGATGCTCAAATATCGACATGCCGATTGGTGAATGTCGCAATTGCCGTGTCGCGTCCCGGCGGCGACAATCGCCGCACAACAACAATGAACAGAGCCAGCATGTCGACACCGATACCTGCATGGATGTGGATCCTGTCCGCGGCGCTGATGGCGCCTTTTGCCGCAGGCGCGCAAGCGCGTCTCACGGTCCCGCTGGACGCCGGCTGGCGTTTCCAGAAGGCGGACAGCCACCTCTGGCAAGCCGTCACCCTGCCCCACAGCGTCGATGCCGCAAACAGCGCGGGCGCGCCACCGTACCGGGGCACGGCGTGGTACCGCCGCACGCTAAACTGGCCGCGCCAACGGCCAGGCCAGCGCCATTTCCTCGAATTCGACGGGGCCATGCTGGTGACCCAGGTCTGGATCAACGGCCACCACGCAGGCCGCCATGCGGGCGGCTTCGCGCGCTTCCGGTTCGACGTCACGCGCTGGCTCACAGCGGGGCGCAATGAGATCGTGGTGCGGGTCGACAACGCCCCCGACAGCGACGTGGCGCCGCTCGGGGGCGATTACAGCATGTCCGGCGGCCTGTATCGGCCTGTGCGCATGATCACGACCGGCGACGTCCACTTCGACATGCTGGACTATGGCGGCCCCGGCGTGTACTTCACACCGTCCGCCGTTTCCGCCGCGCGGGCGTCGCTGGCGTGGACCGCACGTGTGGCGAACCAGCGCGGCCGCACGGTGCGCGCCGTCGTCACCACGCGCCTGCGCGATGCCGGGCACCGTGTCGTCGCGACGGCGAGCAAGGCGGTGACCCTGCAGCCGCACAGTGTCAGCGCGGTCATCCTCAATAGCGTGCTGGCCGCCCCCCGCTTGTGGCAGGGCGCGCGCGATCCCTACCTGTATACCAGCGAGGCCGAATTGCGCATCGATGGCGGCCAGCCCCGCTCGCTCGACCAGTTGTCGTTCCAGACCGGCATCCGCGATATCCGGCTCGACCCCGCCCAGGGCATACTCCTGAACGGCGCGCGGTATGCCGTGCATGGCGTCAACGTGCACCAGACCTCGCTGCCCGGCAAGGGTACCGCCGTGTCGAGCGCCGACATCGAGGCCGACTACCGCATCCTGGAGGAGCTGGGCGTGACCGGCCTGCGCTTCGCGCACTACCAGCACCCGCAGCATGCGTATGACCTGGCCGACCGTCTGGGCTGGCTGGTCTGGACCGAAATGCCGCTGACGGCGGCGGTCGGCGGCACCCAGGCGTTCCAGGCCAACAGCGTGCAGCAACTGCGCGAATTGATCCGCCAGAACAGCAGCCACCCGTCGGTCATGGCCTGGGGTCTGGGCAACGAGATCTACAAAGTGGACGCCGACAGTGCGGCCACCCTGGCATTGCTGCAGCGGCTGGCGCACAAGGAAGACCCCAGCCGGCCGACGGTATATGCCAATTGCTGCGGCCCGATCGATGGCCCGCAGGCCTCGCATACGGACGCGCTCGGATCGAACGTGTATTTCGGCTGGTATGAGGGGGAGTTCGCCGAGCTCGGCCCCTTCCTCGACGCCAACCGCGCGCGGCGCCCGGCCACGCCGCTGTCGGTCAGCGAATACGGCGCCGGCGCCGGCGCGGGGCAGCAGGAAGACCCGCCGCGGCGCCCACTGCCAGGCGGGCCCTGGCACCCCGAGCAGTACCAGGCCCTGTACCACGAAGCCGCGTGGCGCCAGCTTGCGGCGCGGCCGTGGCTGTGGTCGAACTTCATCTGGGTCGGCTTCGACTTTCCGTCCGCCGGCCGCAATGAAGGTGAGCGCCCCGGGTTCAACGACAAAGGCCTGGTCAGCTTCGACCGCGGCGTGAAGAAGGATGCGTATTTCTGGTATCAGGCCAACTGGACGTCCCGGCCGATGGTGTACCTGACGTCGCGCCGCCATACGCAGCGCCAGGCCGCCGAGGTCCAGGTCAAGGTGTACAGCAATCAGCCCGGCGCCAGCTTGCGCCTGAACGGCGTCGACCTCGGCGCGCGGCCTGTCGCCGGCCGCATCGCCACCTGGCAGGTGCGGCTGGCGCAAGGCGCCAACCGCCTTGAGGTCAGCGCTGGCAGCGCCACCGATTCCGTGGTCTGGCATTACCAGGCGCCGCCGGCGGCGCCCAGGAACTGAGATCAATCGAGGCCGGGCGCCTTGCATGACCGGCGGGAGCATCGTCTGTTGCGCCGGGCCCGAGCTTCATTCGAGCCAATCTACGCCTCGAGCGCGAGCCGGTAGACGGTCGTCTGGCGATACACCTGTCCGCGGCGCAGGACGACTTGCGGCCAGGCCGCGCTCATCAGGCATGGACGGGCATGGGCTTCGAGACAAAAACCGGCGCGCTGGCCGGTGCACAATTGCAAGGCCGCCTCGGTGGTGTACATCTGGAGGCGCCGGCCGGAGCCTGGATCGACCACGCGGGCAACTTCGCGCAACGCGCCCTGCCCGCCGGCATAGTGGTCGCGGACAAACAGACAGTGGTTGAATCCGCCCATCAGGCGGGTCTGCGTGCCGGACCAGCGCAGGCGCGGACCGATCGGGGCCGGCTGACGAAAGTCGAACGGCGTTCCCCCCACCGCAGCCACGCCGGCCGGTGCACCGCCAGCATCGACTTCCACAAAGTAAGCGGCGTCAATCTGCAGCATGTGATCGCCCACGTCGGCATGACCACCGTTCAGGTTGAAATACGGACGCAACTGCACGTCGAGCGCAACCGGCGCAGCGGCCGTGGCCTTGTAATTGATGATCAGGCTGCCGTCGTCATCGAGGTGATAATTGACCAGCAGTTCCGCGCCGCCGGGGGCCGTCAGCAGCAGCGACACGCCACCTTCGGCGTGGCGGCCTTGCCATCGCGCCGCGGGAGAAGCCGAGGAAGCATGATCGGGTTCGGCGAGCACGACGTCGGCCATGCGGCCATAGCGGTCGGGCGCGTGCCATGAGCGCAGCGCGGCGCCGCGTTCGCTGATCGTCACCGCCATGCCGCTGGCGTTGCGGAGCGTGTACAAGCGGCATTCATCCGGCTGCGCAGTGGCGCCGAAAATGGGAGTAGTCATCATTGAAAATTCGGGGGCTTCCGGTTCGAGAACCGCACCGTGCCATTCTGCAACCACCGACATGGCGCATCAATTGCGAAAATCACCAGCCGGGCACACGATTCTGGCGAACTGCTCCGCACAGGCGCTGACGCCTGGCAGCACGGGCGGCAATGCCGGCGCGCCAGAGAGGAATAGGGCGCAGCACGCCGGCCGGCGACCCCCTCTTCATCCAGGCGCCAGTGTGTTCTCGCCGAGCGCGCGGTCGCGGTAGGCACGCGGTGTGCAGCCCAGTTCGCGTTTGAAGACCAGGTACATGTACTGGGTCGAGGTGAAGCCGCAACCGGTCGCCACGTCGGCGATGCTGCGCTCCGCGCTTTCCAGGCCGGCCTTGGCAGCATCGAGCTTGAAGCGCAGGATCACGTCGTGCACGCTGCAACCCATTTCATGACGGAAATACGTTTCCAGCGAGGAGCGTGACACCCCCACGTAGTCGGCCACCTGGTGCGTCTTGATGCCCTGGCAGGCGTACTGGCGGATGAAATGGCGGGCCCGCATCACATGCGGATGCTTGATGACCTGATGCTGGCTGGACGCGAACACATTAATGCCGGCCGGCGGCACCTGAATCCGCATATTCGCCAGGCGCACCCCGTGCAGCATCTGATCGAGCAAGTGCGCCGCCGTGCGCCCCATCTCCTGCGCTCCCTGGATCACGGAACTGAGCGGTATGCGGGTGAACATGCGCACCATCGGGTCGTTGTCGATGCCGATCAGGGCCACCTGTTCCGGCACCTCGATGCCGGCGATGGTGCAAGCTTGCAACAATTGGCGCGCGCGCGCATCGGTGACGGCAATGATGCCAACCGGTTTGGGCAAACTGCGCAGCCAGGCGATCTGGCCCTGGACCGATTCGTCCCACGACGAGGCGGTCGTTTCGCAGCCACGGAAGATCTCGGCGTCCATCTGGTCGTCCCGCATCAGGCTGCCAAATGCATTCTCGCGCTCGCGCGCCCAGCGGTTTTCCCCGGTCATGGGCAGGCTGAACATGGCGAAGCGCTGCAGGCCGACATCGATCAGATGATCGCGCGCCAGCTTGACGAGCTTGAAATTATCGGTCGCTACATAGGGTATCCCGCGAGGATATTGCGCCTCGTCGGCATAGGAACCGCCGACCGCCACCACCGGGATGCTGCAGCGTGACAAGGCCGCCGCCACGGCGGGATCGTCAAAATCGGCGATGATGCCATCGCCCTGCCAGTGCTCGATGCCGGCCAGGCGCAGGCGAAAGTCTTCTTCCAAAAACAAATCCCAGGCCGCGCGCGTACTGCCCAGGTAAGCGGCAATGCCCGCGGTAACTTCACGGTCAAAACTCTTGTTGCCGTTAAATAGCAAGGCAATCCGGTGTACTTTCGAGGTTTTCATTGTGCAGTCACCCCATGCAAGCGATGGCGGGCGAGAGCGGGAATAAACCAATCATATTGTAGGGCGTCATAATCGTCGTCTCCGTTATATATTTTTATGAAAAACATGTCACTGGCACGCAGCATGGCGACCGCCGTCGTTGGTTTTAATTAAATCGACAGGCTGTTCCATGCAAGCATACGAGGCGCTACCCGCGCAATAGCGCGGCGATATTCATCCGCACCTGCTCATGCTTGAAATAGCTGATGCGGCAGAGATAGCGGATGTGAATTTCTATTTGCGCCGGGCTGATAAAACCACATCGACGCCGTAGCGAACCCGGGGTGGGCGATAGCGAAGCTACGCCGCAGCTGAAGCATAGTGCGTCACCCGGGCGCGGCGCTGACACCGGTACGGATACTACTAACAAAATGCAGAAATTGCGATCAGTTGTGCAGGAAGTGCAAGAGGTCAGGCGCCGGCATCCGCAGGCGAACCGGACAACTCGGGGGCGCGGCACCCGGCAGGTTTTTCCTGCGCGGTGGCGAGGGAGCGGAAGGCTTTCGGCGTGCAGCCGTATTCTTCCTTGAACAGCTTGTTGAAATAAGACACATTGGCATAGCCAACCGCATAGGCGATTTGCGCGACAGGCGCGTCGCTTTTCTCCGCCAGCAACCGGGCCGCTTCGGTCAGCCGCAATTTATTCAGATAGCTGGTGAACGTCATGCCGAGTTCTGTTTTCAGCACGTCATTGATCTTATTTCGATTCGCGCCGGTGCCGGCAGCCACGCCTTCCAGATCCAGCTCGGGGTTGGTGTAATTCGTGGCGATAAACCGCAGGACCGCGGCCTTTTCCTTATCCTTATAGGGTTCCAGGGTTAATTGCCGATAAGCCACCAGCGTCAGGTCTTTTTTCATTTTGGAATCCAGGCTCGCGATCAGCGCGCGCGAATGGGTCCGGAAAAACCAGAGGCCGAATGCACTCCAGCTTGCCAATATAACGCCTGCCAGCCAGGCGAGATAACGCTCATCGCGGCCATGCAGCGCAAGTTCGCCGATTTCAACCTGCGATTCGACATCGCGTGGGCTATCAGGGCTGGTTCCAAACACGATTTTCGACACCTTGTTCAGCGCATAGCCCTGCTGCGGCAGGTCGAGCTTCATCTGGCGGAACCACCACTCGGGAATACTGAAGCGGGTCATGTCCAGGGTGACCGGCACGCCCTGGGGATTGCAGGAAAAGTAGGTGCCCGGCGATCGATACGTCTCGAACTTGCTAGGTAAGGAGACGTTTTCGTCAAACGTGGAAATGAGCAGTACCATCGAATTGGAGGGTGTACATTTGGCAAGGAAGGTAACATTGCAGTCGATCCGGCCCCGCCAGCGCCGCCTCTGCCCGGGTTTAGCGCGGCTGGCCGCGCAGCCGCTTGCCATTCATGTCGTAGACGGCCGCTTCCAGGTGCACGACAGTGCTGACGGCCTGGTCATCCGCCGCATTGGTCGCCAGGATGAGTTTGTAATCACCCTTGGCCACGGTCCACGTTGTGGTGGCGGAGTCATAGTCGCCCAGCAAGCGCGGATCGACAGCGATGGCAGCCTCGATGCCGGCGCCGGGGTTGACCTCATGGAAGCCGGCCAGCAAAGGAGCCGCGTTCACGCTGCTGACGCCGGTGTCCAGCACAGGCATGCAGCACATGGCCACCGCTGCAGAGAGCACGCTCATCCTTTTCTTCAATTCCATGTTTGTTTCCATTAGCGACTGGCAGCGACCGAGCCGCGCCAAGCGGACGGCGCTGTTTCCCATCGGGGCAAGGATGCCAGACATGTTTATCCTTTGCGTACGGCGGAGCAATGAATGGCGCGGCGAAAAAGCGGGCGGCCGAAGCCGCCCGAAAACCACCCGAAAGGCAGCCAGAGACTACTAACTACTCACTACAGACCAACTCCAGGATCACGGTTTCACGGTGACGACGACGATCGACTTCGGCGGCAGGTCGAACGCCAGCGGCGCTTCGCCCTTTCCGGCCGCATACGCCGCGGGAATCAGCGCGTTCGGCCGCGCGACCAATGACTGGCGGCGCTTCCATTGCACCAGCGGCCTGAGTCGGATAATGCGTTTCCTGCGCGTGTACACCATCCTTGCATTTTGCGAGCCACGCCATGGCGCCGCAATTGCGAAATTCATCAACACGACCAATCAAATAGGCTGCAGGCGAACCGAGGCCGCACCCTCTCCCCTGGCGGGCTTTGACGCCTTGGCGCGACGGGCCCGGGGCGGGCCAATGCTCAGGCCCTGGCACACCTGCTGAACACTGAGCCCTTGTTCTTTAATCATGTTGACGAGCTCAAGCTTGAAGCCGGGATCGACATTGCGGCGTTGCCTTGTCAGGCGAATCGACCCGGATGATGGCTTGTCCACCTATCGACGTGTGCGGGCAAATCAGAGCACAACCATGGGCTGATCCGGGCGCGCGACCTGCCCAGGGAGTTCGACGCATATGAGGAGCCTCCCATTGAGCAGGCACACCTATCTGGGCGCCCTGCTTCTCCTCCTCTCTTCCTCCTTCTTACCTCCTTGGCGGCGCGTGACCCCGAATTGCTCAGTAACGCTTCGCTGGGAGATTCTGGCTGATTTGATTTTGAAAATTGGTGACTTTCGTAATTTGCAAGAACCTGGCAGCGATGCACAATCGAAGCGCAAATGAGAACGTTTTCAGCTAGCAGACCGTGTCGAGGGCTAACCGGACTGTCGTTGTGACCAAGAACAAAACTACTACATCTTGTGGAGACAGTTATGCACGTAAAGAGAACAATACTGGCGCTGGCGGCAGGTCTGCTGATGATCCAAGGGGTCGCGGCCGAAAGCTATCGCTGGGACAATGTTGCAATGGGCGGCGCGGGGTTCGTCTCAGGTGTCGTCGCCAGCAAGAGCGAGCGCGGCGTGGTATTTGTGCGCACCGATGTCGGCGGCGCCTACCGCTACGACAATCAAAACCAGCGCTGGGTGGCCCTGACTGACTGGCTATCCGAAAGCGACACCGGCCTGATGGGCGTGGAGTCGCTGGCAATCGATCCGCGCAACGCGGCCAATGTGTACATGCTGGCCGGCACCGACTACTTCAGCAGCGGCAAGACCGCGATCCTGCGCTCGACCGACTATGGCAAGACCTTCAAGATCACCGACGTCACGTCCCGGTTCAAGACGCACGGCAACGGCATGGGCCGCTCGAACGGCGAGCGGCTGCAGGTCGACCCAGGTTCGGGCAATGTGCTGTTCGTCGGCACACGCCACGACGGCCTGTTCAAGAGCGTCGATTCGGGCGCGACCTGGAACCGCGTCAACAGCCTGAACGTTACCGGCACGCCGAACGGCAACGGCATCTGCTTCGTGCTGCTCGATCCCAGCAGCGTCAGCAACGGCACGGCCAAGCGCATCTATGTCGGCGTATCGCGCTACGGTTCGGTGGGACCGAACCTGTATTTCAGCAAGGACGGCGGCGCCACATTCAACCCGGTGGCGGGTGCACCGGCAGGGCTGATGCCGCATCGTGCCGCCATCACGCCCAAGGGCCGCCTGTACCTGACCTACGCCAACGGCGCCGGGCCGCACGCACAGTCCGACAGCGAGCCGCTGAACACGGGCGCGATCTGGGAATACAACGCCGTCGGCGGCGCCTGGACCAACGTCACGCCAGCCGGCATGAGCGCCCCGTTCGGCGGCATCAGCGTCGACCCGACCAATCCGAAGCGCCTGGTCGCCTCGACCATCAGTATCTGGTTGCAGCAGGCGACGCAGCCGGGCTTCACCTGGGGCGACCGCATCTTCACCTCGATCGATGCAGGCCGCACCTGGACCGACCTGATGAACCGCGGCATGTCGGTCGATGCGAACGGCATCGACTGGGCCCACACCGCCTCGATCCACTGGGCCGGCGCGATCGAGTTCGACCCCTTCGACCCGACATCCGCGTGGGTCGTGTCGGGCAATGGCGTGTACAAGACGAGCGACATCGACGCGCCCAAGAGCGTCTGGAAGTTCGATGTGAAGGGCATGGAAGAGAGCGGCGCCTACCAGGCCGAGAGCATCCCGGGCGGCCCGCTGGTGTCGATCATCGGCGACTACGACGGTTTCATCCAGACCGATCCGTCCCAGTACGTCCCGCGCCATACCCCGACGATGGGTTCCACCACCGGCCTCGCCGTGGCCGCCCAGGCCACGCACGTGCTGGCACGGGTGGGCGACGAGCTCTACACCTCGACCAACCAGGGGGCGAGCTGGGACAAAGCACCGGCCAAGATGGCCACGCGGGGCAATCTGGCGCTGTCGGCCGATGGCTTGGTGCTGCTGCATAGCCCGGAAAATTCGATCACCACCTACCGCTCGGCCGATTTCGGCGCCAGCTGGACCGCCGTCACCGGCCTGGCCGTGAACAATGCGCGCCGGTGGCCGACCCGGTCAACCCGTCCAAGTTCTATGTCTACGAGCGCAGCACCGGCGCACTGCTGGCGAGTACCGACGGCGGCGTGTCGTTCAGCCATAAAGCCCAGCTGGCCAGCGGCGGCTCGGACTTTTTGCGCGCCACGCCGGGGCGCGAGGGCGACCTGTGGATGTGCCTCGAATCGAATGGCCTGAATCACTCGACCGATTCAGGCGCCACCTTCACCAAAGTGGGCTTGATCAATTCCTGCGGCACGGTAGGCCTGGGCAAGGCCGCGCCGGACGCCAGCTATCCGACCCTGTACATGTGGGGCGCGGTGGGCACCACACGCGGCCTGATGCGCTCGGTCGACCAGGGCGTCAGCTGGGACCGCGTCAACGACGATGCCCATCAATACGGCGGCATGCTGGGCCGCTTTGTGACCGGGGACATGAACACCTATGGGACGGTCTACATGAGCAGCAACGGCCGCGGCATCGCTTACGGCAAGATCGACCCGGCCGGCGACGTCACGGTCGTGCCGCAGGTACATGCCGTGCCGCCGAAGGCTGCCGAGTGCAAGTACGTCGTGACCAACACATGGGGCTACGGCGGCATGGCCGAAGTGCGCATCACCAACAAAGGTACGTCAGCCATCAACGGCTGGACGGTGAACTGGACCTACGGCGACAACTCGACCGTGGGAAATTACTGGGCCGCCAAAGTGGCCGGCAGCGCGCCGACCTACACGGCGACGAACAGCGAGGTATGGAACAGCGACATCCATCCGAACCAAACGGCCTCGTTCGGTTTTGTCTTCGGCCAGAGCACGGAAAATCCTGGTCCGGTACCGGTCGTCACCGGCGACATTTGCAAATAGATCCCACTTTTTAACAGACATGACCATGAAAAAAACTCTCTGTGCATTGATCGCCAGCGCCAGCCTGATGCTGGCCGGCCCCACCCGCGCCGGCGTGCTCGGTTTCGACGATGTGAACACCGCCGGCGATTTCGCCAGCTTGAGCGAGCTCAATCCCTACGCCGGCCTGAACTGGAGCGCGGACTGGTACGCGGGCGACAACAGTATCGGCGGCTACGCGAACGCCGCCCATTCCGGCGCCAACTTCGTCGTCAACGGTTTCGGCGCGCAAGACATGAGCATCAGCAGCGCGACCGGCTTTAACTTCGCCGGCGCCTGGTTCGCCGCTCCCGCAGGTGCCGGCGACAAGGCCGGCTGGATCAACATCCGCGCCTACGATGCCTTGAACCGGCTGATCGGCCGCACCGGCAACGTCGCCATCGGCGGCAGCTACCTGTGGGTGGCTGGCGGGTTCAGCAACGTCGCCTCGCTGACCATCGCGCGCGATACCGGCTGGTATGCGATGGACGACTTCACCATGACCGACGCGACGGCGGTACCCGTGCCGCCGACGCCGCTGGTGCTGGGGATCGGCCTGCTCGCGATGGGGCTGGGCCGGCGCCTGAACCGGCACGGCTAGCCAGTCGCTACCGTCATCGCGGCGCAGGCGTCCCCGCCTGGGCCGCGATGACGGCCCTTTCTAGGGAGAACTACGCCTGCTCCTACGCCTGTCGGCTCCAGATGGAAATCGGCCCGCGCTCGAACCGAATTTCAAACCAGAGAAAGTAAGTTCATCCCAATTCAGTCTTCATGCCATGAAAAAGATAGTCAAACCCATTTTCGCACTCCTGGTCTTGCCTGTTCCGGCCGGGGCTTTGGCACAAGCTCAAAATCCATTAATTTTTGCGGATGTACCCGACATGGCCATGATCAGGGTTGGTGGAAATTATTATATGAGCAGTACGACCATGCATATGAATGGCCTGTTTAATTACGCGACAAAAACTACGGGAGGATATGCGGATCTTGATTGGTTTAGAGTCAAGTACTAGATGAATTCCGCATCGGCAGATCGCAGGCAACCGCTGGAATTCCGCGAATGATATTCGATGCATCAACCAGAGGAGATATTAATGAAACCAAAAAAATCCAGTATCAGAATGGCCCTGTTGGCAGCCTTGGCAGCAGGTGGTTTTGGCGGGAGCAATGTCATTGCCTGCAGCCCTGCCAATTCCGTCTTTAACTGGACGTCGAGCCCGCCGCTGATTGCGCCTCAACCAGATCCACATCAGACCATCTACGGCGTGAAAGATCCTTCGATTGTTTACGCCGAAGGCAAATATCACGTATTTCTCACCACGGCCGGTTCCGCTGGCTGGGGTCTTGGGTACACCAGCTTTGACACCTGGGCGAACGCGTCGGCCGCGAAGATAGTCCCCCTTGACAAGTCCCCGATGGGGCCCGGTTATCGTGCGGCGCCGCATGTATTTTATTTCGCTCCGCAGAAAACATGGTATCTCGTCTATCAAGGTGGGGATCCGCTGTATTCAACCTCGACAGATATCAGCGATCCGCTGTCCTGGAGCGCACCGAAACCGTTTTTCCCAGTCATACCCGACATCGTCAAGGCGCCGCAAGGCAATGGCTGGCTGGATTTTTGGGTGATCTGCGATGATAAAAAATGCTATCTGTTCAGCACCGACGATCATGGACGTTTGCTTCGGTCCGAAACCGAGTTAAGCCAGTTCCCGAATGGCTTCCATAACACTGTCGCCGTCATGACTGAAAAAACCGATGATGTGTTCGAAGCAAGCAATACCTACAAGGTTGCCAACACGAATACCTACATTACGCTGGTGGAGGCAATTTCGCCGAAAGGACGCTACTTCCGGATTTGGAAGAGCGATAGCCTGGAGGGAAAATGGGAGCCATTTTCTTCCGCGCCCATGAACGCTTTCGCGACTGCTGATAATGTTGGACACATTTGGTCGGAAGGGATTTCTCACGGTGAAATGGTGCGGAACAATACCGATCAAACGATGACAATCGATCCTTGCCAGCCGCTCGAATTCCTCTTCCAGGGAAATGACCCTGCAGTGCGTACGGACGATTACATCAAGATTCCGTATCGCTTGGGTGTGCTCACGGCGAAGGGTGAAAATCCAATAAGCGCGCTCTGCCGCTGACCCAGCCCGTCATCGCAGCCTTCAGTGCATCCGGAGCTTGACTGCCTACCTTTTCCGATCTCGCACCAGTCTGTGCATGCCTGCTGACAGTGCGATCTCGAACGGCGCAGCAGGCAAGTCCTCGGCGCCATACAGATTCACGTAGGGCGCATCGGCGCAGGCATGGCGCACCTGCGTCGTGCCCGGCTGGCTGGCCTGTTTCAGCGTCACCGTGTCCTCCATGCGCCACCGCCAGCACATACCGGCAAGCCGTGCCCGCACAGGCTTCGAAACCGGTCGCATGGCCGGCGCTATAGGTGCGCAAGCCCCCGCCAGTGTGCTTGAAAGTGACCACAAGATCCGGCCCTGCCCGCGCCAAACGCCGACAGCTGCACCACAAGGAAGGGTAATTCCGGCTGGGCGAATGTCTTGCGCCAGTCGGCCATCAACAGCGGCAGCAGGGTTTCCTATTCTTGCGCCGCGCCCGTGTTGGCCTCGCCCTGGTACCACGCCGCCAGTTTGAACTTGTAGCCTGCCAGCGGCGCGATCATCGCGTTGTGCAAGGTCGACAGACTGGTCGGAACACCCCACGGCGCCGGCGCGATCGACAGGCCGGCCGCGCGCATGCGCAGCTGGTATTTCCATGGCGCGGACAGGGCAATGAACTGCCCGTCGCTGGTCCTGACGCCGCGCTGTGCCGGCTACCCGGTCAGCCCGCCGCCCTTGCTGCCGGTGAGCACACGGATCGCGATCACGTTGTGGCCCGGTTTGAAAACGCCGGCGGGAACGGCGTAGTCGCGCCATACCCAGGCGATACTGCCGCCGCCCACGCGCACGCCGTTGACCCAGGTGCTGTCATAGGTATCGATGGGGCCGGGCTGGACGGCGTTGGCCGCCTGCGCCTCGGTCGGCGTCACGCTGGTGCGGTACCAGGCTGCACCCTCGAAGTCCGCCAAGGCTTGGGGCAGCAGGTTTGGCCATGCGGCGTCGTCGAACTGCGGCGTGCGCCACGCGCGCTGCGCCTTTGCCTGTGGGTCGTGCGCGTGCCACCATTGCTCGTGCCGGCGCGCTTCGTCGGCCATCGCCTTGGCGGGATTGGCAGCCTTGTCCGCCAGTGCCTCAAGCCGCCCTGCATAGTCCGGCAGGGCGCTGAGCGACGACGCGCCGATCCACCCCTCGATCGTGGTAGCACCCCAGGTCGCCCCAATGAAGCCGACCGGCACCTTCTCCTTCTGCTGCAAGGTGCGCGCCATGTAGTAGCACGCCGCCAGCGCCTCGCCGACGGTCTTTGGCGTCGCCATGGTCCATGCCACCGGCCGATTCAAGTGTGCTGGACGGCGGGTTCGCTGGCTGGCGCGTTGAGTATTGACGAAGCGCAGATCCGGATTGGCGGGAAATTCCGTCCACGCGCCCGTCGACAGGCGCACCGGAAACGCCGTGTTCGACTGGCCGGCGCACAGGTAGACGTCGCCGATCATGATGTCCTTGAGCGTCGTGGTCGCGCCGGCGCCATTGACGGACTGCGTGTGCGGTCCGCCGGCCGGCATGGCCGGCATGCTCGCCCGCCATCGGCCCTGCGCGTCGGCCTCGGCCTCGGCGCTCCTGCCACCAAGGCTGACCGTCACGCCGAGTCCCGGGGGGCCGCCCTGCCCCACACGGTCAAGGCTTCGCCGCGCTGCAGCACGGCATGGTCGCTGAAGATGCCGGCAAATGCCGGTGCCGCCGGCTGCGCCAGCAAGAGTGTTGCCAGCGATGCAGCAAGCACGAAGCCGGCCGTGCCGGCCAGGCGGATACGGAGATCATTCTTCATTGGTGTCACTTTTCGAGGGCGTGCCTTGCCGTCGCCGGCCAGGACCTGGCCGGCGACGTCGACACTGTCCGGCGTGGCGGCCCCGCATGCGGGGCCGCCCTTGCCCTTTAGTACGTGTAGCGCAGCGCCAGGCGATAACTGCGGCCTGGCTCGAACCATGCACGAGGCATGTTGCCGATACTCTGCTGCTGGGTCTGCCTAACGACGGCATCCGTGAGGTTGCTTGCCGAGAAACTGGCCTGGACACGCCCGGAGATCTTATAGTCGAGCCCAAAGTCCAGCTGTCCGGCCGCTTCCTGCCAGGTCGGCAAGCCCCAGGCCACGTCTGTCGGATAGACCGTCTTGCCGTTGACAACCGTTGCGCGGGTTGGATCGGCGCTGGTGGCGCCGCCGTTGCCATCCGACGTGCCATTGACCTGCACGCCCTGCAGGAAACGACCGCGCCAGCTGTAGGCCAGGCGCATCGACACCGGTCCCTTGTCGTACAGGAAGGTCAAGTTGTAGGCGTTGCGCGACAAATACTGCAAGGGCATCTCGGTGAACGGCAAGCCATTGGTGTCGCAGCCGTACAAGCTCAAGGAACTGTTGTTGAAGGTGTCCTTGGCCGGGCAGTACTTCAGATTGAACGGATGGTGCAGCGTCTGCTGGCTCTTGATGTAGGTGTAGTTCGCCGCGACGCCGAAGCCCTTGGACCACTCCGGCAACATGTCCGCCAACCCTGGCACATTATTCAAGTAGGTCTGGCCAGCGATCTCCAGGCCGGTCACCTTGCCGTCGGCCACATTGTCCGGCGCGGTGATCAAGAAGGTTTGCGCGTTGCCGGCAATGCTGTTGAAGTCGCGGGTATAGGCCGAGTTCATGATGATGTCGCGCACTTGCTTGTGGAAAACGGCGGCCGTCAGCGACCCGCCGCCCTTGGGATACCACTCAAGCGTCAAGTCAAAGCTGCGGGCCTTGATTGGCCTCAGCTGGACGTTGCCATCGCTCTTACCCTCGTATCCGACATTCTGCACATTGGTGCCAGAGACATTGACCAGCTTTTGCTCGACCTCGGTGTACTCCCTCAGCTGGTTAAAGCCCGGACGGTACATCGACTGCCCGAATCCGAAGCGCGTTTGCAGCTCGGGGGTCACTTCCATCTTCAGGTTCAGACTCGGCAGCACGTCGACGGAGCTGCGGCCATCCTTGATTTGCTGGGCCATCGGTGCAAACCTCGGCACCGACGCCGGCGGATTGCCGGGCACCTTGAGTATGGTGTAGCCCTGGGCGTCCGCGCGGGTGTGGACCAGGCGCACGCCGGCGCTGCCCTCGATCGGGAAGCGCAGGTCGTCGAAGCCGAAGCGCCCCGACAGGTAGACGGCCTCGGTCCTCTCCGATTGGCGGCTGGTTTTCTTCGGATTGCCTTCGAAGACGAGCGGCAACGCAGGCTCTCTCAAATTCGAGCAGTCCTGCTGGTCCCCGAATCGCGCAGCGTTGGCGTCCTCGCACGACAACTTTCTGGACGCGTTGACGATATTGTAGATATTGCCATAGTCCCTGACCGCAGCCATGGTCGGTACCACCAGCGCGCCCGGCA
The DNA here is from genome assembly GCF_030846505.1 of Massilia pseudoviolaceinigra. Classification (NCBI taxonomy): domain Bacteria; kingdom Pseudomonadati; phylum Pseudomonadota; class Betaproteobacteria; order Burkholderiales; family Oxalobacteraceae; genus Massilia; species Massilia pseudoviolaceinigra. The sequence goes on along the minus strand of NZ_JAVCWL010000002.1, from coordinate 75,390 downwards.
TCGGGACCTTGCCGTTGAAGAAGTTGTTGAAGTTGTACGTGGTGGTCTCCACCAACGCCCCGTACCTCGGATCGCTCAGGTAACCGAGATTGGCGCGCGACGCCCAGCCGGGCAAGTCGGTCCTGACGGCCGGCTGCCCCGCGATGGACGTATTCTTGACCCCCCATGGTTCGGCGGCGGACATCCAGTCCGAGCCCATCGATGCGGTGTTGTGCACCGAGCGCTTGGTCGCGCGCACGCCGAAGCGAAGGTCGCGCATGACCGGATGGTCGAACTTGAAGCGCACATCGGTCTTCCACGCATACAGGTCGGCGTCGGCCTTGCTCAAGTGCGGAACCGCGACGTCCAGGTAATAGTTCGCCCGATTCGTCAGGAACGCCTTGGCCGTGTCGTCGAAGGTGATCTGGCCGGGATGTCCGCTCAGGTCGACGTTCATGCCCGGCACGAAGGTGGCCAGTGTCAAGTTGCCGCCAATACTCTTATTGGACGCATGGACCCATTGCAAGTCGTTCTGGAGCGACCAGCGATCGTCGATTTTCCACTTGGCGTTCCAGGCGATCTCCCGGGTCTGCGAGCGCCTGTCGTTATAGGCTTGGTTGCTGCTGAAACCCAGTCCCCCCGCCGCGAAATTGTTCGCGCCGCGACCGCCGATCGGATAGGTGTACCTGGCCGACTGCAGCACGCCGTTGGCGTCGAACTGCGGGTTGATGAGCACCGACTTGTAGGGATCCTCCACACCCGTGAACAGGGCGTTCTCGGTGCCGGTTTCCTTGTAGCCGGAGTGGAAATAGGTAAGCGCGGACTCGAGTCCGCCCTGCTTCCACTGCAGCGCGGCATACGCGCCGACGCGGTCGGTCTTGCTGGTGTTGGTGCGCCACGAGGCTGATTTGGGCACCCACCGGGTTTGTCCATCGACGATGTCGGTGCGCGGAAAGTAGGCGTCCACCTGGATCGAGTCGTTGCGGTTATTGTTCTGGTTGCCGGACAAGTTGAACAGCGCACCCCATTGGCCGAAGCTGTTTTCCCAGCGGTGCGAGACCAGGCCGGAGAGGGCGGGCGAGGTTTTCTTGCCGAGCTCGTTGTGGTTGACGTAGGTCGAGGCCGCGAATTTATCGCCCTTGTAGTCGAAAGGCAGCGCGGTGCGCAAGTCGACCTGGCCGCTGACGCCGCCTTCGATCAAGTCGGCCGGCGGGTTCTTGTGCACGATCACCGCGGACATCAGTTCCGCCGGTATGTCGCCCCAGCTCAATTCGCGTCCCGGGTAGCCGGCCGAGAACGATTCGCGGCCGTTCAAGGTGGACGAACCCCAGGACAGGCCGCGCACCGAAATGCCGGAACCCTCGACCGAGAAATGCTCCGGGTCGCCGCGCGAGCGGTTGCGGTCCATCGTCACGCCGACGATGCGCTGCAGCACCTCGGTGATCGACCTGTCGGGCAGCTTGCCGGCCTCTTCGGCGACGACGCCATCGACGACCTCCTCGGCATTCTGCTTGAGCTTGGCGGCCGATTGCATCGCCGCGCGCTGCCCGCTCACGACCACGGTCGTCACTTCCTCGTCCTTGGCGGCCGGCGCCGAAGGCGCGCTCTGCGCCTGCGCGTCGCCGCTGTACAGCATGGCGAGCTGCGCCGCCGCGAGCGCCAGCGCGGTCATCCTCAAGGGTTGCCGCTTGACGATTGTTCCAATTGTCCTCATTGTCTCCATCCTTTTTAAATTCTTGTTTTGCTTTGGTTGCCCACCGCACCGGGCGCGGGCAGTAAATCGTCGCGCGCCATCACTGGAACGTGATCTTGCCTTTCAGCTTGACCGTGGTCGGGTAATTCGGCGCCGGCGCGGTCGCACTCGGCACATCGACGTTACCTTCCGTTGAGGCGAACGATAAATGGACGATCGGATAGTCTTGCAGCTCACCCCAGGGGTCAAGATTCGGCAGCTCGCACCCGCCGTCCACCACGACGAGGTCCTTGAGGCGGACAGCGTAGTTCGTCAAGGCCGGTGAGCCTGGCTTGAACGTGGCCCGCAGCGTCACGTAGCAGTTATCGTTGTTTGCTTTCTTGTTGTAGTGGCCGAGGACAAGGTCGACGTTGACATTGTTGTTCTTCGAATCGAACCATTCCTGATTCAACCCGAGGGTGAACTTCACCTGCGCCTGGGCATCGATGCGCATGCCCTCCATCATGCTCCCGGTGTTCGACTTATTCGCCACGCCGGGCGCGTACACATCGATTTGCGCCCAGTTATGCCACCAGCCGTCGGCCGGGGGGGCCTGCAGCCAGTTGTAGGTATTGCTGACGGTGCCGTCTGCCGCCAGGCTGATATCGCACCAGCCGTCACACCACCAATTGCGCAGACTGCTGCCTCCGACCGGCTCAACTTTCCCGTTCTCGATGGTGAGCGCCGCACTCTTATAGCCGCTCAAGAACGTCAGCTCGGGCGCCAGTGCGGTGCCGACCGGTATGGTCCTTTCCAATGTCGCCGTCGCGTAGATCTCGCCGCCGTCCGCGGTGGCGGTGACAATGCACAGTCCATCGGCGAGCTTTTGCATCGTGCTTCCACTGATCGAGCACACCGCGGGCGTGCTGGAGGTAAAAACGACGGGTAAGCCCAGGCTCGAGGTTGCCGCCAGCGACACTGGCGTCGCATCCAGGGGCTGCGCCCCCGGGTTGCGGAAAGCCTGGATCACCTGCGGGCGCTTGGGAATGACGAAAAGTTGGCGCGCCGTAGCCCCGATGTAGCCATTCCCACCGACTTGGTTGGCGTTCACCGAGCACTCGCCCGCTTTCAGCAACGACAGCGTGGCGCCGCTCACGGAGCAGATGTTCGGCGTGTTCGACACGTAGGTAATCGGCCCGCCGGAACTGGCCGTCGCTTTCAGGTCGATGGTCGCGATGATCGGCGGAACAGCCAAGGTCTCCCCACCCGGAAACAGGAAGGAAACGGATTGCGCCGTCCCGCCTTCGCCGCCGCTACCCTCGCCACTGCCACCGCCTCCGCAGGCGGCCAGCAGCGTGGCGCAGGCCAGCCCGACAGCCGTAAGCTGGAATCTCATTTTTTTTGTCCCCTCATGATGTTGACTTCCTCTATGTGGCATTTACTACAAGTTACTCGTCACCGGCTACGCCGCCGACAAGGGAAAATTCGCCGCCACAGCCGACGCTTATTGACAAAATCACAAGCAATAAATATGACGGTAGCGTTTTTATGGCAAGCTCGACATCTTCATGCTGCCAAGTTTCCCGGTGGCCTCGCATGGTCTCCCGGCCAAGGGCCAGCATAGGGAGGTCGGCGCCGCGGCCGATAACGATTTCCCTCAAGATGCTATTCGTATGCGAAAAGTGTCAGAACTTGTGGATTTACTGTTACTGCTTGCTCAGGATTCTGTCGGCCCTGGGTGTTCTCCCGCGCTGGACGGCACGTGTGCCCCGCCTTGACGCGTTCGGGGCGCGGCTGCCAAGGGCCAGCGACATTGCGCTGCCCTATCAGCCGCCGCGCCAGCCGCGGCCACCTTTGACGCGCCCGCTTCCGCGGCACAGACCGCACCTGGCAGCTGGGGCAATAACAATTGCATCTTTGCCAACCAAGCGGTGGGCCTCATGTTACCTCTGCGGCAACATGGCACCAGCGCGGACGCCCCGTTGCTATCGGGGCAACGCGACGGCGCGCGTCATTGCGCGTGGCTGGCACGGGTCAGGCGGGCAGCAACAGGATATGGGGGGCAGCGCCATAGCGCCAATGGTGAAGATATTACAAGCGTGCAGATAATTGTATTGTTACTGCACTTCCTTGCATTCGATCTGCGGCGACGGCGGCGCGTCCGCTGGCGTACAGGGTACTGGCCCCGGATCGAACAGCGGCTATGTAAGCGAGCAATAGCAAAATCTGCACGCGTACCGGTACCGGCCGTGCAGGATTTTTACAGGAGGCCGTCAGGCAAGCGGGAGGGCATGTCGGGGTGTAGTTTTTGCCGCAATATTTGGGATAGACTCGGCCGGTTTGCTGGACCGGTGGGGCCCTCTCCCCGTCCCGCAAGCGAAAGCCAGCCGGTCATTGGAGAGCATGCCCGACCTGGACGCCTGAGTGCAGCAGCCATGCCGGCATGCCGCAACCACCACCTTGTTCCGGGACGACATAATGAAAAAAGAGCAACTCTTCGCGCTGTCAGCGCTGCTGGTTTCCTTGATGGCCGGCTGTGGCGGCGGCGGCAGCGGCACCCCAGCTGCCGGCGTACCGCCCGTGCCTGCCCAGCCGGCGCCTCCGGCCCGGCCGCCCGCTCCCCCCGAGCCCGCCACTCCCGTCCCCGTCGCCACCTCTGCCCGCCGTGCTGTCCTCGCCCAGCCGGCGCCCGGCCTGAGCAGCTGGACCAATGTGAAGTTCGGCGGCGGCGGCTATGTACCAGGCCTGGTGTTCCATCCCACCAGCCCGGACGTCTTGTACGCCCGCACAGATATGGGCGGCGCCTACCGCTGGAATGCGGCCGCCTCGTCCTGGCGGCCGATCACGGACGGCTTCAGCGCTGCCGAAAGCTTCTACCACGGCTCCGAGAGCATGGCGCTCGATCCAAACGACGACCAGCGCGTCTACATGAGCACCGGCATGTACCTCTCGGACAAGGCCGACGCGCGCCTGTACATTTCCACCGACCGCGGCGACAACTGGACCTACGTCAACTTGCCGTTCTCGGCGGCCAGCAACGCCCAGGGCCGCGCCGTCGGCGAGCGCCTCAGGGTCGACCCGAACCATCCTGCCATCCTGTTCTACGCCACGCGCACGACCGGCCTGTGGAAGAGCGCCGACCGCGGCCAGACCTGGCAGCAGGTGGCCTCGCTGTCGTCGCACAGGATGACCAAGGCGCAAATCGAAGCCGTCCACTGGAGCGGCGTGGTCGGTGTCGAGCAAGTGATCTTCGACACCACGACCAAGGGTACCGGCAGCGCCACCCAGACCATCTACACGGCCGTCGCGCCGGACTATGCCGCCGTGGCAGGGCTGAAACACAGCATGTACAAGACGACCGACGGGGGCGCCAACTGGACCGGCATCCCCACGCCCGTGACCGGCTACCATATCCCCCACATGGTACGCGCCAAGGACGGCATGATGTACGTCGCCTTCACGCAGGGCACGGGCCCCGGCGCCAGCGGTTCGGCAAGGCTGTACAAATTCGACGGCAACAACTGGACCCTGCTCAAGAGCTATGATTCCTCGGCCGCAGGGACAGGTTTCGGCATGGGCGGCCTGTCGGTGTCCGGTACCGGCGCCACCACCCGCATCGCGCTCGGTGTCACCAATTCGTGGGGCAACTGGGAAGGCCAGCCCGTGGTGCAGCTGTCGGACGACGCTGGCGCCACTTGGCGCGAGATTTCCGCAATGGCCCCGCACGGCGGCGACAAGGACGGCTGGTCGGGCTGGGTCGACGACGTCGAGATCGACCCGAACAATCCGGAACGCATCCTGCATGTGCATGGTGGGGGCGTGTGGGAAACCCGGAATGCGTCGGCGGACAAACCCACCTGGTCCAACGCCACTGCCGGTCTGGAGGAAACCGCGACACTGGCCCTGATGGCGCCACCGCCAGGCGCCGCGTACAGCCTGCTCAACAGCTCGGGAGACATCGGCATGGTCGTCCATACCGACCTGGCCACTGCCCCCGTGCGCGGTCCGAAGGGCTGGTTCGGCAACAGCAACAGCGCCGACATGGCCTGGTCCGCATCGGCTTACATCGCGACGATCGGCACCACCACCTGGAACCATCCCAACGTGGGCGGCGCCTACTCCACCGACGCGGGCCTGAGCTGGACCGCTTTTCCGACCAACCACCCCGACGGCCTGGCCCACCAGGGTGGCAACTCGACGCTGGCGGTCACCGCGCCGGGCCACATCGTGTGGGCGCCGTCCGATTCCGTACCGGCGTACACCACCAACCATGGGGCGAACTGGACCTACACCAATCTGCCGGCCGTGGCACCGGGCCGCAGCTACCGCCTTGCGGCCGACCGCAAGAATCCGAAGCGGGTGTATGCGTACGAGTCGGGCGGCGGCTGGTGGGGGCCGGCGCCGAAGTTCTACGCCTCGACCGACGGCGGCCGGACTTTCACCGCCAGCAGCCAATTTTCGGCGGCGGGCGCGCGCGCCGAGTTTGTCCACAACGCCTCGTTGGCAGTCAATCCCAACGCCGAAGGCGACGTGTGGCTGGCCGACGGGCATAGCGTCTTCCACTCGCTCGATGCCGGCGCCACCTGGACCAGGCTGAGCGCGACCGGGTCCATCTGGGGTACCCATCCCACCTCGGAATGGCCCGAGGTGTATGGCGCCACCGCCATCGCCCTGGGCAAGGCGCCGGCCGGCGCGAGCTACTCGGCCTCGGTGTATCTGGTCGGCGTCATCAACGGGGTGTGGGGCGTGTACCGCTCCGACAACCGTGGCCGCAGCTGGAACCGCATCAACGACGACAAGCATCAGTTTGGCGGTGTCGGCGTCATCGCCGCCGATCAGAACATCGCCGGACGCCTGTATATCAGCGGCGGCGGCCGCGGGATATTGTTTAATAACTAAAGACGAAACAGCTGCGCCGGCGCTTGAATGCGGCAAGGCGGCCTTCTTCATGACCGGCGCCTGGCTCGCCACCTGCCCCGAACCGGCGCCGCGAGTGGCCCGGGCCGGGCGGTCCGGGCAGCCGGAAGCCAGGAAATCATGACATCAATGACTCGAAAACAAAACGACGTCGTCCCCGCTCAGCGCGGGGACGACGTTGTTTTCTTTGTCAGACCAGTTAACACAGAAGCATGCAATTTTTACGAAGAGCCAATCTGGCTAACTGATGTTTTCCACATCAGATCCGGATTGATATTTATTACGCACCGCACCAGGAAACCGTAAAGATGAAACTCAAAACGAATATTCTATCAACAAGAAATTCTGCGTCGATCGCATATACCATCGTGAGATCCATGTCCGCATTCCTGGTTGCGCTTGCTCCTGGCGTTGCTTTGGCGCAAGCACAAAATCCCATCATGTTTGCTGATGTGCCGGATGCGGCCATGATCAGGGTCGGCAACAATTATTATATGAGCAGTACAACAATGCACATGAACCCGGGTGTGCCCATCATGAAATCGACAGATCTAGTCAATTGGAAACTGATCAACTATGCCTACGATACGCTTGCAGATGTGCCGGAGCTGAATCTAACAGAAGGAAAAAGCATCTATGGCAGGGGTTCATGGGCAAGCAGTTTGCGTTACCACAAGGGGATGTACTACGTAAGCACATTTGCACATGACGTACCGGGTGAAACCTATATTTTCAAGACAAAAGATATTGAAAAAGGAAATTGGCAAAGAGCTTCTTTCAAACCGGCATATCATGACGGCTCCCTGTTTTTTGATGATGATGGCAAGGCATATTTAATTCATGGCGCGGACGTACTGAAAATCGTTGAATTAAATGACGAATTAACGGGCGTTAAACAAAGCGTTCCGGAGAAGATTCTCATCGAGAACGCCAGCGCACCATGTGGGAAAAATGCAAGCCTTGCAGCCGAAGGATCTCAATTATTCAAGGTAAAAGGGAAATACTATTTATTCAACATCTGCGCGCCGGCGAACTGGGGAATGCGAACCGCCATCATCCACAGGGCCGATAATATCAATGGCCCTTGGGAAGGAAAAGTCGGCTTACAGGATCTGGGCGTTGCTCAAGGCGGGTTGATAGACACTCCCGACGGGCGCTGGTTTGCTTATCTTTTCCGCGATTTTGGTGCCGTTGGCCGAATTCCCTATCTCGTTCCTGTCACGTGGGAAAGTGGTTGGCCGGTATTAGGAGACAATGGCAAGGTCCCGGAAAAGCTGAACCTGCCGGCCAGTCAGGGTTTGATTCCGAACCTGGTAGTTTCTGATGAATTCAATCGCAAGAATGGAGAAGAAGCATTACCGTTGGCTTGGCAATGGAACCATAATCCGGACAATTCGCTTTGGTCCGTCAGCGACAGAAAAGGATACTTGCGCCTCAAAACAGGGCGGATAGACACGGATTTTCTTCTGGCCAGAAACACGCTTACCCAGCGCACGATTGGTCCCACCAGCTCCGCTTCTGTTGTCCTGGATATTTCCAAAATGAAAGACGGCGATTTTGCCGGATTATCAGCCTTTCAAAAGGAGTATGGGTCGGTAGGGGTCAAAGTTGAAAGGGAAAAAAAGGCAATCGTCATGATCGCTACTGACAAGGACAAACCCGTCGAAGCGCAGCGGATTGCATTACATCAGAGCAAAATATATTTAAAGATAGATTGTGATTTCACCAATAAAAAAGATGAGGCCAATTTCCACTACAGTCTGGATGGAAAAGTGTGGAAACCGATAGGTGAGACTTTCAAAATGAAATACACCATTCCGCATTTCATGGGCTATCGCTTCGCCCTGTTCAACTATGCCACGAAAAATACAGGCGGATATGCCGATTTCGACTGGTTCAGAATCAAGTACTGAGATGTGACGATAGCCAATAAAAAGCTGCGAGTGAATAGCGCCGGCATCGCCACCCAGGCGGCGGCTTGAAGGCGCAGTCATCGGCATGATCGAAGCGTGCAAGCATTGTCGGATCGGAGAGCACGCTCAGGCACGTGAGCGACCTAACACTTCTGGCACGCTTCGTTCAAAAAAACAGCGAGTTGCATAAGTCTGTGCACTCTGTCTTTCTCGAATGCGCGTGTTTCGGCCTATGCTTCCTTCCGAGCCGGCATCGTCAGGGCGCAGGCAAACTGTTGAATCCTGCGATTGATTTTCGATGCGCCAAAAGGAGGAAGATATTAATGAAATTTAAGAAATGCGGCATGGGAGTGATCCTGTTGGCTGCCTTGGCAGCAGGCGGTTGTAGTGGGAACAATGTCATTGCCAACAGCACTGCCGAATCTGCGGCGCCTCTTGCTAAACAGACGTTTAACTGGACTTCGAGCGCGCCGTTGATTGCGCCGCAACCAGCTGCCAATCAGACGATTTACGGCGTGAAAGATCCTTCGATTGTTTACGTGAACGGCAAGTATCACGTATTCGTCACAACGGCTGGGTCTGCCGGCTGGGGTCTGGGATACACCAGCTTTGACAAATGGTCGGACGCGCCCGCGGCGAAAATAGTCCCGCTTGACAAGTCCCCTATGGGGCCAGGCTATCGCGCGGCGCCGCAAGTATTTTATTTCGCTCCGCAGAAAACATGGTATCTCGTCTATCAAGGCGCCGATCCGCTGTATTCCACCTCGCAAAATATTGGCGATCCGATGTCCTGGAGCGTGCCGCAAAAATTCTTCCCGGTCGAACCCGACATCGTCAAGGCGCCGCTCGGCGTTGGCTGGCTCGATTTTTGGGTGATCTGCGACGACAAAAAATGCCATATGTTCGGCACCGACGATAACGGACGCTTGCTTCGCTCCGAAACTTCATTAAGCCAGTTCCCGCATGGCTTCCATAACACGGTCGCCGTCATGACCGAAAAAAAGGAAGACGTGTTCGAGGCGAGCAATACCTACAAGATTGCCAACACCAATACCTACATAACCCTGGTGGAGGCCATTTCGCCGAAAGGACGATACTTCCGGATCTGGAAGAGCGAAAGCCTGGACGGCAAATGGGAGCCATTCTCTTCCGCGCCGATGAACGCTTTCGCGACTGGCGATAATGTTGAGCGGATTTGGTCCGAAGGGATTTCCCACGGGGAGCTGGTGCGCACGAATACCGATCAAACGATGACGATCGATCCTTGCCGGCCGCTCGAATACCTTTTCCAGGGCAATGACCCTGCGGTGCGTACGGACGACTACATCAAGATTCCGTACCGCTTAGGGCTGATCACGGCGAAAGGTTCAAATCCAATAAGCGCACTGTGCCGCTGACCTGGCGCGTGATCTCCATGGGAATCATTCCGGCGATGGGCCCGGGCCGCCATCACGAGCAAACCGCATGGCGGCTTTGTAGCAATCTTTGAATACTACTGTATGGATACCCCTGTATGAACATCATCAAACACAGCCTCGCCGTTCTCGGCATGATCGCGGCGCCGGCCTTTGCCGCCGGCCAGGTCAGCATCAGCATCGACCCCGGCAAGCCCGGCCCGGTCATCAACAAGAACGTGTACGGCCAGTTCGCCGAACACCTCGGCACCGGCGTCTACGAAGGCATGTACGTTGGCGCGAAGTCGAGCATCCCCAACACCAGGGGCTGGCGCAATGACGTCCTCGGCGCGCTCAAGGCGTTGCATGTACCGCTGGTGCGCTGGCCGGGCGGCTGCTTCGCCGACACCTACCATTGGCGCGACGGCATCGGCCCGCAGGACAAGCGCCCGAGCAACATCCACACCAGGGCGGGCGGCGTTGTCGAGGTCGACGAAATCAACGCCGTCGGCACCCACGAATTCTTCGACCTGATCGACATGCTGGGCGCCGATGCCTACGTCAACGGCAACGTCGGTACCGGCACCGTGCAGGAGATGTCCGACTGGGTCGAGTACATGACGGCCGACGGCGGCTCGCCCCTGGCCAGACTGCGCGCGCAGAACGGGCGCGTAAAGCCGTTCAAAGTCGCCTTCTTCGCTATCGGCAATGAGTTGTGGGGCTGCGGCGGCAACATGAAGCCCGAGTACTACGCGAACCTGTACAGCAATTACGAGCACTTCCTGGCGGCACCCGGGCAGACCAGGCCAAAAATGATCGCCAGCGGCGGCAGTGGCTTCGACACCGCGTGGACCGCAGCCCTGAGCAAGGAACTGAAGGGCCGCACGACCGGCATCACCGTCCACCAGTACACCGTCCCGACCGGCAACTGGGACGTCAAGGGCAAGGCCCTCGGCTTCAAGGAGGGCGAATGGCTCTCGACCCTTGCCAATACCATGAAGATGGATCAGCTTATCAAAGATCACGTGGCGGTACTGGACAAGAACGATCCCGAGAAAAAGATCGGGCTGCTGATCGACGAGTGGGGCACCTGGTATGACGAAGAGAAAAGCGCCAAAAGCGCCCTGTTCCAGCAGAACTCCCTGCGCGACGCGCTCGTGGCGGCGCTCAACTTCAACATTTTCCATGAGCACGCGGAGCGGGTCACCATGACCACCATCGCCCAGATGGTCAACGTCCTGCAGGCGATGATCCTCACCGACAAGGAGAAGATGGTCCTGACCCCGACCTACTACGCGTTCCAGATGTATGCGCCGTTTCAGGATGCCACGGCGCTGCCGCTGGCGATCAAGGATAACACCAGCTACACCCTGGGCGCGGCGACCATTCCGGGCGTGAGCGCTTCGGCGGCACGCGCCAAGGACGGCAAGGTGTACCTGGCGCTGGTCAACACCGATCCGGGCAAGGCGGTCGAGGTCGCCGTCAACGTCGCCGGCACGAAGGTCAAGGGCGCGGCCGGCCGCGTGCTGACCGCCGCCACGATGGATGCGCACAACACGTTCCAGAATCCGCACGTCATCAAGCCGGCGGCATTCAACGCGCGTGCCTCAGGCGGCAAGCTGTCGATCAAGGTGCCTGCCAAGGCCGTGATGGTGTTCGCTCTGGAGCAATAAAAGCGTCGCGCGCAAGCGCTCGATCATCGCCAGCATGCGCGCCCCCAACGCAAGCGCCGTCCGGGGCGTGCACGCGCACAGTGGCCAAACTTCGATTCATTTCTATTGTCTGTGGAAACGTATGTGCCCGATACCGCCGCAAACCAGTCCGCCCCCGCCCGAAGCTCAAGCTGAGCGGCGCTGGGGGCGCGAGTACCATCGCTACGCCATCGGCATTGTCATTGCCCTCCATCTGGCGCTGGGGATGTCCGTGATGCTGTCGACCTCGCGCACGCCCTCGCCTGAACCGGCGCCGCGTAGCGTCGATGTCGTGCTTTTCGAGACGACAGTGCCGGAGAAAACGATTGCCGAAGCGAAGCCCGAGCCAGGCAAGGTCGAGCCTCCTGCGGCAGAGATCCCTCCCCTGCCAGAACTGCCTCCCGCCAAGGTCGGCGAAAGCCCAGTGCCCCCGCAGCCCGTGGTCGAGGCCATCCCGGTGCCGGCAGTGGTCGAGGCCATCCCGGCGCCGGCAGTCATCGCGCCCCCACCCCCACCGCCGCCGCCCGTGGCCAAAGCCGAGGCCAGCACGCCTCCCAAACTGTTCGAAGAATGCGTGGACTCCCCGGACCGGCACATGGTGGCCGATGTCTATAGCCTGCGCACCGGCACCCAATCGGTCATGGAGATGCGCCGGCGCAAGCCGATCAAGCGCGTCTGCCTGGCCCAGCTCAATATCGCACCACGCGAATTTCGCGAAGGCTTTCCGGGCCTGGACACGACAACCGACTGGTTTGGTCTGGATATCCGCTTCACCGTCAATGTTGCCGAAGCCGGCACATGGGAGCTGATGCTGTTCTCCGACGACGGTGCCATTCTCAGCATCGACGAGCAGGACGTGATCAACAACGATGGCATCCACCCTGCGTCGCCGGAAATGGCCATGGTGAAGCTGGACAAGGGCTTGCGGAACTTCCGCGTGCGCTACTTCCAGGGGCCGGCGCATGGCTATCTCGCCCTGATGCTTGGATGGAGAAAGCCCGGAGCGGCCGATTTCGACTACCTGCCGCGCAGGCTGATCGGGCGACCGCCGGCCGCCATGCTGGCCAGGGAATGAGGAGAAATACATGAACCCCGCATACAAGCGCATCGTCGTCGTTGGCGGCGCCGCAGCCGGCTCGATGGCGGCCACGTCACCGGCGACAGCGCCGCAAGGCAGCTTTGATGGAAAGAGTCCATCTGGCTCCTGCGCCGACATCGCCTATCCGTTCCACTTTTCACCCCTTATCTTCGGACTCTCATGAAAAAAAACCACCGCTTCACTGTCATTGTCTTGTCCGCACTGGCGACGCTGCCTGCGCCGTCGTTCGCGCTCAACCCGGTCGTTCAAACGATGTACACCGCCGATCCGGCCCCGATGGTCCATCAGGGCACGCTCTACCTGTTTTCCAGCCACGACGAAGATGTCGGCGAGGCCAACAACTTCAACATGAAGAACTGGGTGCTTGCGACCACCACGGACATGGTGAACTGGACCCAGCATGGCGTGATCGCCTCGCTCCGCGATTTTCCCTGGGCCGCCAAGGAGATCTCCGGCTGGGACGGCTTTCACAACGGCGCCTGGGCTCCCCAGGTGATCGAGCGGGATGGAAAATGGTATCTCTATGGCCCGGTGCAAGGCCGGGGCATTGGCGTGCTGGTGGCCGATAATCCCCTGGGGCCCTACGTCGATCCCCTCAAAAAACCCCTGATCGGCGGACACTCCAGCGGCCTGTACGACAGCATCGATCCGACCGTGCACATCGACGACAAGGGCCAGGCGCATCTCGCCTGGGGCAATCCCAACCTGTGGTCGGTGAAGCTGAACAAGGACATGATTTCCTACGACACCAGCGTCGGAGAGAATGGCATCATGCGCCATCCGATGACCGTCAAGGCCTTGGGCGAGCGCAATCCACCCGACAAAGTAGGCACGACGCTGCCGGCGCCTGCTCTGCGCGGCACATCCTACGAAGAAGGTCCCTGGCTGTATAAGCGCAACAATCTCAATTACCTTTTTTTTGCCGGTGGTCCCCTCCCCGAGCATCTCGCCTATTCCACCGGCCCCACACCCGAAGGCCCCTGGACTTACGGCGGCGTCATCATGCCCCCGCAAAGCGCCTTCACCAACCACGCGGGCGTGATCGATTACAAGGGCAAGACCTACCTCTTCTACCACAACGCCGCGCTGCCGGGAGGCGACGGCTTCAAGCGTTCCGTGGCGGTCGACGAGTTGAAGTTCAACCCGGATGGTGTGGTCCCGATGGTGCAGCCGACCAAGGAAGGGCCGGCGCCGGTCGCCACCCTCGATCCCTACAAGCGCGTGGAAGCCGAGACCATCGCCTGGTCGTCCGGTGTCAAAATCGAGCCCAGTAGCGCCGGCGGCCAGAATGTGCGCGACATCCACGACCGGGACCACATCCAGGTGCGGCATGTCGATTTCGGCGCGGCCGGCGCGCGCGCCTTCATGGCCAGCCTGTCCAGCACGGCCAAGGCGAAGGCGGCCACCGGGGCGGCAATCGAGATCCGTTTGGGCAAGCTCGACGGCCAGTTGATCGGCACGCTGCCGGTCTCGGGAACCGGCGGCGCATGGAAGCCCCAGTCGGTCCGGATCTCCGGCGCTTCCGGCGTCCACGATCTGTTCTTCGTGTTCCGCGGTGCGGCCGGTGAAGACCTGTTCAAGTTCGATTACTGGCAATTCTCCCGGCGCGGCCTGACCGCGGACAAGGCGGCCAACTAAGGAGGCCAACTAAGGAGGCCAAGCAAGAATAACTGGAATAATCCTTGCTGGCGAGCCAGCCCCTTAATTCACTAGAGACATGATGCGACTACTTCCAATCACCGCCATGCTGGCGGCGTTTCTGACCTGCGCGCCGGCCCTTGGCTTGGCCGAACCAAAACAACGCCTGATTGTCCTTAGCGATATCGAAGCCGATCCCGATGACAGCCAGTCGCTCGTGCGCTTGCTTCTGTATGCGAACCAGATCGATATCGAAGGCATCATCGCCACCACCTCGACGCATCAAAAGTCGCGTATCGCACCGGCATCCATGCACGCGATCATCGACGCCTACGGCCGCGTACAAGCCCAACTGTTGAAGCACGAACCGGGTTTTCCGAAAGCGGCGGCGTTGAAAGCGGTGGTGCGCTCCGGCTCGCAACGCTACGGCATGCAAGGTGTCGGCGAGCACCAGGATTCGCCGGGGTCGGTCGCCATCATCAAGGCGCTGGAAAAAAATGATACGCGGCCACTTTGGGTGTCGGTCTGGGGAGGCGCGAATACGCTGGCTCAAGCGTTGTATCGCATTGGCAAAGACCGGACGCCGGAGCAAGCCGCTCGCTTGATCAGCAAGTTGCGCGTCTACACGATCTCCGATCAGGACGATACCGGTATCTGGATGCGCACCAGGTTCCCCGACCTGTTTTATATCGTCAGCCCCGGCGGGTATGGCAATGGCACCTGGACTGGCATCCACACTGCCGAGCCGGGCTTCGACAGCACGGAAGTGAGCAACAACTGGCTCGCCGCACATATTCAACAGGGGCATGGAGCGCTGGGCGCGATGTATCCGGATGTCTCTTTTGGCATGGAGGGCGATTCGCCAGCGTTCATGTCCTTGATTCCTAACGGCCTGAACGCACCCGAGCATCCGGACTGGGGCGGCTGGGATGGGCGCTACGAGTTGTATACGCCAGCGTTGGAGACGACCAATCCGGAAGGCTTCACCGGCAACGTTCCCGTATTGCAAGAGCCTCGTGCCATCTGGACCAACGCCGTGGATAGTTACACGCCGTTCGTCTACAACGACTATGGCCGCAACGTGCGTGCCCACGATAAGGTCGCCAAGGGGTACAGGGCCACGATCTGGCGCTGGCGTAAAGAGTTCCAGAACGATTTCGCCGCTCGGATGGACTGGACCACCAAGCCCTATAAGGAGGCGAATCATCCGCCAGTCGTCAAGCTCAGCCCTGGTACTCGGCTGACCATCCGATCCGGCGAAGGCTTCATGCTGAGCGCCGCCGGCAGCGCCGACCCCGACGGGGATCACTTGAGCTACCTGTGGTTTCAGTATCCCGAAGCTGGCACCTACAGGGAGCAGATCAAGTTGGGGTATGCGGAAAATCATCATACCGTGTGGGGGCAGGCGCCAGTGGTAAGCAAGAAGGAGACCGCCCACTTCATCGTCAAGGTGATCGATAAGGGCAGTCCGGCGCTGACCCGCTACGGACGCGTCATCGTCACGTTCATGCCGCCTGCACCCTGAGCAGGGTCAAATTCACCGCAAGGCCAGTCGAGCCGGGACAAGCGCCTGTCACGAAAAAAGCAGCGCCATGCGGCCGAACGGTGGCTCGGCTTGCACCGCCATGCTGCGCAAGCGCGCTTGCTCCACCTCCATGCCTGCCAGCAGGGCCGATGCGGCGCCGATGATGTGCAGCCGAAGCGCGCAACGGCGGCGCGAACGGCATGCTGCGCGCCGACAAACACGCCTCCGGCCAAACGCGCTGGACATCCATCCATGGCGCGCAACAGCGCCGCAGTGACAGACGGAACGACATGCTGTACATTGCGAGACCTGACGACTGATGACTGCCGCCGCACCGGCGTGCAGCAGGCTCGCCGCTGTCCGACCACCCAACTTTTACTTCTATGCGCGCGTTATATTCAAAGGCACTGGTTCGGCTGGTCCTACTTCTCGGTTTAAGTATCCTGATCGGATTTCTGTGCGTCACGCGCAGCTATCACCGCGTCTCCTTATTCGATCAAGACGATTTTTCCTGGCAGTTGCGCAAGTCGCACAATGGCAACGATACGACCACCAGCCTAAACGCCAGAGTCGATGCCGCGCGCCTGATCATGGAATTCGTCCTGTCAGGCAAAACTCCCTATCTCTATGCATCGAGCGCCCTGCTTTTCACGGACGGCAATGGCAAACCCGCATTGCTCGACTGGTCCAGGTTCGACAAGATCAGTTTCGAAGCACGCTGCTTCCCCGCCGCTGCCATCCGGGTCGGTCTGAGCACCTTCGATGACAAGTTGTCCAAACCGGATGATCTGACGACCTATCGCTCGCCATCGGCCTACATCAACTGCAATCAGGACGGGGCCCGTGTCCAACTCGATCTGGCGCATTTGACCATTCCGCAATGGTGGGTCGACATGAATAAACTCAACCCATCCGACCTGGGTTACTCGCTGACCAAGGTCGCGCAAATCGAAGTTGGCACCAGCAATGCCAGCCCTGTCGGCATCCCGTCGCGTATCGAAATCGCCAGTATCGAAATGCACGAGCGGAAATACGGCTACCTGTACTTTCTCGCCGCCTTCCTGATACTCGCCTGGGGCGCTTTCGTATTCTGGTTCGTCAAGCAGTACGCTGTGGCTTTGGCCAATGACCTGCACGCGCGGATGCAGAAAGACCTGCCGCTGGTGGCCTACCAGCAGCTCGCGCTCGAACCGCACCGGGAAAAGGGAAAATCCGCCATTTTGAGATTACTGGCGACGCGTTATGCGGATTCGGAACTCGATCTGGACACCGTGGTGTCGGAAACCGGAGTCAACCGCAATAAGGTCAACGACATCTTAAAGGCGGAAATGGGCTACACCTTTACCGGTTATCTGAACAAGCTGAGATTGACCGAAGCATCGCGCCTGTTGGTAGAAAACACCAGCGCCAGTATTGCGGAAATTGCCTATTCGGTCGGCTACAAGAATTCCTCGTATTTCAATAAGCTCTTCAAGGAAGAATACGAATGCACGCCCAAGGCATTTCGGGAAATATGCAAGAACGAGGCGCAGGAGCCGGCCCCATAGAGCACCTGTTGCGCTGGCAGGGCTGGGCGCGGCCGTCAAAGCGCGCGCTTTGCCGCCTGTTCGGCTGCGCGTGCTTGCGCTTCAACTTCGCCACATCGATTCGGCGGGACGGAGTATGAACGGCAAAATCAGCTGTGTTGTCCTGAAATCGGCTGACGAGACACTGCCTTCTACAAGGTTCGCTGGCCAAGGACCACAAATCGACGCCCGCTGCACTGCCTCGGGCGTTTTGCATTCGAGGGGCCGCTGTGGCCTGTCGCAGTGGTGGATCTGGAAGCCAGACGAATCATGGTCGCTGCAATACGGCGCCATACGGAGCGTCATGATGCGGCGCCAGCAGGGACCCGGCGCGCCAACGAAGGCACGCGCCGGGTGAGCACCGGAATAGCGCTAATGATAAAGGCATTGCAAGCGTGCATATAATCGCATTAATACTGCATTTTTGTGCATTCAACATGCGGCAACGGCGGGGCGGCCGCTGGCGTACTGGGAGCTGCCCGGATCGACCTGCGGCCTTCCAAGCGACCGATAGCAAAATCTGCACGAGCACTGCTACCAACCGTGCAGAATTTTCGCACAAGGCCCTCGTGCCCAATCGCGTGCCATTTCGGCGCGTAGTTCTGTCGAAATTTTTGGGATAGACTCCGCCGGTTTGCTGGAAAGGCGAGGCCCACTTCCCGTCTCGCAAGCGAAAGCCGGCCCTTAAGCGGCCACATAAAGTGCGCAACGAAAAATGGAGAAGACATGAGGGTAGTAAAGAGCAGCGTAATGGCGCTTGCATTGCTGGCGAGCGCGCCCGTGTTCGCAGCGGTGACCATCAACATCGATCCGGCCAAGCCTGGCGCCGTCATCAACAAGAACGTCTATGGACAGTTTGCCGAGCACCTGGGCACTGGCATCTACGAAGGCATGTGGGTCGGTCCCAGCTCTAACATTCCGAATATCAGAGGCTGGCGCAAGGACGTTGTCGGCGCGCTCAAGGCGCTGCACGTACCGCTGGTGCGTTGGCCGGGCGGCTGCTTTGCCGATGAATACCACTGGAAAGACGGTATCGGCCCCCGTAACAAGCGTCCGGTCAAGGTCAACACCAACTGGGGCGGCGTGGAAGAGAGCAATGCGGTCGGCACTCACGAATTCTTCGACCTGGCCGACATGCTGGGCGCTGACACCTATGTGAACGGCAACCTGGGCACAGGCACCCCGCAGGAAATGTCGGAATGGATCGAGTACATGACCTCCGACAGCAAGTCGACGCTGGCCGAGCTGCGCCGCAAGAACGGCCGCGCCAAGCCTTTCAAGGTTGATTTCTTCGCCGTCGGTAACGAGTCATGGGGCTGCGGCGGCAACATGACGCCTGAGTATTACGTCAATTTGTACAACAACTATAAAACCTTCCTGAAAGCACCGGCGCAGCACCGGCCGAAAATGATTGCCAGCGGCGGCCACTCTAACGACAAGTGGTCCGACGTGCTCAGCAAGGGTCTGAAGGGCCGCACCGCAGGCATCAGCTACCACTACTACACTATCCCGACCGGCAACTGGGACGTCAAGGGCGCGGCCACCGGCTTTCCAGAGGCGCAGTGGATATCGACGCTGGTGAACACCCTGAAGATCGATACGAGCATCAAGGAAAACGTGGCGGCGCTCGAGAAGAACGATCCCGAAAAAAAGATCGGCCTGCTGATCGACGAGTGGGGCACCTGGTATGACGTGGAAAAAGGCACCAATGCCGGCTTCCTGTTCCAGCAGAACACGCTGCGCGACGCCGTTGTCGCGGCGCTCAACTTCAACATCTTCCATGCCCATGCAGAACGGGTCACGATGACCAATATCGCGCAGATGGTCAATGTGCTGCAAGCGATGATCCTCACTGAGAAGGACAAGATGCTGCTGACCCCGACCTACCATGCCTACAAGATGTACGTGCCGTTCCAGGATGCGACCTCGTTGCCAGTAGCCTTGAGCGACAATGTCGCGTACAAGTTTGGCGCGGCCAGCATTCCGGGCATCAGCGCCTCTGCGGCGCGCGCCAAGGACGGCAAGCTGTATCTGGCCATCGTTAACACCAACCCGCACGAAGCGTCCGACGTGGCGGTCAATGTCGCCGGCCAAAACGCTTCCGGGGTCAACGGTCAGGTGCTGACAGCGGCAGCGATGGACGCGCATAACACCTTCGATCGAAAGGATGCGGTCAAGCCGGCGCCGTTCGCAGCGAAGGCGGTCAATGGCAAGTTGAGCCTGAAAATCCCGGCCAAGGCAGTGGTGGTCGTCGCCGTCGAGGGCTAAGTCCGATCTCCGGGACATCCTTCGCGCGCCGGTACACGGGATGGCCGGCGCGCTCGACTATGTAATATCCCGGCAAGTAAAATGACCCTGAGCAGTTGCGCAGGTGGAGGCAGAAGGCAGAAGGCAGAAGGCAGAAGGCAGAAGGCCAGCCTCCTCTATTTTCGCAAACACGATCTAAATGATTATATTTCTCTCTGATCTGGGGTCTTTATTCTGCTGCAACCGCAACATGGCAACCGCCAGTTGGCGCCATACAGACGAAAAAAAGCCTCTGAAATCAGTGGCTTGGATCTTGCGAAATGCACGAGCCTGTCAGATCATGCCATCTCTGACCTCACTCCCATTCAATCATTAACGGCACTGCTAACATCTTGTTTTGTATCGGCATTCTACCAATTTGCAGACTAGGACCATCAAAAATACCATGCACCACGACGGGCAGTACAAGTGTCTCCGAACCGTGGCTCGGCTATGATTGACCACATTGTGGAGACCGTATTGGTTATTGTTCAGTAAGACGGAATGCCACCACGTTCGCCCCTCCCATTCGCCGCTGCCGAGGCACGGCAAATACCAGTTCAGTCCGGCTTTATCTCATGCGCTTCTTGCGGAAACAGGCGCGCCAAGCGTTTCTCGATCTCCTTGATATCGGTGCCGGTATCGCGCACATTGTCCCAGATGCTGTGGTCGAGCCGCATCTTGTGGTTCATCGCGCTGATCAGCGGCAGTAGCGACTGCTCGTAGCTTTCCGCCAGGCGCAGCACCGCTTCCTGCAGTGCCAACTGTTCCGGCACCGTCACATGCACCGCCGGATTGATGCGCTGGCCCAGCGCCGCGATCTGCAAGCCGATCTCGGACAAGGTATTGGCCATCCGGGTGGCGCCGTCGGCATCGGTGCCGCCCTGCTTGCGCAGGCGCACGAAATCATCGACCAGCGCGGCCCAGCGCTGCTGTTCCACCGCATCCGGCTGGCCCAGCAGGTGCGCCAGCTTGAGCAGATTCTCTTCGGCGCCGGCGGTCAGCGTCTGCGCTTCGCCACGGTAATGGTCGCGCAACAGGGCGTCGAGCTCGGCATCGTTCATCAAGGCCGAGACCTTGGGCGCGAGCTTGTTCATGTTGCGGTAGCTGCCCTGCAGCCTGAACGGCGGCTCCATGCGGTAGGCATCGTCCTGGGCGGCCGAGGCGATGTACGCCCGGTTCACGGCCAGCAGGGCATCGCGCACCTTGAACAGGCGCCGCAGCAGATTGCCGATCTCGGCCAGTTCGGCGCTGGTGTAGGCGTGCGACAGCTCGCCCGGCGCGACCGCTTCGCCCTGCGCCATGCGGATCAGGCGCACCACATCGGCCGGGTCGCGCGACGCCAGCGGCTGCAGGTCCGGATGGGCCACCAGCGCGTTCTCGATGTAGGACTGCGCGAACACTTCCTCGCGCCCGCTCAGCACGTCGCCCAGGTTGTAGATGTCGGCGCGGTTGGCCAGCATGTCCGGAATCTTGAACACATCGCCCGATTCGGTGTACGGATTGCCGGCCATGACGATGGCAAAGCGCTTGCCGCGCAGGTCGTAGCTGCGGCTTTCGCCCCGCCACACACCCTCGATGCGGCGCGTGCCGTCGGCCAGCGCGATGAATTTTTGCAGGAATTCGGGATGGGTGTGCTGGATATCGTCGAGATACAGCATGACGTTGTTGCCCATCGCCAGTCCCAGGTTGAGCTTCTCGAGCTCCATGCGCGCCCCGCTGTTGCTGGCCTCGGCCGGGTCGAGCGAGGTCACGCCGTGGCCCAGCACCGGACAGTTGATGCGCACGAAAATCATGCCGAGGCGGTCGGCCAGGTATTCCATCAGGGTCGTCTTGCCGTAACCGGGCGGAGAAATGAGCAGCAACATGCCCATTGAATCGGTGCGGCGCTGCTCGCCAGCCGCGCCGATCTGCTTGGCCAGGTTCTCGCCCACCAGCGGCAGATAAACGTCGTCGATCAGGCGGTTGCGCACAAAACTCGACAACGGCCTGGCCTGGAACTGTTCCAGCCGCAGGCGCGCTTTTTCCTCCTGCAGCAGGCTGTGGCGCAATTGCTGCAACTGCTGGCAGGCCGGCACGATCACGCCGCTGTGGTAAGCCAGCCGGCGCAAGAAGTCGTTCAGTTGCAGCGCCATGCTCTGCCCGCTCACGCGCGCATGCTCGCCCAGCAAGCCGTCGACCTGCGCAGCCAGTTCGGCCGGCTGCACCCGGCGCGGGAGCGAACACAGCAGGCTGGCCGCCGCTTCCGGCAGCATCGTCAGGTCGTGTCGTTCCTGCAGCATGAAGCCGTACAGCCATTCGGTCGCCAGTTGCCAGCGCGCGCGCCAGCCCTGTGTGGTGTTGGTCCATGGCTGGGCAATGCCGTGCCGCTCCAGGTGCCGCAGCAAGCCCTGCGCCAGGTCGGCGCCGGCACGGCTGGCCACCCAGGCGTGCGGAGTTGCGCGTTTGGGGTCGCCACCGTGGGCGCCCAGCTCGGCCAGCAGGTAGGCGCCGCCCTGCTCCAGCAAGGCAGCCGGGGTGTCGCTCGCGCTGTCGAGCCAGGATATCAGGTCGAGTTGCTGCTGGGTCAGGAACTCTTGCAGCGACAGCGCGAACTGGGCCGCGACCTGCTGGCCCATGCGTTCATTGCCGAACTGGACGCGCATCAATTCGGCCTGCCCGGCCTGATGCGTGACCAGTTGCGCGTGCGGGTGCAGGTCCGGCGTGTCTTGCAGGTGTTGCCAGTACAGCACGGCCAGCGCGCGCGCCAGCGGGCTGTAACGCAACAACGCAGCGTCTTCCAGCATCGGCAGCAGGCGCCGCAAGATCAGGCTGGCATCGTGGTCGTGGATGCCTTTCTGGTAGCCTTCGTGAAAGCGCGGGGCGGCGAAGCGGCGTACGTGCTCTTCGAGCAGCGGGCTGTCCGGATCGCGCGCCGCCTGCACCAGGCTGGCCCAATCCGGTTCGGCACTGCCTTGCTGCGCCGCCAGCACCACTTGCCAGGCCAGGTATTCGGCGCGGTAGACCAGCGCGCTTTCCGACAGTGTCTCGACGCTCCAGTAGGCTTGCAAGGCGTCGAGCCGGGCATCGTCGAGCGGCAAGAAATAATCGGTACCGGCCAGATGGTAGGCCGGGCGAGCGTGCCAGGTGACGATGGCCAGGTCGAGCACCTGCTGGTTGACCGTGAAAGCATGGCTTCCCAGGCGGATGGTGTTGCCGGTGACTAGCTCGTTGCGGTCGCGCAGGGTACGCTGGCCCTGCTCGCGCAGCGCCTTGAGCTGCCCGGCCAGGTCGTCCGCACCGACCGCGGCGCCCAGCTTGCGCAGTTCGGCGATGCTGGCGCGCAGCTTGTTAAGGAGGGCGTCCGAGGCGAAATAGGCTTCCAGCTGGGCGCTCTCGCCCAGTTGCGCCAGCCGCTTGGGCACCCCGGCCAGGATGCGCCGCGCCGCGTCCATGATGGCTTGCACGCGCCGCGCGCGGCCATCGAGCAGGGCTTGCTTGCGCCCTTCCAGCGCCTCGTAGACCGCTTCGCGCTTGTGCGCGATCTCGGCCAGATAGTCTTCCTGTTCGGCGAATTTGCCCTCCAGGTCTTCCAGCTGGGCCAGCAGGCGGGTCAGCAACTCGTCGCAGCGCTCGGGCGTGTCGGCCTGCTCCAGCGCGCTGTCGACCGACTGGCCGAACAGCTGGAACTGGGCGGCGAACTCGGCCGCCGACTCGCCCTGCGACAGCGCCTTGCGCTTGTGGCGCGCCTGCGCGCGCAGCTTGTTGACGTCGGCATAAATGGCCGAGATGGTACTCAGTATGCGGGTGCGCAAGGTGGCGTCGCCCAGCCCGAGGGTGGCGAGCAGCTCGGTCAGCCCGTCCAGGCTGGCGGCGCTGCGCTCGAGCGTATCGTACAAGGGCGCCAGTTGCGCCGTCGTGTGCATCGTTTCGAGCTGGGCGCGCTGGGCCGCCAGCACGCCGGTGAGCGGGTCGAAGGCATTGTCCTGGGCCAGAAATTGCACGGTCTTGTCGGCCACGCGCGCTTCTTCGGCGGCCAGCTCGGCGTCGAGCTCGTCGAGCCGCGCCACATCCATGTAGCGCTGTTCCCGGAGGCTGGCTAGGCGCCCGCGGCCGAGGCGAATGGCGTCGAGCGCGTCGATGAAGTCGATGGGCGACTGCCACAGGCGGCTGGCGCTGTCGGTCAGTAACTGGCGCTGGGCCAGGGCGCTCTGCGAAAGAAGCGCTGCGGCGCTACGCCGCAGCGCCGCCACCTTGTCGAATTCGTCGAGCGTGGCGCTGGCCACGGCCATCATGGCCTGCACTTCGCTGGCCGCGTCGTGCGCCTGCGGCGCGCCCAGCCAGTGGAAGGCGTCGCCGATACGGCGGCACTGGCGCACCAGGGTCTCGAACACGAAGCGGGCCGGCAACTGGTCGCGCGCGGCCTGCGCCTGTGCGCGCACCAGCTTGGCCAGCGAGTACAGTTCCGACAGGCCGCGCACCAGGTCGCGGTTGCCGATCTTGCCCAGGTAACTCTGGCGCGGCGCCTGCAGGGCGGCGTGGTCGTCGCTGACGAAGGCGGTCTGCCACAGCTGCATGGCGTGGTTGCGGGTCGGCTCCTCGCTCTCGGCGGTAAACAGCAGCATGCTGCCATCGGCGTAATGGGCGTAGCCGTGCGCCACCAGCGGCTGGGCCAGCGCCTTGCTGATCATATTGTAGGTGAGCAACACATACACGCCCTGCTCCACCCCGTAGAACACGTACAGCACGTCTTCGCCGTTGGGCGACATGACGCGCCGCTTGAATTGCAGGCCGCGCGGCAGGTCGGCAAATACCTTGCTTTCCCCGCTCTGCAGGATGTAGCCGTCGGGGAACACGATCCCGTGGTCTTCCGGCAACTGCACGCAGGAGGCGCCGATGGCGTCGATCCGCGCCACCTGGGCCGTGCGGCGGTTGAATACCAGGTAGCGGAAGACCGACTCGCGGTACGGTTTGATGCGCAACAGGATCAGTTCGCCCACGGCGGCGTAGGCGATGTCGCCATCGTTGAGCGACTGGTTGCGGTCCTCGACCGGCTCGGCGTAGATGCCCAGGCCGGTATCGGTATTGTTTTCGATCTTGACGGTCAGGTCGCCGCCCACGGTCTCGACGAACAGGATGTCGAGAATATTGATGTGCGGATGCTTGCCCAGCACATGCTGCTCGCGCGTAGTCTGGGTCCACTCGAAATCGTGGGTCGGCGGCAGTGCAATGTCGCGCTCGCCGCGGTTATCGATGTAGCTGGCGGCGCCATTCTCGCCGAGCTGCCAGCGGAACACGCGCACGTCGCTGATGCGCTCGCCGATCTTGAAAGCGGCCAGGAGCTTGCCCTGATGCACGCGCAACTGGACCAGCTGGGCATTTTTATAGTAACTGTAGAGTTCCCTGAATTCGGCCAGGAAGCGCGGTTCGTCGAGAAAGGTGTGTTCCAGTGCGAGCGGTTCGAGCTCGGCCTGGTCGCCATCGGCGCGCAGGCGGTACAGCCCGAACACATCGGCCACCCGGGTTTCCTGACGCAGGCCAATGAAGACGTTGTAGCCGAACAGCAGCACCTCGCCCACCAAAACCAGGTCGCGCGCCACGCAATTATTCTCGGTGCGGGCGCGGGTGCGGGCCCGCAACAGCATTTCCTGGCGGCCGAATTCGGCCAGGCGCGCCTCGTTGAGCAGGTTGGCCTTGGCCTGCAAGGCCTTGCCATGCTCACCCAGGCGGGCGCGCAGCAGCTCGAAGCTGCCCGACTCGGGCGCAATGTCGTCGGCGCTGGGGGGGGCGTTGCCGGAGTCGGCCGGTGCCGGTGCTGCGTGGGGGTCGCTCATGGACTCAATCTGCTTTCGTATTCAGGAATGCCATCATGTCGGATTGGTTCGGCTGCTGTGCCAGCCAGGCGCGCATGTGCACCAGTTGCTCGTAGGCGTCATCGCCAAAGCGCAGGCGCATGGCGTGCTCGGCGCGCTCGCGCGCGGCCGCCCGCTTCAGGTCGCTCTGCCAGCGCTCCGACACAATCGCGTCGAGCTGGTCGTGCAAGCCCATGGCCAGCACGCGCTCCCACTCGCCCTTGTCGAACCAGACCGCTTGTGCCATCGCACTGTAGTCCAGGCGCAACGGATTGTCGTTGCTGACCTTGAGGCGGGTCATCAGGCGTCCCGTGTTCGGGCATACCCGCGCCGGTTCGCTGGCTTGCGAAATCTCGCCGTCATACTCGGGCGCGGCCAGTTGCGGCGTACGCTTGCGCCAGAGCCGGTAGCGCTCCAGTTCCACCCAGGCGCCATGGCAATCCTTGCAGCGTTCGGCCGGCAGGCCGCCTTCGATCTTGACGGACGCGACATGGCGGCCGCCGCATGCGGGGCAAATCATGGTAACTCCTGTATCGATGGTGAGGCGGGGCATGGGCCCCGCCGCTCTGTCAATTGGCGCGCGGCGCTTCGAGGGCCGGCTGGAAGGTCGCCAGCAAGCTCTGCAGCGCTTGCTGCTGCTGGGCGGTGCCATCGCGGCCGACCTTGGCCAGCAGAGCCGACACTGTCAGGTTCTGCAACTCGCCCGAGGAACTGCCCAGCGCGCCGATCAGGCCGCGCAAGTCGCCCACCATGTCGCGCTCGCCGCTCAGGTGGTCCTTCAGGCCCATCTGCAAGGTACGGCTCTTCTCGACCGTGGCGTCGATGCCCTTGCCGATCGAGAGCGCCTTGACGAAGCGCTCGAAATAGTCGCCCTCGCCGCCGACGATATCGATCTTGGCGTTCTGCAGGGCCTTGCCCAGCACCTCGGCCTGGTCCTTGGCGATCAGGGTCTGGGCATCGATGCCCTTGTTGATCTGCTGGTTGGCCATTTCGAGCTGCATGCGGAACTCTTCGTGGGCGCGGGTTTCCTGGCTCATCGCCGACATGGCCTCAAATTTCTGCGCCAAGCCCTTCGATTCGGCTTCGAAGCGCGCCTGGATGACTTGCGCCTCGGCGTCGCCATGGGTCGCCGTCGCGGCCGCGTCGGCACTCTTGACCGCCGCTTGCGCCAGCCCCATCTGTTCCACGCCAGCCGCTTCGGCATGCATGCGCAGGCGCATCGCTTCCGCTTCGGCCGCGCCCTGCTTGAGGATCGCTTCGGACGAGGCGATCATGACCCGGGCGCTGGCCAGGCCAGGGGCGGCCAGTTCGGCTTCCTTGCCTTCGGCATCGCGTTTTTGCGCCTCGGCGCCGCGCTCGGCCACTTTCAGGGCAGCGTCGGCGACGGTCAGGTCCTGGGCGGCGCGGTGCTTGGCCGAGCGCTCGGCCGCTTCCGCGGCTTTTACCGTCAGCACCATTTTTTCCTCGGCCTGGGCTTCGGCGGCGATCACCACCGATTTTTTCAGGCGGTCCGCTTCAGCCACCACGCGCACTTCCTTGATCGCTTCTTCCTGCTCGGCCACGGTGCGTTCGACCACGATGCGCTCGCGTACCACGTCGGCAATCGCCTTTTTCTGCACTTCGATGGCCTTTTCCTTTTCGATGGTCTGCAGCGCCACTTCGCGCTCGCGGTCGACAATTTCGAGCTGGCGTGCGCGGGTGACGCGCTCTTCTTCGATCGCCACGGCGCGCTTGCGGTTGTTTTCGGCCACTTCCTTCTCGCGGGTGGTATTTTCCTGCTGCACCATCACCAGCTGTTCGGACTGCAGGCGTGCCAGTTCCGACTTGGTGAATTCTTCCGACTGCACTTTCTGGGTTTCGGCCTGCTCGCGGGCCCGCACCGAACTGACTTCACGGCCCTGGCGCGACTCGGCGTCGGCTTGCTGGCGCTCCAGTTCCAGGATCGCTTCGCGCGTTTCGACATCCTTTTTCTTGATCCGCATCTGCTCGTCGCGAACCAGTTCGTTGGTGCGGATATTTTCGATCGCGGTCAGTTCGGTGATTTTCTTGATGCCCTGGGCGTCGAGAATGTTCTGGCCATCGAGCTTGTCGAGCGCGGTCTGCTCGATGTAGTCGATGGCCGCGTCTTCCAGCACATAGCCCGACAAATCGTCGCCGATCTGGCGGATGATATCGTCACGGAAGCGGTCGCGCGCCTGGTACAGTTCCACGAAATCCATCCCCTTGCCGACCGTCTTGAGCGCTTCGGCGAACTTGGCCGAGAACAGGCTTTCCAGGGTTTGCTGGTTGGAGGCGCGCACGCAGCCGACCGCCTGCGCCACCTTGAGCACATCCTCGGTGGTCTTGTTGACGCGGATGAAGAAGGTGACCTTGATATCGGCGCGGATATTGTCCTGGCAAATCAAGCCATCCTTGCCGAGACGATTGATTTCAATCGTCTTGAGCGAGATTTCCATCATCTCTTTCTTGTGAATGATGGGATACACGATACCGCCGGTAAACGTTACCTCGGGTTGTGCGCGCAGGGTATTGATGATCATGACGTGGCCCTGTTCCACCTTGTGGTAGAACTTGGCGAACAGCACGAAACAGCCCAGCACGATGACGGTAATGATACCGATCGAGAGCAACATAATGTCCATGGTTTCTTTCTGATTCGAGTGAGTAAGCGTTAAATAGCGTCGGTTGCTGCCTGTACTTCGTACTCCCGGGTGGCCTCGTCATAGGCGACGATAATCGCTATGGAATGCCTGACCAGCGCATTGGGCGTGTCGGCCCAGACCCGGATATTGATGCTGGCGCCCTGGCCGCCGACCTCGGCGCGGCCGAAACGGCGGTCGACGTAGCGCGTGACGATCTTGCAGTCGAGGCCGACCAGACTGGCATTGGCGCGCGCCGCCTGCGTGACAAACAAGCCGCGCAGCGGACGCAGCACGCGCGCCCCGAGCGGCACGGCCAGCGCAGACGAGAACAGCAAGGCCGCGAGTCCCCCGGCGATGCGCAGCGGCGCGCCCGGCAGCCAGACCAGCACGTATTGATGCAGCAGGACCGTGCCGAGCCAAGTGAAGAACATCAGCACGCTGGCGGCCACCGACAGCGGCACGCCGCCCAGGCCCAGCGCCACCAGGTAGCCAGCCAGCGCCGGCAGGCCGGGCCCGTCGTGGGCCGCGTGGCCGGCGTCCACATCGAGGTCGAGGTCGATCGCATCGCCCATGTCGACCAGGCCGATCATCGACAACAGCCAATAAATCAGCAGAACGGCCAGCAGTACCGTGGGAATGGCGCTCGGAAAGCTGCTCAAAAGGTGCCAGAGGTCCATCGCGGGTTCCTTCTTGTTATGGTTTCAAAAAAATCATGCGTCCTGTTGGCGGGTTTGCGCAAAACGGATCAGGGCGTCGTGCAGCGCTTCCTTGATCTTGCGCTTGTCGTCGGCCGGCACGCCGAAGCGCTCGGCCAGGATCGCGTAGTCGGCATCGCTGAGCGTGACCGTCAGGCGCGGGCGCACCGGCTTGCTGGTGACAGGCAAGCCGAGGATCAGGCGGATCTGGTCCGATGGCGACACCTGCTGTTCGAGCGCGGCATAGCGCACCGCGTCAATCACCTGTTTTTCGACATCGAACGCCACCTGGACGGCGCGCAAGGCCGCGTCCGATCCGGTCCAGCGCGGGGAACTGACCATGCGTCCCCCTCAGTCCGGCTTGGCGCCGCCAGCGCCCGCGTCCGCGTCCGCATGCAGGCGTTGCTGCAGGCGCGCCATCACCTGCGCCTTGCGGCTGGCGCTCGCGCCGATGCCGGCGGCGGCCAGCTTGCGTTCCAGCGATGTATGACCGAGTTCATCTTCCAGCTGCTCGGCCGCCTGCATGCGGTCGGCCGTGTCCTGGTGGCGCTGGCGGATGCGTTCCAGCGATTCCTTTGCGCTCATCAATCTGGACCCGCTGCTGCCCATGCTGCTCGAAATGGTGGCCGTGGCCCGGTACACGCTTTCGGTCGTCTTGGCCATGACCAGTTCGCGCTCGTGGTCGCGCAGGTTGGCCTCGGCGTTGCGGATCAGGTCTTTCATGCGCGCCACATGACCGGAAAAATCGTCGCGCGCGCTGGTCTGTTCGGCCAGCGCCACTTCGAGGCCGGCCACCTTGTCGGCCACTTCCCCGGCCAGCCCTTCCTCGTTTTTTTTCAGCGCTTCGAGCGCCAGTTCTTCGTAGCGGCGCAGGTCGCGCCCGAGCCGCTCGATCTCGCGCGCGGCCTGCATTTCCCGCGCCATGACCGCGGTCAGGTCCTGGCGCGCGTGCGCCACATGGGCTTTCGCTTCGATGATTTCCTGTTCGTAGATGCCGTTGGCATTGTGGTCGACCAGGCTTTGGCCGATGCTGCGCACGTCGCCGCGCAGCATGGTGAGGATTTTGGAAAAGACAGCCATGATGCGCTCCTTATTTTAAGAATTCGGTCAACACGTCGAGGGCTTCGAACGCGTTGTCGGCGACCATCGCCACATCCGTTGCAATGCTGGCGGCGCTGGCGTCGTGCGCCAGCGAGCCGAAAATCACGTAGTGCTCGCCGATGCGGCCGAAATTCGACAGCGGGATGGCCATGTTCAGGTCCAGCATCGTCTCGAGCAGCTCGGCCCGGCGCTCGGGCCGGATTTCGCTTTCGGTCCACAAGTAGCAGATGCACAGTACCTGGCTGGGCGAGCCGGTGACGAACACCGGCAACTCTTCCAGTCCTTCGATACTGATCCGCATCACCGGCACGCCGTCGGCATCGGCCGGTGGCAGCAGATGGCTGCTCACGCCCACCGACCCGAGCTTGCGCAGCAGCGCCTGTTCGATCTCCAGCATCTGTTTCATTGCCATTTCCATCATTGTCATCCTTGCATGCGGAGGTACTTCAATCATCCCTGAGCGGGCCAAAGACATAATATGTCCAAGTATAGATGGCTGACATAAAATGTCAAGATGCAAATATGCAATTCTTTTGAATGGCGATCAGTCAACAACTGAGCATCGCACGATCCTGCTAAATGTTGCTGGTGTGCCATTTCCTGGCTACATTGATCGCCCTCGCGCCGCTCCGTGCCGCAAGCCTGTTGACTGCCCGGCACCGCCGTGTTGAACGATGCCATGCCAGATCTTGGTGCCATCCTCCTTGTCCTGACTTGCCCTGCCAGCCTATGTCAATCACCCTGTCGTGCGGCTGCCGACGACCATCGGCGTGAGGGCCATCGCCCTGCTGCTGTCGTCGGCCCTGCCGGACTTGAAGGCGCACAGGGTGAGCGCATTGCATCACCGCGCTGTCGACCGCGATCAATGTCAGCGAGGTGCCATGGCAGGGAATGTTGTCGATCCTGCTGTTCGGCGGGGCCCTGCACATCGACGTGGGCAAATTGCGCGCCTTCCGCCTGCAGATCTGACTGCTGGCCGTGGTCGGCACGCTGATCTCGGCCATCGCGGTCAGGGCCATTCTTTGGTGGACGCTGCCGCTGGTCGGTTTGCCGCTGTCTCTGACCGACTGCATGCTGTTCGGCGCCCTGATTTCGCCCACTGATCCGATCGCCGTGATGGGCACTCTGAAATCAGCCAAGGCGCCGGAAAGCCCGGAACTGCTCATTGCCGGGGAATCGCTGTTCAACGATGGCGCCGGCGTCGCGCTGTTCGCCATCATTGCCGGGGGCTGGTCAGCGGAGCGACGCTCAGCGCCTCGGTGCTGTTGTTGCAGGAAGCGGGCGGTGGCGTCTTTGGCATTCTGCGGGGCTATGTGACGTATCGCTTGCCAGGCAGTATCGACAGCGATCAGGAACAAGTGCCCGTTACCCCGGCGGCCGCCATCGGCAGCGATGCGCTGGCCATGTCGGACGAGACGCGCGGACCCGTGGACTCCTTCTGGGAGCTGCTCGATTCGATCCTCAACGCCGTACTGTGCTTGCTGATCGGCCTGGAAATGATTGTCGTGCGCATGTCGCCGATGCTGGGCGTGGCTGCGTTGATCACCATCGCCGTGACCCTGTTTGCACCTGCTATCAATGATCGTATCGATACCCAAAATCCTGCTTGCGAACATCCGGCACCATCAGGCGCACCATCAAATGGCGTTGCTTCGGATTGCCCATCAATGCCAAGCTGTACCGCAGGTGCGAAAAAAAAGCCCCTGAAATCAGAGGCTTAGTTCGAACAGAGTGCATGAGCCTGCCGGCTCATGTCATCGCTGACATCATTCCCACCGTGTTCACCGATGACGACGGCACCAGCTGGCTGGCCTGGAGCAATCGCCAGTGCTACATTGCGAAACTCAAGCCCAACATGATCGACATCGACGGACCGATCCGCGAAATCACGCCGCCGCACTTCGTGGAAGGCCCTTGGCTGCACAAGCGTGGCAAGCTGTATTACTTAAGCTACGCGTCGATGACCCTGCCACACCGAGCGCCGAGCACGTATCGTATTCAACGGCGCCAAGCATCACCGGACCCTGGACCTACCGCGGCCTGTTGACGGGACCGGCCAAAAACAGTTTCACCATCCACCGGGCATTGTCCAGCTCAAGGAGAACTGGTACCTGTTCCTGCACAACGCCACATTGGCGATCGGCGACGTGAGTGGCATGGCCGGCCGGGGTGCTGTTACTGTCGAACATTTGCAAAACAATCCAGACGGCACGATGAAGCCGGTCGTGCAGACTGAACTCGGCGTGAGTGTGCCGGCGCTGCCTTAGCTTGTTGCTCCGGGCTAGATCGCGCGTCTGCCGCGGCGCTTCCAGTCGGCACGGCGGGATCGCGTTGGTCTTTTCAAACTGCATGTCAAACAGGATCCACTGACCGATGGACTAATCCTCAGGACAGCACGAAACGGATACTGGCCACAGACCTCGACGACACTTTGCTGGTGGGTCCGGCCGACTCCCGGCGGCGCGTGCGCGGCCTGTTCAGCGGGGGCTTGCCCGGCGCCAGGATTGTATTCGTGACCGGCCGCAGCCTCGAATCGATCATGCTACATTTTCAATCCAAGAACACCCACCAGCCGCTTGAGGTCGCCCTCCTCCCTAATGATTTCGGCGATCAGTTCCGGCAAAGGCATGCTGCCCCAATGTAGCGCGCGTCGAATAAGAAACGGAACGGGACTGTGTGGTTCAAGCTCCATCAAATAGCGCGCCAGCGCATCGAGCGTCACATAGGCGTCAGCGCGGTTGCGCCAGCCGGAGAGGGTCACGCCGGCGTCACAGTGCGCCGGCGCGGGCATCGCACCAGTGTTGGGAAGCACGGTTTCAAGCTCGGGTTCGTCGTCCATGTCGATCGCTTTCTGTTCAGGATGCAATTGCACCAGCACGCGCTCGGCAGCTTCCAGCGTCGCTAGCAGGCGTGACATATTCGGCGCGTCATCCCCCAGCCGTTCATTGAGGAAGGAGTTTATCGCGGACAACGCTTCGCGGCTTTGCGAGACTGCAGCCCGCGTCGCGTGCAACTGGGCCTGCGACTGGGCAGCACAGCTCAGGATAGCGGCCCGCGTGAGCTCGGAGTCGGCGTCGCCGCGCGCCTCGCCACGCTGTTTCTCGTCCAGACCCGTCAGATCTTGCGCCGACATGCGTTCCCAGTCTGCCAACGTCAAGCGGGGCGGCTTGTACTGGGCCAGTGGCAGCAGCACCGCGTGAATGCGCACGTCGACGCTGAGCGATTCGTTGAGCCATTCCAACGGCGCCAGGCGCAGGTCGCAGTCACCCTCCTTGTCGATCATGGGATGGATCGAATCCCAATAGCGGCGCAACAGCGCGTCGAGCATTCCCAGTCCCTGGCACAGGCCGGCGAAGCCGCGCTGGCGCATCCATGACTCAGTCAGCCATACGGCAAACTGGAGGTGTTTGGAGCGTGTGCAAAGCATCTCCATGCAAAGCGCATCGATCCGCACCCAGTCGGCCACCTTGAGTGGCCGCTCCCATTGCCTCATTGGCAGGCTGGGATCATCCTCGTCGCGCAGCAGGCGTATTTCGGTAAAGACGGGATCGAAGCGCATGTCCGCGCCGCATGGTGCATCGGGCGCTAGCGGCGCAAGAATTTCAGCAACAATCTGCCGGTCTGCGTCGTTGACGAGAAAATCTGTTATTGCGTTCATTTGGCATTCGCCTCAAGTTGATTTGTTAACAGCGCGGCGCTGCTGGTCGGCGCCGCGTCCTGCCAGCGCGGCACATGCGACAGGAAAACCGTGGGCCAGGCCAGCGGCGTGCGCTTGCCCGGCGCGCTCACGCTCAGACGCAGGAAAACACGGGTCCGTGCCGCCAGCGGCACCACGTTCACACCCGCGCCGGTGTGCAGCACCGGAAAGTCAAAGCGCAGCAGCGGCCCGCGCTGGTCGCCGTCGGCCACTTCGCTATCGCGGTAAGCGCCGATAAAACTGAACAGTGCCCATGGGTCGCCAAAGCGATAGTTCACGGTGCGCTCGGTCACTGACATGTTGAGGTGCCCCGGTTCGGCCTGGGGCTGGCCACTGCCGTCGCGCGCCAGGCGCAGTGACAGCAGCACCGGCATGCCGGGTTCCCAGCGCAGTGCGCGGGGCGCGTCGCCAAGGCGCAGCGTCCCCGCGCCGATGGCGAGGCGCCAGTCGATGATCTGGTTGGCCCCGGCATCGGCCACGCCTGCGGGGCGAAACTGCACCGTCACGTCCAGCCCGCCCACCTGCCCCGGTTCGACCGGATACAACGGCGCCAGGACCTCGCGCATGCGGCGCAGCTGCTCGCCTGCCTCGCGCACCGCGGCGCTGGCGCCTGCCACACCTGGCTCGCGCTCGGCCAGCGCACTGGCTGCACGGGCGCGATCGAACTGGTTCATCGCTTCCCCCACCGCGTCCCGGTCGGCCGGCAGCGCATCGCCGCCCGGACGCGCATCGAACGGCGCGCGGCGCGCAAGGTCACGGTTGTACAAGCCGGCAAAGCGCTCCCACTCCTCCCGGTAGCGGCCGGCCGCCAGTTCGCGGCAGCGCACCAGCAAGCCGGCCTGCAGATTGAGCAAGCGTTCGGCAAACACATCGGCGCCCCGCTGTCCACCGCGTGAACTGAGCCTGGCGGTACAGTTGCCAAGGTCGATATCGGCACTGCCGCTGACGATGAACTGCTCCAGCGCCATGAGCGAACTGGCCGGACTCTTGAGCCTGTAGCGGCGCAAGTCCGCCACGATGGCTTGCCAACGTGCCACCAGCGGGTGCCCGGGGGCGAAACTGGTCATCTGCGCCAGCACGCCTTCGGCCTGACTGGCCGCAGTATCGACAAACTCCAGCTGCTGGGCGACGTAGGCGGCAAGTACGGCGGCGTTGCCATTGCCAAAGGCGTCGAGCAGGACACCCTTTTCGCCGTTCCACGCCTCGAACGCGCGCTCGCGCGGCACGAACACCTCAGCCCCCCTGAAGATGTCGTCCAGACGCTGCAGGCGCGACAACGCATCGGCCGCCAGCACCGCGTCCAGCTCTGCGCTGACATCGCCTGCCCCGATTTCCAGCAGCCAGGCACGCACCCGCAGCACGCTGGCGCGTTCGGCATCGCTGGCGCCACTCGGCAGTTCGACCGGGGCCACGCTGAGCGCCTGCATCAACAGCCGCTGCGCACTGGCGGCCAGCGCCAGGTCGGCCAAGGCGGCGGCAGGTTGCTGGAGCCTGGCCGGCAGCGCCATGAAAGGACCGGCCTGGAAGCGCTTGCGCGCCTCGGCAAGCCCGATCGCCTGCTCCAGCAGCGCCTTGTTCCAGCTGACGGTGGCGCCGCGCGCCAGCACCGGCAGCTGCGCCGGCCCGCCGGCGTTCATCCACGGTTGCGCCACCAGCGCCGCCACCGACGCGTGCAATGCCTGGCGCGGCGGCGAGAATGCCCAGGCGCTGCCGGACCACACCAGGTTGTCGGCCATGCCATCGATTGGACTGGGCGCCGACAGCGCGGCATCCCTGGCTACGACAAAGCGTCCAAAGCCATCTGCGACGCGCCGCCGCGTTTCCTGCACGGCGGATTTTCCCAGCAGGGAATTGGCGCCGATACGGTCTATCATGCTCTCGTGCGCGGCGCCGAGGTTGACACTGCTCTGTATCATCCAGCCCCCCTTCCCCCCGGCGATCTGATTCTGCTGAAGGTTGAGCGCGTCGCGCAGCGCGTGCCACGCCGGCAGCTGGCCAGCCAGCCCTGCGCCAGGCTGGGCGCCGGCGAACAGGGCTGCACTGCTGGCGGCCACCATGCGCTCCGAACGCAGCAAGTCGTTGTCATCGAACAGGCGCTGGTACAGCGCCGTGCTGGCCCGTCGCAGCGAACAGCGCGCCGCCGCCTGCATCGGCTCGAGCGCCAGCGATGGCTCGCGCTGTGCCACGGCCCGAAACAGCGCGGCCGTCCGTGCCGGAGCGCCATTGAGCTCGGCGCCAAGCAGGACCCGCACCACCAGCGCCAGATCAGCGCCCGACGCCGGCCCGGCCTCGGCATGCTTTAGCCGCAGCATGGCGCCGATCACGCGATCGATTTCGTCCAGCCGCGCCAGGTATCCCAGGGTGGCGCCGAACTGCGGCAGGTCGTCGACATTGAGTGCGCTCCCGGTTTGCGCAGCCACCTGTTCGCTCCAGCCAGCGGGCATCGTACATTGGGCGCCACCGATCAGAGCGCCGGAGACCGGCTCGATCGGTACCCCCGTCAATTGGCCCAACCGGCTGAACGCGGCGCGCCGCAATGGGTCAAAGGCGTTGTCGGCAAAGCCCTGCTCGAGCCGGCCAACCACGCGCTGGTGCAGATCATCGAATAGCGGCCAGGAACCGGGCATGAAGACCGAATTGAAACGCGCGCTCCCCAGTTGCTCGATATTGAGCAGCGCGTCGGTGGCGCGCCTCTGGCTGCGCTGGGGGTCGTCAATGCCGGCGCGCGCCGTTTGCAGGCTGCGCCGGGTATCGCTATTGAGCGCGTTCAGATAGCCCACCAGGTCGCCACCCAGTTGGTGCAGGCGTACGGTGGAGACGACCAGTGCCGCGGCCCACAGCACCGGCAGTGCCAGCACCACCCAGGAAGCAACGCGGCTCGCAGCAGGGCGACGCATGCGCTGCGAGGAGGACTGTACCAGCCCCGCTTCGGCAAAGACCTTGCGCTCGAAAATGTCGCGCATGAAGACCGGCATCGCCTCTGCCGTGGCCGCTACCGCGGGCTCGCCCGGTCCTGGCGCGGCCAGGGACGGCGCGGCCAGCGCACCGGTTGGCGGAGCCGGCATCGCGGCAAGCAGTGCGGCAGCGTCGCCGCTGTCGCCGGTCAGGTACATGCCACGCAACAGGAACGGTTCATGATAGGCGCTGGGCCGCATCAGCTCTTCGCAGAACAACTTGAGGCCGCCCCGCAGGCGTTCAAGTTCCCCGGGCAGCATGAGGTAAGCGCTGCTGTCCGCGCCGGGCGGTTCCAGTGCGCTCAATTCCGCACAGCGATCGCTTGCCGCCCGCACGATGTCGTCCATGGCGCTGTCGGCCCACTGGGTGCGAAACGGCGCCACCAGTTCGTAGGGCGACGACCAGCCCAGCATCGATCTGCGCAGCGCCTCGGGCAAGGCGCTGCCAAAGTTGGCAAAGCCCGGCAGCGCTTCGCATTCGGACACCACCAGATAGATCGGAAAGCGCAGCGCCAGGCGATTTTGCGCCAGCCACAGGCGATGGTGAATCGCCTTGGCGCGCGCCATCAGGTCGAGCTGGCCTTGCGGGTCGGTTTGCAGCAGGGCCGTGCACGGCACCGCCAGCACGATGCTGTCGAACGGGCGCTGCGGCCGGTAGCTGCGGCACAGGCCCAGAAAATCGTCCCACACCCCATTACTCGAGGCGCTGTCGGGATCGGGCGAACCGAGATGGCCGGCCTGCAGTTGGACGATCACGCCGCTGTCGAAGAAATGCCAGTCGATGCCTTGCGCGGCCGCGCTCAAGGTACTGTCGGCGCTCAGTGCGCTGGGCAGGCCGGACTGCGCCAGCGGCAACGGGCGTTGCGCGCTGTCGTTGAGCAGCAATGTCCACGACAACTTGTAACGTTCGTGACGCGCCGCCAGGTTCGATTCGATCAGTTCGACCGCGCTGCGAAAGGACTGGCGCAGCGACTCCGCGCCCAGCGTGCGCAGCTTGCTGTCGGCATGGGCGGCGCCGCCTTGGGCAGTCCCGCGCAAGGCCGCGTTGATGATCAGACCAAGCAGTATCAGCACCAGCAGCGTCACCAGCAACAGCGTGGCGATGGCCAGGTTGTCGGACAGAAACTTCATCATGGTGCCACCCCGCCCGCGGCTGCTGCCGCACCGGCCAGGGATGCGCCGACGGCCTGGCGCACCGGCCAAGACTGCCAGAGCCAGGCGATCTCGGACAACCCCAGCAACAGCAGCATCACCAGCGCCAGCGTCATGCCGCGCCGGCTCAACTTGGACAGGCGCCGCGCACCGCCATGCGAGAGCGTACTGGCATACGGTTGTTCGGCCACGACAGCGTCGCGTCCGCCCAAGTCGGCGGCGCGCTGGTAGATGAACTGGAATAGCTCGCGCCGGTAGTCGGCAATCCGCCCCAACGCGGCGCTGTCGCGATAGCGTCCCTGAAAACCGAGCGACAGCAAGGACAGGTACAGGCGGGCCACGCCGCGGCGTGCCGGTTCGCGCTCGCGCAGCAGCTGGTCGACGTCGGCGAACACCTGCTGGCCGGCGTGGGCCGAATTGAACAGCCTGGCCTCGATCAGCACATGGCGCCAGTGCGCGCGGCCGGCCCAGTCGGTGTGCAGCAGCACTTCGTCGGCCAGCGCTGCTTTCAGGAAGCGTGCCTGCAGCTCGGCTTCCAGGCCGGCCTTGCCGCCGCGGCGCCCGGCCTCCAGCGTTTGCAGTTCGATCAGTTGCGCCAGTTGGCCGCTGAGCGCCTCGGCGCCGCTGTGCGCTTCATTCTCGCCCAGCTTGGCCGCGGCCGCCGCGGCTTGGGCGAGCACTGCCGTAAAGTGGCGGAACTGGACCGACGCCAGGTCATCGCCGCCGTCCCGGCCCGGGTTGTCATGGAGTGTCATGGTGAGCCTTTGATGAACAGGACAAGTTCCTGCGGCCGATTGGCCGCCGGGCCTTCGTTGATATTGCTGATCTGGAGCGCCTGGTCGGCAACGATGAACTGGTCCGAGGTATCGACCCCGAACAAGGCGTAACCGGCGCTGGTGCGCAGGCCCAGTTCCGGCGCATCGTCGATCCTGCTGCGCGCGGCGCCGAGCATGCGGCGTTCGCACAGGGACGTCCAGATGGTGCGCGAGCCGATCACGGCGCCCTCCATCCACTGCCCCAGCTCGCGCTCAGTGTGGCCGCGCAGGCCCACCACCAGGCGCTTGCCGAGCCACTCGGCGCGCATCGGCAGCGTGAACGCCTGGCCGTCGAAGTCGAAGGTGCACGTCTTCCAGTCCTGGCTTACCTCATCGACCAGATCCTGCAGCGCCAGCAGTACGGCGTCGAACGCGGCGTAGCTGTCGGCGTGGCGGTATGGCGGCGGCGCCATCGGCACCGCGCCGGGACGCAGCGCCGCCAGCGGCCCCAATTGGGCGCACAGCGCCAGGTACAGCGGTTGCGGCTGCAGCACCGGCGCGCGCAGCACCGCTTCGAGCAATGGCAGGTGCAGCACCAGGCCAGTGAGCCGGTTTTGCTGCTCGAGCAGCGCCAGACGGTCTTCCAGGCGCGACGATGGCGCCATGTTCTGACGCGCCAGGAACAGCGCCTTGCTGCGCATGTGCGCCGCCAGCTCGCCCGCGCGCCGGCACAGGCTGGAGTCGCCTGGTACTTCCAGCTGGGCAGGCCAGAACGCGCCGCGCCGCACAATTTCGTTTTCCTTGCGCAGATTCGCCAGGTGCAGTGCGACATAGGAGGCGCCGGGCGCCTTGCCTGCGATGAGCTGCAGATTGGGCGCCATGCGCGGCACCTCGCAAGCGAGCGCCTGCGATACCTCGTCGTCGACGCTGCCGCCTTCAAGACCGCGGAACATGGCAGGCTGGCCCGGCAGGTTGAGCGCGCGCGCCGCGCCGAGCGCCAGATAGACCGCCAGATCGCCCAGCTCCATGCGCTGCGCATACGGCGCCAGGTCCAGTTCCAGCTCCTGGTCCTGGGCCCGGGTGGCATCGAAATGGACCGCCATGCCGTTCGGGAGGATCGCTTCGAGCGCCAGGATGCGCAGCGTGCCGGTGGTCAGGCGCGCCTCGTCCAGCACCAGCCGGCGCACCCCCCAGGCAGCCGGCTGGCCCGCCAGCGATTGCCACCCGACGAGCGCGTCCACTCGTGCGCTCTCCTGCTGGAACTGCTGTGGACTGAGCAGCATGCCCTCGTGCCACTGGATACGGTCATACAGTTGTGCTTCGGCCATGACGATGCTTCCTCGGTTAGCGGGCGCTGCCCGGCTTGATATCGCTGGCAATGAACTCTTGCGCGTTCAAATGCAGCACATAGCCCTGGTTATCGAGCAGCAGGCGCAGCCTGTGCTCGCCCGGGGTCGCGTAGTTGGCAAAGACCAGGGCGCCCCAGGCGCGCTGCTTGCCGAAGCGCTGGCCGTCAATCCTGATTTGCTGTCCCGGCGTAATTTCTATCGGCAGCACGGTGAGCGCGTCGGGGAAAGTGCGTTGCAGGTCGGCGCGCGCGCCGAAGTACTTGGCCGCCGACATCGCCGCCAGGCTCTCGAGCATGGCCTTGTCCTTGACCAGCACGATGTCGACCGCCAGCGCGCTGTCGGCATTGGCGTCGGCGGCGGCCGCCAAGGTGACGCTGGTCCAGGCGGGTTTGGCCGGCGCGGGCGCCAGCCCCACCAGCGCGCGCGCGCCGGCGACGGCGCCGCAACCGCCCAGTGTTGCAACGGCGAGCAGCACGGCAGCGCACCGGCGCCACCTGTCAATGAGTATGAATCGCATGGCTTCTCCAAAGTGCGGCACATCTTGCGGTGGTCCCGGAACTACAATCCAGGCATGAGCATCTTGCGCAGGCCAAAGCCGACGCCGGCGCAAAAAATGGCCAGCAACGCGGCCGTCAGCAGACTGGCGCTCAACCAGGCCTGGCGCCGCGACACCACGACCGGCCACACGGGCGCCGGCGCGGCGGTGTGCAGCGCTGTCGTTTGCAGCGGGCGCGCGGTCGACACCAGCGCCACCAGCACGGCGGCGCTCAGGTAGGTCACCAGGTTGCGCGGTCCGGCGCACAGCACCTCGACCGCGGCCAGCGCCGGCAGCAGCGCCTCCATCGGCAAGCCCAGTGACGCTTGCAGCACGCCCGACCACAGCACCGTCTTGACCCCGACCGTGCCGATCGAGCACAGCGCGCTCCAGCACGCCAGCAGCACCACCATGGCGCTCTCGGACAGCGTCAAGGGCCGCCCGTACAGATTGGCGATGAACACCGCGAGCACCGCAAAAAACAGCGCTTCGCCGCAGCGTATGAACACCGGCGCCACCGGCATCACCAGCTCCGACGCGCCGCGCCGCAAGCCGAGCCGCACGCTAAGGGCGGCGATAAATTCCGGCAGCGCCGCTGCGCCGGTCGGGGTAAACAGGCACACGGTGACGGGTTCGCGCAATGCCGTCATCACCGTCCACGGGTGGGCCTTGAGGCGCCAGCAGATCAACGCGCCCGCGACCAGACTGGCCAGCAGCACCGCCGCCAGCCAGGTGGCGAGAAAGCCGATCAGCAGGCCGGTCGATCCGTCCGCCGCGCCCGCGCTGGCCGCTGCGGCCAGCACAAAGGCGATCAGCGGCAGGCCGCCATTGATCGACCCGATGGCCGCTTCCAGGGCGCGATACACCGCCTCCAGAATGATGCTCAGGTGATTGGTAGCGTCCCGTCGCTGCACCGCCACGGCCGCCCCGAACAGCAGCACGCCGATCAGCACCGAAGGCAGCGCGCCGGCCGCCAGCACCGCATACAGGTTGCGCGGCACAAATTGCGCGATCTGGGACGTTGCCAACAGTGGCGGGTCGGCGCCGTACAGGCTGATTGCCGCGTCGCCCGCGCCCAGCGCCATGCGTCCCAGGGCCATCTGCTGCGGCGGATCCAGGCCGGCGCCGGCCGCGCTGACGCCGGCCAGCAGCACACCGCCGAGCGCGCACAGCGGCATCGCCAGCAGCGCCGGCACCGTCAACGCCAGCCAGCGCCCCCAGTAAGCGCCGGCGGCCGGCATGCGCTGTAGTCCGAAATACACAGCCAGCACGATGTACGGCAGCGCGACGGCTTGCAGCAGCGCCAGATAAATGCTGGACAAGGCCGCGAACAGCGCGGCGCCGCCCGGCCACAGCACGCCCACCCACAGCCCCAGCAGCACTGTGCTCAGCAACGCGGCCGGATGCCGTCTCATGTGCGTCAGCAGCTTCATCGTCATCTCCTATAACTGCACCGGCCGCGCGCACACCAGCGACACCGCTGCGCAATCGACGATCACGGTCACCGCCGTACGTGCCATGGCGCAGATCGGATCGACCGCCATGAACAGCACGAAGGCTGCCTCGAACGGCAGCGACAGGCCGGTGCACACGGCGCCCATCAGCGACACCGTCACCACACCGGACATGCCGGACGAGGCAAACCCCGCCAGCGCGGCCAGCACCACCAGCATGGCCAGGTCCGCGGGGCTCAGGGCGCGCCCGTACAGCGCCGCGATGAACAGTGAACCGCAAGCGAAGTAGGCGACCGGGCCGGTACGCAGCAGTGCGACGCTGAGCGGCACCAGCAGTTCGACCCGGTTGCGCGCAAAACCGAGGCGCTCGACCATGGCCGCGACCATGGCCGGCATGCAGGCGGCGCTGTTATTGGTCGCTACGCCCAGCGCAAAAGGTTCGCGCAGCGCCGCGACGACCCCGCTGATGGTGCCGCCAGCGCGATGGCGCACCAGGAACAGCGCCAGCACGATGACCAGTACGCTGACCGCCAAAAATCCGATCACGAAGCCGGCCATGGCGGCCAGCGGTCCAACGCCGGTGCGCGCCACCTGGCCGGCCGTCATGCACACCAGGATCAGCGGCAAGGGCAGATTGATCCAGCGCGTCAGTGTCTGGCAGGCGTTGTAGACGGTTTCAAGCGCGTCCTGCAGACCGGTCGCGAGGCGGGTCGGGACCTGCCCGACCGCAAAGCCGAACAGCAGTGCGAACACCAGCGCCTTGAGCGTTTCGCCATTGGCCAGGGCGGCGAAGATGTTCGACGGGATCAGCATGCGCAGGATGTCCTGTCCGCTCGCGCCGGCTGGCAAGGGTTCCGGCGTGAGCAAATACATCGGCATGTTGCCGTGATCGACATCGCCGCCGACGATCTGCCCCAAGGTGGCACGCAGGTCGTCGGTCATGCCCCCGCCCGGGTGAAACAGCAGCGTGGCGGCGGTCGCGACCAGCGCGGCGCCCAGCGCCAGCAGCGCAAATACCAGTACCACCCGCTGAACGATACGGGCCGCCCCGCCCTCGCGGTACAGGTTTTGCAGGCTCATGATGACGGCCGACATCATGAACGGCAGCACCACCATGGTCAGCAGGTCCACGTACACCGCCCCGACCAGGGCCAGCGGACCGGCCATGCCGGGCGCCGCACAGCCGATGGCGGCCCCCAGCATGACGCACGCCAGCACCATCCATGGATTGATGGCAAGGGCCTGGAAGCGGCGCAGGGCGCCGATGATGCTGATCTGGTTCATGGCAACGCCTTCAATGGAGGTCCTACTTGATCAAGGTGAGCGCTCCGCTCACGCTGGGCTTGTCGGTGCGGGATGCAATGACTTCGTTGACGAAGGCCAGCAGGGACGTGTCGCGCACGCCGGTCATCACACTAAGCGCCGACTGGGCGTCATTGAAGGTGACCGTGCGCAGCGTCAGCGCCAGGCCCGGGTCGCGCTGCAGCACGGCGCGCACCTCCAGCTCGTCGCGATAGGCCGCCGTGACCTGCCCGCGCCGCACGGCATCGACCACCGCCGGCCAGTTTGAAAACGTGACGATCGTGGCCTGCGGGAAGTGGCGCCTGCCATATTCTTCCCACGATGTATTGGCGATCACGCCGATGCGTCCCTTGAATGTGCGCACCACCTGGGCCACGGGCCGATCGCCGGACATCTCGGCCATCCGCAGCCGGTTGATCAGCATGGCGTGGCCCAGCATCAGGTACGGCGTGGAGAACAGCACCATCTGGCTGCGCTTGACTGTGCGGCCAAGGCGGCTGATGGCCAGGTCGGCGCGGCCGCTGCCGACCATTTCGACCACGCCGTCCACCGTTGCGCTGCTGCGGTCGAAGCGCACAGTCACTCCCAGCTCTTTGCCGATCAGGCGCGCCAGGTCGACGTCGATCCCGCTCAGCACGCCGTTCTGTTCCACGAAAAACGGCGGACTGTCGG
Source organism: Massilia pseudoviolaceinigra (assembly GCF_030846505.1). Taxonomy (NCBI): domain Bacteria; kingdom Pseudomonadati; phylum Pseudomonadota; class Betaproteobacteria; order Burkholderiales; family Oxalobacteraceae; genus Massilia; species Massilia pseudoviolaceinigra. Next base: position 31,572 of record NZ_JAVCWL010000002.1, on the reverse strand, counting down.
TCTTGAACATGGCCACCACCAGTTCGCCATGCCCGATGATGCGCGCAATATCCGGCGCCATCAGGCGGCCATCGGCCATCACGATCAATGGCGATGCACCACTTGCACGGACCTGGCATGTGGCCGGGGCGCTGGCGAGCAGGCCGACCGACAGGACGGCGGCGTGCATCCAGGCCAGGCTCCGCAGGCGCCTTAAGGTATCAGCGGCGCTCATGACGCGGCCTTCGGCGCCGGTGCGGCGCGTTCGAGCGGGACCGGAGCGGCCGGTTCGGCAGCCATGCGCACGCCCAGCTGAAAACCCAGCGAGAACAGCAGCACCAGCAGCGCCACGCCGGCAAACAGCCCAAGCGCCACCAGGCGTGGTGTAAAGTTGAATCGGTATTCCATCATTGGCCTCGCCAGACGAAGTTAAGGAACCGCCACGGTCATCTGACCGGGCGCAGAGATTTCGATCACGCCGCCGGCCATGCACATCAGCTTCGACGCGTTATTCAGCGCCGGCATTCCACCCAGCAGGACCGTGGGCGAACCGGGGACCCATGGCGCCGTGGTCAGCGGAATGCAAGGCATTGGGACCAGCACGCCCAGCGCCGCCGCGGTCGCCGCCGCGACCAGGGGATTGGCCAGCGACGTGCACATCCCGAACGGCATGACATTGACCATCGGTTTGTTGTCCATGATGCTGGCGTCAGGCATGGCAGTCATCACCTGGCTCAGCGGCAGTACGTTCAGCACGCCGGGCGCCAGCCCGAACGAGCATGTCAGCATCGCCCCGCTGCAAACTTGTTGTCCCATCATTCCCCCCTTAACAGTTGTTTGACACGATCGAGCAGCGCCGGCGCCGCCGCGGCGTTGCCGAGCCGCTTGCCGCACTGGCTGAAGCGGCTTGGCTCACCATCGGGCACGCCGTCGCGATACATCACTTCTTCCATCAGCGCCCCGCCGGGCCAGTAGCGCCGCACCGGGCCATGCAGCAAATTGGCGCGGTAGGTGCAGCGCTGGACCACGTCGCCGCGCGCGTCATGGTCGACCGATTCGCCATCGAGCAGGCCGGCCCGGTAATGGGCGCTGCGCACATGGCGGCCTTCGTGATAGAAGGTCGCTTCCCCTTCCAGCTTGCCGTCCGCCAGCGGCAGCTGCGCCGTCATTTGGCCGGCTTCGTCGAACGACAGCGACGGGCCGTTGGCGATACCGCCGGCCATGCACTGGGCCGCCACCCTGCGCCCGTTGACAAAGGTCTCCATCAAACCCTCCGAAATTCCATGGCGATAGACGCTGCGCTGCACCAGCACGCCGTCGGCGCCATACACCGCCATCGCGCCATGCAGCTTGCCGTGCTCGAAATTGGCCGTCATCGCGGGTAGCCCGGAAGGGCCGAACTCCTCGAGCGGGCCATGCAGCACGCTACCGGCCATGACGCAGCGCAGCAGCAAGCGGCCGTTGTCGTCGTGTTCCTCGATGGTCGTGTTCATCTAGTTCACCTTGGTCATCGCGCCCTTGAGCGTCAGGCTGGCACCGGCTTGCACCGTTTGCGTGGCATCGGCCTTGCTATTGATGATCGGTGCCTTGCTCTCGATCTTCATGCCGGCGCTTTGCAGCAGCGCCTTGCCGGCCTTGCTGGTCAGGTCGGTGCCGGCTTCGCAAGTGAGCGCGGTGCCCGCCTTGCTGGTCAACGCGGTGCCTGCCTTGTTGGTCAACTCTTTGCCCGCTTCGTTGGTCAGCGCCTCGCCCGCCTTCGCCAGCAGCGTTTTGGCCGCCTCCAGCGACAGTGCGTCCTCCGTGACGACCTTGATCGCTCCCTTGACCGTGATGGTCAGGCTGCCGTCGACGGTGAGCGCGTAATCGCCCTTGACGGTGTGCGTGAACCTGGCTTCGTTGGCGTGGGTTTCGTCGCCCGTCGCGGTCACCGCGCGCGTGCCGGCCACTTTATGCAGCTCGTTGCCCTTCTTGAGCTCGAGCGTGCGGTCGCCTTCTTCCAGGGTATGCATCTCGGCGCCCTTCCTGAGCGTGGTGGTGAGCGCGTCTTCGATCTCGACCAGCATGTCCTTCTGCGCGTGCAGGTACAGCTGCTCGGCGTCCTTCTTGTCCTCGAAGCGCAGCTCATTGCCGGCGCTGCCCTGCTTGATTGATCGCGTGCGCAGGACCGACTGGGTCTGGTTGGCGGGCAGCGCGGCCGGCGTGGCATTGTTGCCGTTGTAGACGCTGCCGGTGATCAGCGGACGGTCAGGGTCGCCATTGAGGTAGCTGATCACCACCTCGTGACCGACGCGCGGCAGGAACAAGGCGCCGAAGCCCTTGCCGGCGGACGCCTGGGCTACCCGCACCCACGGCGCCCGCTCATGGTCCTTGGTGCCCCGATCCCACGCAAAACGCACCTTGACGCGGCCGTACTGGTCGGTCCAGATTTCCTCGCCCTCGGGGCCGACCACCAGCGCTGTTTCGCAGCCTGCCGCATGCGGCCGCGCAGTGTGCATCGCGGGCCGGAACGGCAGCGCCGCCGGAAATGCCTCGAAGGCATTCGCATAGCTGTCGGCGCGCGCAGTGTGGCGCACGCGGCGCAGCACGTAGGCGGCGTTCAGCGTTGGCACGAAATGGCCCGACAGCGTGAATTTGGCGCCTGCGCTGAAGGCATGGCAATAGCTGTCGCCGTGCAGCAGGCGCGCTCCGGCCTGCCCCGCTTCCACCCTCAGCTGGGCCAGCGCCCTGGCGGCATCGACGCTCGGCTGGCCGCTGGCGAATTCATAGGTCGCACCCATGCCTGCCGCTGCCGAAAAGCTGCCTTCGAGCGACGTGTCCGGAGTGCGGAACTCGTAGTCGCTCACGGTGGCCTTCTGGAGCGCGATGCGGTGCTCATGGGCGAAACGGGTCACCGTATCGACCGGCTTGCTCATCCCGGTGGCGGGCCAGAAGCGGATCGCCGACCCGCCGTCGCAGTCGGCGAACTGCGCCGGCGCATCGGCCAGGACCATGCGATGGCCACTGCTGCTAAAGGTAAAGAAGTAGCAAATGCCGGCCTGCTCCATCAGCCGCGAAATGAAGTCGAACGCGGATTCGTCATACTGCACGCAATAGTCGCGCTTGGGATAGACGCCGCTTAACTTCGAATCGTACGAGACGCCGAACAGGGTCAGCACATCGCCCAGAATGGCGTCGACACTCATGTTGGGGAACACCTTGCGGTCGCGCGACAGGGTCAGCAACCATAGCGCCGGCACGAGTTGCGCCTGGTAGACGGCAAAGTCCCGGTCCTGCCCGGTATGGATGAAGCGCGCCACCATGCCGCTGAAGTGGCGCGTTGCAGCACCGGGAACGCTGACCGTCACGGTCATGGCCTTGCCGACCACTGACTCCGCACTGAGCGAGGTACTGCCCGAGCGCATGTGCAGATCGAACTTGAACAGCTCGGACAATCCTTCGCTGCCCTCCATGCTATCGAGCAGCAGGTCGTCCGGTCCCAGCGGCGAACTCAGTTGCAGCATGGCCCCTGTCTGGGTGAAACCGGTTTTCATGCCGCCCCCCGCGCCAGGCTATCGCGAAAACGGTAGGCGAACTGGCCGTCATCCACGTGCATGTGGACCGCGCTGAACGCCGAAGCGGTGGCCATGCGCTCCAGGACCTGGGCCGACAATTGGGGCAGTACGGTCTGGGTCAGGATGAAGTCGATATTGCGCGCGCCGCTATCGACCTCGGTGCAGCGCGCGGCAATGGCGGCGGTGACGCTGTCGTCCCAGCTGAAGCGCGCCTGGTGATTGGCGCTGAAGCGTCCGGCGAGCCTGGCGAGCTTCGTGTCGACGATGACGCTGATGTCGGCGTCGCCCAGCGGGTAGTACGGCACCAGCACCACGCGCCCCAGAAATGCGGGGCTGAACTGACGCAGCAGCGCCGGACGCAGTCGCTCAACCAGGGATGCCGCGTCGGGCAGCGATACCCGGCAAGCGTCGGTGATGATGTCCTGCGCCGCGTTCGACGTCAGCAGGATCAGCGTGTTCTTGAAATCGATCGGCACGCCTTCGCCATCATCCATGGTGCCCTTGTCGAACACCTGGAAGAACAGTTCCAGCACGTCCGGGTGGGCTTTCTCCATCTCGTCGAGCAGCACCACGCTGTAAGGCCGGCGCCGCACGGCCTCGGTCAACACGCCGCCTTTGCCGTAGCCGACGTAGCCCGGCGGCGCGCCTTTCAGGCTGGAGATCGAATGCGCCTCCTGGAACTCGGACATGTTGATGGTGATCAGATTGCGCTCGCCGCCGTACAGCATGTCGGCCAAGGCGCAGGCGGTCTCGGTCTTGCCCACGCCGCTAGGGCCGACCAGCATGAATACGCCGACCGGCTTGCCCGGGTCGTCCAGCTCCGCGCGGAAGGTGCGCACACGGCTGGCGATCGTGTCGAGCGCTTGGTCCTGCCCGACCACGCGCTCGCACAAACGCTCGTGCAGCTGCAGCACGGTGTGGATTTCATCGGCCAGCATTTTGCCGACCGGGATACCGGTCCAGCCCGAAATCACCTCGGCGACCGTGGCCGAATCCACGCACACCGGCACCAACGCTTCGCCGTCCTGGATCGTCTCCAGGCCCTTTTGCAGGCGTTGCAGCTGGGCGGCGTCGGCCTGCCGGTCGTCGGCGGCGCCGGTGTGCGCGGCGATGCGGCGGCGCAGGGCCAGGATCTCGCCGACCGCGCGCCGTTCATCGGCGAGCTTGTCGCGCAGCTGTGCGCGGCGTGCCTGCAGGCGGCCCAGCGTGGCATCGACCTGGTCGGCGGCAGCGCGCTCGCCCTCGCCGCGCGCCATTTGGTGGCGCAGGATGCGTAACTCTTCGGCCGCCAGCATGATGTCGTGCTCGACCGACTCAAGCTGCGGCGGCGTGCCCGCCAACGCCAGAGCGACGCGCGCGCAGGCGGTATCGAGCACACTGACCGCCTTGTCAGGCAGCCGGCGCCCGGTGATGTAGCGATGCGACAGGCGCACCGCGTCGCGCACGGCTTCATCGAGGATTTCCACCTGGTGGTGGTGGGTCAAGACGTCCACCATGCCGCGCAACATGCCGACGGCCGCTTCCGGCGTCGGCTCGTCCACCTTCACCACCTGGAAACGGCGCGCCAGTGCGGGATCGCGTTCCACATGCTTCTTGTATTCCGCCCAGGTGGTGGCGGCGATGGTACGCAGCTCGCCGCGTGCCAACGCAGGTTTGAGCAGGTTGGCGGCGTCGCCCTGCCCTTCGGCGCCGCCGGCACCGATCAGCTGATGCGCTTCATCGATAAACAGGATGATCGGCGCGGCCGACGCGCGCACTTCGGCGATCACGGACTTGAGGCGATGCTCGAACTCGCCGCGCACGCCGGCTCCGGCCTGCAGCAGCGCCAGGTCGAGCGAGCAGACGCGCACGTTGGCCAGCGCCGGCGGCACGCTGCCCACCGCTACGCGCAAGGCGAAGCCCTCGACCACGGCGGTCTTGCCGACGCCGGCCTCGCCGGTGAGGATGGGATTGTTCTGGCGGCGGCGCAGCAAGATGTCGATGATCTGGCGGATCTCGGCGTTGCGCCCGCGCACCGGATCGATGCGTCCGGCGCGTGCCAGCGCGGTCATGTCAACGGTGTACTGGTCCAGCGCCGGCGATGCTCCGGCTGGCGCTGCTGGCGGGCCTGATGCGGGGCCGGCGTCTTCGGACGATGCGGCCAGCAGTTGCGCCAGGTCGGCCCTCACCCGGTCGCGCGGAAGCTTGAGCAAGGCCGGGGCGGTCTCGATCAAGGCGCCGCGCAGGCTGTCAAGCTCCAGTAAGGCAAGCAGCACGGTACCGGAACGAATCTGCTGCACGCCAAGCTGCATGGAGCCGATCAGCCAGGCTTCCTGGAACAGCGCCGTGAAGTTGGGGGACATGGCCGGGGTGCGGCTGTTACCGCGCTTGAAGCCGTCAAGGCTGGCCTGCGTTTGGGTGCGCACCGCATCCATGTCGACGCCGAAGTGCGCGAGCATCAGCGTCAGGTCCGACGCGCTTGTATCGATGAGGGCCAGCAGAAGGTGCTCCAGTTCGACATTGAAATGGGTCTGCTGGACGCACAGTTCGGCGGCGCGGCCCATCGCGCGCTTGCATTCCGGGTTCAGCTTTGCCATGAGCGTACGGATATCAATTTGCATGGCCGTCAGCTCCAGTCGGTATGGCTTGAGCGCGCAGGTCGAAGCGCGGTTGCTGATACGCTCGCGCGCTGCTGGCGCCGCTGCACAGCCATGCGCTCTGTCCCAGGCGCGGCGCCAGCGCCTGCGTACGGCCGAGGCGCGTGGCCGGCTGTGCAGCCAGCGCCGGTTGCAGGCTCACGCTGATGTCCTGCTGCAGATGGCGCGCCACCAGTTTGCCAAGCAGGCCATACAGCTCGCCTGACGGCAGCAGCGCGGCAAACTGCGCGGGCGCCAGCGGCGGCGTCGTAAGCGCCATCGCGGCCGCTTGGTCCCAGGCGCGCGCACCGAGACTGGCGCCCATGCCGAGCCGTTGTTTGCCAAGGCGGGCATGCTCGCGCGGGACAAGCCCTTGCCAGCGGCCGACCATCTGTTCCCCAGCGAAGGCAATGCCGATGCGGTCGCGCAGCAGCGCCAGCAACGTCGCCATGGAGCGCGGTGCGGCGCTTTGCAGGCCTGCGTGGCGCAACCAGGCTTGTTCACCGGCCGGACCTGGAGTCCCTTGTGCACGGCCTGACTCCGACAGGGCATCGAGTGCCCGCACCAGCGGCGTGCTTTCCTGCGCCAGCGGGCGCAGCGACAAATGCTGCTTGCAGCGGCTGCGGTACCAGAAGCCGATCAGGCGTTGATTGAAGATATCGAGAAAATCGAGTCCCGCGTGATCGCGCTGGCGGCGCTGCTCCAGCAGCATTTCCGCGAACGGCGCAGCAATCGGACCATGGCCGCCTGCCAGGGTCAGCGCGGCGGTGCGTAGCATCAGGGGTGGTCCGGGCCGGGCGCTGTCGCCCAGGCTGGCAATGTCGCTCGCCGGGAAGGCAAAGTCGGCCTGCCCGGCCAGGCGCACGGCTTCGTCGATACCGTGTGCGGTTCCGACCGGCTCACGCGATGGTTCGCTCCGTTCGAGCAGGCTGATGGCCTGGAACAGGTTGAAGTCGTGCGGCGCGCGGCGCAGCTGTGAGATCAGATCAGGCATTGTCGCCCCACCATGGCTGGCCAGTGCTTCCAGGGTTCGCCGCGCCGCACAACAGAGAGGCGCACGAACGAGTTGGCGGTTGTGTAGAGCGCGAAAAAGCGTGCCAGCACCGCAGCCAGCACCAGCGGCGATGTTCCGGCAAAGGCATCGGCATCGAATTCGAGTTCAATGTCGGTGCCGCGGCAGTGCCCGCGCCAGGTGTCGCTGCCGACGCGCGCCATGGCGCCGGTCGCGTGCATGCGCTTGATGCCGCAGATCTGGACCTGGTCGCGCGCACTGCCGCCGGCAAACAGCATCAGCATCCTTTGCAAGGTTGGTGCGGTACCGTGGACCAGCGAGTGGTGATTCAGGCGCATCAAGGACACCAGTGACCACAAGGCCTTGGTGGAGGCAACCGGGGCACGCTGGGCGCTGGGCTGGTACAGTGCGCGAATGACAGTGGAAGCGGCAATGCCGTCGCCGTAGAAGCGGGTGCCCGGTCCGATCTGGTCGGCCAACTGGCGGTTAGTGCACAGCAGTTCAGCGTACATGACCTGCTCGGGCAAGGCACTGCGCACGTCGCCGCTTTCGATGAAGCTGAGATAGGCGTCGGTGCCGTTAATACCCTTGCGCAGGCTGGTTTCGCGCCGCATGGTCCAGCACAATGGCAGGCCCTCGCCTTCCATATCGGCCTCGGCGAAGGCATTTGGAATCGGCACGCTGCGCTCACCGTGCGGATCGGACGCGGTTACCGAGACGATCGAGTGCACCTCCATGACAGCATCGCGGCGGCGGTCCGGCACCAGCAGGTATTCGTAATGGCGGCGGTTGAAGGCAATCGGCTCGCTGGTGACGGGGAACAGATTCACCGCTGGCACGCAGTTGAGCAGCACATTGTCATGCGTTAGCAGCGACAGCACGGGCGCACTGTGGGTGAACACCAGACGTACCGAGAAGCTGGCACCGCTGCCCAGGCGTCCGCGCAAGCTAGTCAGTTTGAAGAACTGGAACTTGCGCGGGAATGCGAAGTACTCCTGCAACAGGCCGTAGGCGGGATGGGCATGGCCAGGCTTGCACAAAATTGCCTCGTGTTCGGCGAAACCGACTTCCGTCAGCTGGCGTGGCGCCAGGCGGTGCACGCCATTGCTGCCTGCCAGCTCGACACTTTCCAGGGAACTGAGCAGCATTTCGTGCAGGGGCATTGTCGTCATCATGTCCCCTGCCAGGTGCAGGCACAAGCTGTCCAGTTCCAGATCGGCGACATCCATGCCGGTGTCGGCCTGGATGTCCAGGCGCAGTGTGCGCGGGCCATCCTGCGCGATGCTGGCCACGCGCAGGGGCCACAAGGTCGTATCCCAAGCCACCTGGAACCGGCATTGTTCGCCCGTTGCGGCGCTGGCCGACAGCATGGTCCCGCGCCGCACCGGCATGCCGGCCGTGACCTTGCCTTCGGCAGGATCGAGCGCCATTTGCACGATGGTCATGGCGGGCACCGGCTGGGTCAGATGCGGGCACAGATTGTCGAGCAAGGCGCCGGCTGCGGCGGGAAGGTCGCGATCGAGGTCGCGGTGCAGGCGCGCAGCGACAAAGGCGACCGATTCGATCATGTGCTCGGTGTGCGGATCGGCTGACTCGGCCCCCGTGAGCACCAGGTGCCTGGCGACTTTCGGATAGCGCGCGGCGAAATCGGCCGACTGCGTGCGCAGATAGCTCAATTCGCGGCGGTAGTATTCGAGCAGGTCGTCCTGGGTGTTCATGGCCATCGTCCTCACGCAGCCGCAGCCACATGCGCGGCGCCGTCATTGAGCACGACGTGAAAATACACGCGGCACACGTGCCATCCGAGGGCGACGGCCGCGTCGATATTGATGCGTGCCGCCGTCGGGTGCGTGGCGTCCTGCGTGATGTGCACGTGTACCTGCGACAGGCGCGGTTCGTACAGCTTGATGGCGCGCGTGACCACCAGCTCCCAGCGCGCGAGGTCCGCTTCCGATTGCGGCGAGAGTCCCAGCGTATCGGGCAGGCCGTAATGCAGCGCGGTTGGCGAATCGCTCAAGAACTGCTCGATGGTCAGGCCATTGCGGACGTTGAACAGGCGGACCATGTCTTGCCGCAGCGAGTGTTGAAGGCTGTCGGAATCAGGCGTCTCATCATCCATTGCCAGCAGTTTTCCGCACAGGCGGTCGAACAGGGGCATCGGCGAGCTGACTGGCATAGCGTTCATGGGATCACCCTGACCAAAGTTGCTTGCGGTGGAAAGACTGCGCTTCGTAAATCGGATAGTTCGGAGTGAATGGTAGGCGGTGGCGCGCGCGTAACACCAGTAACAAGTGCGTAGCTTGCTGCGCATTGAAAAGCGCTGTCTTAATGTGACAATGGCCAATGAAGATGCATCTTCATTGGCCATTCAAAAGCGGTGGTGCGGGAAACTTGGTCTTCGTTCCTCGGCGGCTTACTTTACCGCCAGCACCCATTGATACCAAGTGCTGGGGTAGTTGATTCCATTTTCGTTCGGGTCATAGTTGTCAACCGTCTCGACGCCGCCGGCATTGGAAATGGTGAGCTGCTGGAGCCCGTACCAGGGATCGAGGACGGTAATCGTACCGACACTGTTCTTGCCCACGACCACGATGTAGTGCAGGCCGCCGCCAGCGCCAGCCCATTGGACGACGGCGATGCATGGCTTCTTTAAAGTAGCCGCCAACAAGAACTGGTTCGGATTCGTGCAATGAAGCTTAGCCTCGATCCGGTATTTCGCCAGGACGTTATCCATGCCCCAGGTACCCTGATTGATCCAATCGTGGCTATTATTGCTGACCACAACGCCACCGCTACCCAGGCTGCCATCTATAGTTGCGCGCAATGCTTCCTCTCCCACACTCACATTTCCAACCTGCATGATCAGGATGCGCAGGCACGCGGGGCCACATGAACTTCCTTTTTGTTGCAATGGAATTTCAAAATGATTTCCTCCTAGCTTAGCGTGGATCAATTTACCGGGAACATACATCTGTGCCGCCACGGCTGACGCGCTCACGACAGGCAACGGCGGCGGTATCGGCACTGCGATCGGGACCGGCGGCGGCAAAGGTCCGGCCAGAACAGGGAGGATGGGCGTCAAATATTTGTCGATCTGCTGGCGCAGGTCGTCTACGGTGCCTCTGGCGTTACGTCCGCCTGCGCCACTCCAGCCGTTAGGCTTGCTGTTCACCCAAGCGGCGAGCGCCGACTTCACCGCCCGCGCCCTGTCACCGGTCTGGTGTTGATGAAAGTTCCTCAATGCGCTGTCTACGGCTTTAAGTGCCCCGCTGCGCCCGAAAAACGTGAACATATTGGTTCCGGTACTCCATTCCTGGCAGGTCATAACCATGCTGTCCTCGCAAATAGAATGCGACCCGGCGTCAGGCGCGGTACCTGCTGCTCTGTTAGTCGCCGCTGCCATCGTATTGGCCGGCCGACACGTAACACAAGTAACAGCATGGTATCGCTTGACAATGAGTCATAGTAATTGGGGCAGATGCAATTGTTGGGGATTCATGCAGTCCAGATACCGGACGACACGAGGGTCACGAGCCAACTTATAGCTCGCGCCATCGCCCAATACGTTGGCCTACTCGCTGACGAAAACAGCAAACGCTTGGCTGGTCATTTCGTTCGGCATAGCACATAGAGTTGGCGTGTTTTTTGTTCACGGCGCCAAGGATGCGTGCGCTCAGGTCCGCGAGCGCTCAGGGTACCGGGGAGCCGAGCACTTGATGATCTAGCGCTTATCGGCCGCAGAAGCCACGCCAAGAGCATTCTGGCGCTCCAAGCGGTGAAAAGTCGTACAGATATCCAGACCGTTCGGCTTGCTCTGCGTCCGCTATTGATCAAGTCGTCTTCGCGCTGTCGAAACTAAGACGAAGGGACTTTCTGTTCCGTGTGACCTAAGCCGGAGGCTATTGATCAGTTCGTGCCCATTGTTAGCCGAGCTGACCCCGTGCCCTCCTCAGGCCTTGGTCCTCGGCAAGCTGTTCTTGCCGCTCGGAATCCGATAAATCCCATCTCCAGCTTATAGTAGCCCCGGCGCCAGAACCAACATCCCCCGGTATGCCGTTTCGAGATCAAGGAAAGCCTTCCTTTGACGTTGCAGCGAGGGAGAATGAGCGAAATAGTCTATCTGCACCTCCGCCAAAACAGTCATCGGATCAAATTGTGCACGCATGGCGTGCGCAACCAGGTGTGGGGCCTGCAAATAGTTTGACGTATGTTCACAGCGGCGCACGAAATTGAAAATTCGCCCACCTGGCTTGCTTTCCTTCTCCCAGACGGACTCCATATATTTCTCCAGAGCGGCTATGGCGACTGGATTTCCCCGGAACGGAGCAGCATGAAGCTCTCGAATCAGCCTGGTCGCCATCTCATCAATTTCTCTGTTGAGCTCTGCAAATTCGGCGGCCGCCTTTTGGAATTTGATTCCGACCAGCTTGTATTGGTTCTTTCCATCGTCGAGTAGAGCTTGCGCAGCTTGTGCTACTTTCTGAAGTTCCTCGATGGTATTGAAACTCGCAGGCGGGTGGTCATCAACAATGGACCACACATAGGGTCGCAATATTCGGTGGGCGGCTTCGCGATTAGAATAGGTGGATTTTACCAAAAAGCAGAGGGAAATCGCGCTTGCAGTGATGGCCGCCTGCGGGCCGGCGCAAGCGGCAAGGATGCCAGAAGCAGCGACTGCGCCAGCGGCAAACTTGCTCAAGCTCAATCCAGATTTCACAGCCCCGCCAACGCCGGCTGCGACGTTCACTCCATTGATTCCGGCTCCAACGTTTTGAAGACCAATGCTTGAACGATCGATGCTCCTGAAATAATCAGTAAAAGAGTGACTGACCCGGCGGAGGTTACTGACTTTACCGCTGCCATCGCCAGTGAGCTCGCTAAATGCATTTCTTGGCATTCTGTTCTCCCAATTTTCGTTCATATTGTTCAAAATTGATCAACGCAGCAGAGTCAATGGCCTATAAGGACAAGAATCGTCGATCAGTACCTTGTTATGCGATCCAGCGGCACGCCTCCCGCGTTTTTTGAGGCATTGCAAGGTGGGCACATATACTGATAATTTGCCAGGTCCCGTTCCGGGGATAGACAATTTTGATACTTCATAAGATCTGTGATCGTTAAGAGGAACGCTGGCGGGAGTACCGGCATCCCCAGCGATGGAACAATCACGTACGAATTCAATGGCGCCCCTGCGCCTGCCGGTGCGATATTGAAGCCGCTGTGTACGAGATCTTGTAGAAGGTTGCAATGGACTCGGGGTATTCGTGCACGCCAAAGGGCAGCACCACTTTGCATGACTAGATCATAAACGTCGTGCGTAAATGTATGGTAAATATTAAATGCGATATCCGCGCCGCCAGGTGGCCCAAGGTTAAACACATACCCGCGATGCTGATTAACATTGGTCGCGGTTCGATGCACGAAATTGCTCGCTGTAATTTTTGCGGCGCCAGCAATATGAGGTTGCGCCAGAATTGGTGCTAGAAGTGTCGCCTTCGCGACGTTGTGACCCAATTGCGAGAGGATGGTGGGCAGGCAGGGGCGGCAAGTTGGTTCTGGGCAAACAAATGAAGTGTCGGTCGTACCTGTTCCACCATACCGAAAATTTTGCGTACCGATGGTTACCGGCGTAAACGTATCGATTCCCGCGACGACATAAATATCTCTTGCAATGTCCGGGTTCAATTTCATCGTTTGATAATGATCGTTTGTCAGCGCGCCGCCGTTCGGCCCACGACCAAATACTGCGAGGCATGCCATATAATTCCCTTCAACTATTTCAAGTCTGCGGATTCAGTTGGTGATTTCGATGTACAAGGCTTGGGCCACGTCGAATTGCTTCGCACAAGCGGAGCAAACATGGCATTACCAAACGTACACAGCATCAGTTTTGCCGTTACCCCTTATCTCAAACAGAGCAAAACTTTCGTCCGTGCACGCCGGTCTGGCACAAACCTTGTACAACACAACATGGCTCACCGAAGCGGATATGCGGCGCCTCAATCAGCCTTCATCGTCCCCAGATTCCAATTCCAAGTTCCGGTTCCTTTTTTAGTCGAATCTGCGTTTTGCTGCGCAAAAACCGCTTCAATTTTTGTAAAATTGAGCGAGAACGAGTCATTTGGAATACCACCACCTCCACTACAACTCATTTGCGAAACCATCGCATTTTCCATTGTGTAGGTCATGAAGTTCATGTACACGCCGTTCTCGACACGCCCAATGTGCAGCGTGGCCGGGCCGATCTTGCTACCTTGCGTGCACGCCTTGAACAATTCGGTAGTGGACAGGTCCGACGATTTCGAGAAAGACATTTCCGAGAGCACCGGCCGGCCTAAGGTACGTTCGGTATTCGCCGAATCGCTACCCATCGGCAAATAAGCGTTATGAGAAAAGGAATTGACGATGATCTGGTTGGGGTGGCCCTCGATCGTGCAATTACCTTTGTATTTGTCGCCCAGGTCCAGAATAAGAACGTCTGACATTTCGTACTCCATATAAAGTAGGCGGGAGCCGTCATGGGCAGCGCCACGCTAAAAAAAGAATGTGCGGGCAATATGCTCGCACACCGATTACGCAGCAACAGCCGCAGGCAATTCCGCCACCAGGCGAATCGAGGTGGTGAGCTCTTCCATCTGAAAATGCGGCTTCAGGAAAACAACGGCCGAATAGGCGCCCGGCTTGCCCGCGATGTCGGTAACATCTACCCGCCCTTCCGACAAAGGAAAGCGCGCCTTTTCGCCCTGCGACGCGTTCGCGCTCAGCAGGACATAGTCAGCCAGCCAGTTGTTCAGATAGGTCTCCACGCTCTGGCGGCTCTGGAAGCTGCCAATTTTGTCGCGCATGATCACCTTGATGTAGTGCGCAAAGCGGGAAGCCGCCAGCACGTACGGCAGGCGCGAAGAGAGCGCCGCGTTGGCATTGGCCGCATCCAGGTTGTACAGCTTGGGCTTGTTGACCGACTGCCCGCCGAAGAACGCCGCCATATCCGACCCTTTGGAATTGACCACGGCAATAAAGCCCAGGTCATTCAATTCCTTCTCGCGGCGGTCGGTAATGAACACTTCGGTCGGGCACTTGAGCGCAATGTCGCCCTCGTCGGTCTTGAACGTATGCGCCGTCATGCCGGTGATCTTGCCGCCGCCCTCGACCCCGCGAATGGCCGTGGTCCAGCTATGCTTGGCAAACGAATCGGTTATGCGCAGGCCCAGCTGATAAGCCGAATTGGCCCACAGGTATTTGCTGTGGTCCTTGCCGTTGACGTCTTCCTCGAACGCGAACGACTCCACCGGATTGGTCTTGGCGCCATACGGCAAGCGGGCGGCGTAGCGCGGCAGTACCAGCGCGACATAGCGCGAATCTTCCGATTCGCGGAAACCGCGCCACGAAGTGAGCTCGGCGCTGTCGAAGATCTTCGACATATCGCGCGGCACGCCCAATTCGGTAAACGAACTCATGTCGAACAGCGACGGCGCGGCGGCGGCGATGAATGGTGCATGCGCGGCCGCCGCCACTTTCGACAAGCGCTCGATCAGCGCCATGTCCTGCGGATGACGGCCGAAGTAATAGTCGCCAATGAACAGCGAATACGGGTGTCCGCCAAAGGTGCCGTACTCTTCCTCGTAGATCTTCTTGAACAGCGCGCTCATGTCATGATCGACCGCGCCTTCGAGGTCTTTCAGCAGCTCTTTCTTGGACACGTTCAACAGGCGCAATTTCAGCTTGCTGCTCGTTTCGGTGCCGAACACCATATCCCGCAGGCCGCGCCACGACGCTTCCAGGGTCTGAAACCCTTCATGATGCATGATGGCGTTGACCTGGTCGCTGAGGATCCTGTCGATCTGCGCAACGCGTTCATTGATCATCGCCACGATGCCCTTGTCGGGCGCCGCCCTCATGCCCTCGTCGAGCACCTGGGTGGCAAACTGCCCCAGGAGCTTGCGCGCATACATGTTCTGCGAAGGGTCGACCGCCATTTTTCCTTCCTGGACGATGCGATCCAACAGGCTCATTTCCACTACCGCGGCATTGCCGGCGCCGCTTTCTGCTGTTTGTGTGCTGGCCATAATTGAACTCACTTTCGATGTTGGTATGAATCGGCGCCCGATCAGGACGCGAGCGCTTCGGCACTGTCGGCCGTTGCCTGGGCGTGCGCCGCAGCGGGATCGTCGGTGCGCAAGGTTTTCAGCTCTTCGGTGTTCTGCACGATGTTTTCGAGCAGCGAATCGAGTTCGTCGTTGCCATCGAGCTTGCCGAGCAGGTCGCGCAATTGCTGGCGCACTTCCAGCAGTTTCGCCAGCCGTGGCACTTGAGCGACGATCGATTCCGGATGGAAGTGATCGAACTCGGTGAAGTTCAATTCAATTTTCAGGTTGCCCTCGCCCTTGTAGGTGTCGGGCACCGACAGATCCAGGCGCGGTGCGATCTTGGCCATCACTTCATTGAAGTTGTCGCGATCGATTTCCACCAGGCGGCGCGCCTTCAGCTTGAGCGGCGCCTCCAGCGGCTGGCCGGACAGATCGGCCAGCAGGCCGACCACCAGCGGCAGTTCCTTCTTCTCGACCGCGCCGCCGATTTCCACATCGTAGGTAATCTGAACGCGCGGGGGACGATTGCGTCCCACCCATTTTTGCAAGCTCTCTGACATCGCATCCTCACTGGTTGTTGGACTTGTGGATCAGACGATCAAGCAGGTCCGCCAAAGCGTTTCAACTGACCTGAAAGCACCGTCAACTCGTTTCGTCATTCGGGTAGTTCGGAGTTGATGGTAGAAGTCCGTTTGCACGTAACACAAGTAACAACAAGGTCTCTCATCTACAACACTGCGTTCGACAGGGTCGGATCGTCGTGATACGATATTTCATTGCAGTTTGGCTAACTTTACAAAGGCACTATGTCTGGTCGGCCCTCCCTGGTTGGTAATCCGCACCAAACAAGGGCGCGGTTTCGCTTCGGACCCTGGCTGGTCGCCCCTGCTTTAAACACCATCGAAAACGCGGACGAGACGCGCCAGATGGAGCCGCGCACGATGGATGTGCTGGTAGCGCTGTGCCGCGCCGACGGTGCCATCGTCAGCACCGAAGAACTGCTGGAACAATGCTGGGGCAGCACGATCCACGGCGACAGTCCGGTCCACAAGAACATTGCCCAACTGCGCCGCCTGTTGGGCGACAACGCCAATGCGCCGGTCTTCATCGAGACCATCCGCAAACGCGGCTACCGCACTGTGGCGGCGGTCGACTTGACGGTTGACGATATCCAGCCGCCGCATTGGGAAAACGGTTCGCCCTTCCGTGGCCTGCTGCCGTTCGACGAATCCCATGCTGGTGTCTTCTACGGCCGCGATGAAGCAACCTGCAATCTGGCGCAAGCGGCCCAAACGCAAATCGACAATGGCCTCGCCCTGCTGCTGTTACTCGGTCCCAGCGGCTCGGGCAAAACCTCGCTGGTGCAGGCCGGCCTGTTCCCGGCCATGTCGCGCGCGCAGGCCGGCAGCGGCCCTGCACTGCTTGCTACCACCGCCTTCGACATCGCCGATCAAGGCGAACAAACGCTATTCACCGCGCTGGCCGGCGCCATGCTCGACCTGCACTGGGACGAGACCTACGGTTTTCCTGATGAAAGCGCGATTGCGCTGGGCCAGCGGCTGGAACGTGATTGCACCAGCGTCATCAATCAGCTCCAAGCCGCGCTGGCACCGCATGGCGCAAGCATCCGCTTCGCACTCTTTATCGACCGTTTCGAAGCGCTGTTCAACGCCAACCGCGTCACCGAAGCGGAACGCGGCGCGTTTCTGGCCGCGCTGGAACAACTGGCGCGCAGCGGCACTTGCCTGATCGTGATCGCTTGCCGCAACGATTTTTACCCGAACATCGCCACCTTGCCGCTGCTGATCGAAGTCAAGCCTTATGGCGGCCATGTCGACTTGGCGCCGCCCAGTTTCAGCGATATCGCCCAGATGATCCGCAAGCCGGCCGCCGCGGCGCAACTGGTCTTCGGCGTCGATCCTGTCACTCACGCCAGCCTCGACGACATCTTGTGCGAAAGCGCCACCGCCAGTCCGGACGCCCTGCCCTTGCTGCAATACTGCTTGCACGAGCTGTACCGGCAGCGCACTCCCGACGGTGAACTGAGCTTCGACGCATTCCATGAACTGGGCGGGCTCGAAGGCGCGATAGGCCGGCGCGCCGAGCAGGTTGTCGTTGGGCTCAGCGACGACCACCGCGCCGAACTGCCGCACATCATGTCGCTGGTAACGGTGCTGGCGATTGACGAAGAGCTCGTCACCAGCCAGCGCGCGCCATGGTCGGCACTGCGCAGCGAGCAGGCGCGCGACACGGTGACGGCGCTGATTGAAGCACGCCTGTTCGTCAGCGACCTGGCCAGCGGGACGCGGGTGTTTGGGATTGCGCATGAAGCGATCCTGCGTCGCTGGCCGCGTATGAGCGAATGGATCGGTGCGCACCGCGATGCCTTGCGGGCGCGCGGCCGGCTGGCGCAGCAGGTTGCCCGCTGGAGCGCCGATGGGCGCCGCGCCGACCTGCTCATCCCGCGCGGCAAGCTGCTCGACGAGGCCAAGGAGCTGCGCGATGCCGGACTATGGTCGCTGGAGCCCGGCGAATGCGAGCTCATCCGCCTGTCCAACCGGCGCGCGCGCCAGTTCGAATGGGCGCGCCTGTCCGCGCTGGGGCTGATCATCGTGCTTGCCGTGCTTAATTCCGCGCTCGCCCTGAGTGCACTGGCGGCCAAGCGCACTGCCGAAGCGCGCCGCACCAAAGTCGAAGGCTTGGTCGATTACATGCTGGGCGACTTTGCCGACAAGCTGCGTCCGCTGGGCAAACTTGAACTGCTCGAAGGCGTCAGCGGCAAGTCGCTCGAGTACTTACGAAGTTCGCAACAAGATGAACTGAGTCCGGCAGCCTTGACGCTGCGTGCCAAGGCCTTGCAAGTGATCGGCGAGGTCAGCAGGGAGCAAGGCAACGCCGCGCAAACGATCGCCGCTTTAACCGAGGCCAATGCCATACTGCGGCGCCAGCATGAAGCCGATCCAAAGAACACCCAGGTGCTCAAAAATCTCGGTGACAACAATTACTATATCGGGCAGATGCACAAGGATCACAACGACATGCCGGCAGCCGCGGCCGCATGGCAACAGTATCGGCTGCTTACCGAACGGTTGCACTCGCTCGAACCTGACAAAGTGGAATGGTGGATTGAACAGTCGTACGCCCACAATAACCTCGGTTCCCTGGCGCTGGCGCTTGGCAAGCCGGAGTCCGCTGAACCGGAGTTTGCCGCATCGCTCGCGCTGAAACAACGCGCACTGCAACGCGCGCCCGGCGACAAAATGCTGATCGCCGCGCTGGCCGACACCTATTCCTGGCAAGCGTTAGCCAGGCAATCCATGGGGGAGCTGGGGGCTGCGGAACAGCTGTATGAACAGGAAATGGAATTGGTACAGCAAGTGCGCCAGCGATTTCCCAGCGAGCCCATGTGGATCAATCGCTATGCCCGCGCTCTGCAGCATCGTGCGGTGCTCGCGCTCGCCCTGGGCAAGGATGATCGCGCGCTGGACGATCTGGCAGCTGCTGCCGCGTTGTTTGTCGACCTCGCACAAAACGACAAGAAAAACCGGGCGTGGCAGGTTGAACTGGCGAATGCCGAACAAGAGTATCTGATGGTCAAATTGCGCACCGAACCTGCGCAGCTCATCCTGCCGCAGCTGCAGCGCATTCACGCCAACCTGGTGGCAGAGAGCGCAATGAACCCGAAAAACGTCCGATGGATCAGCAACGAAACCGTCGCCCGCTCCCGCATTGCGACGGCGCTGCTCGAGATGGGCGATCTTGAACGGGCGAAAGGCGAGATTGAAACGGTCATTACGCAGTTCCGTCGCTTACACGGGCGCACGCCTGCCGATTTGCAAATCCGCCTGTCGTTGGCGGAGTCGCTGTTGCTGTACGCAAAGATACAAAAGAAACGGAAAGACGACGCCAATTCAATCATTGCGTGCAAGGAAGCCTACGCTGTGATTCAACCCAGCACCACCTCAACCAGGGACTTTTTGATTCTCGATCCCTGGAGCCGCTCGACGCTTTGTCTGCAACAATCCGTGATCGATAACGTTCCTTGGCAACGGCTTGCACAGATCGGGTATCGGGATTCTCTCTACCGTAAGTTGATCCCAAAATAGGAAGATTCTATGAACCATACAAATCCAATATATTCCCAAGTCCCGGTGTTAGTTACCATCGTGGGCGTCGATGCGTGTTCGGAGGTCTACTACACCTATGACGATCCAAAAACGGGCAAGCACCATGATAAGGCACCTACTTGCAAGATTAACGCTGTGTCTCCGTTTCAAACGTTGTTCGCGTTGGACTACGCGACATCGCGTAACGGTTGGGTCGTCCTCATGCCAGCAGTACGGACCCCAACGTCATCAGAGATAGTTCAACCGTTAATCCCGTCGTTCCCGGACGTCGAAGCTTCTCGCCTTGTACTGATTACTCACGATTGCACTGACCTGGAATATAGATTCGACGTCATCTTCTTCAATCAACTCACGAGGACGACGATATGGGATGATCCTCAGGAGGGCAATGTTCACCAGCCTATCAAGCCGGGCAGTGCTGGGACCAATCAGGCCTCATAGTCACGCCGGAAACATCCTCGCCCAGCATGTAATTCTGCAAGTCGGTACAGATCGCCAATGCCAGCTTCTCCTGCAGCGCGATGCCCAACTCCCCGTGGCGATCGCACTGCCGGATCCAGGCGATCTGCCCGGTATTGGCGTCGATCAGGCGGATCGTCGCGCGCACGTACCTGGGCTCAGTCCTGACCCGCACTTCGATTCGGTATTGCTCTGCCGAAGCACCCGATTCGCTGCCAAAGCGCTGGAACAGGCGCAAGGCAAGTTCTTCCTCCAGTCCGGAAATAAAGTTCCTTGTTCCACTTTCCGGGGTCGGGCTACCTAGCGGCGTCAACGCGACCGATTTTATACTGATGGGACGCGCGCTCGCCGCTGATGTCAACACGGGAACATACGTTCCGAGAGGAATCGAAATCTGCAAGCCGCTCACGTTGGCCGCGGTCGCGTAGTACTGCGCGAGACGGCCACGCAGCCTGCCCATCTGCACCCGCACGACGGGATCGAAGCTCGTATCGTAATCGCGCGCGTCACGGTGAAACACCTCAATACCGATCGCATATTCGCTGATCGATGCTTCCATGCCGCTCAATTTCCTCATCATCAGGAACGACAGCATGGCGCGCATGCGCGGCGCTTTCAAGAAGATCGGACTGGACAGCACATGTTGCACAGCCTGCCATGTGGCGTCGCTTTGCACGGCGGTGCCTGTCAATGTCGATGCGTTGCTGGTGCGCGTATTCATGGTCGATCCAGTCGGAAAAGGGATTCAGGAAGTGCACTGAGGTGTGCCTGAATTCACTCTAACGAGCTGCATGAATCTTGACCTTACGATTACCTTACGATTTCAAGCCATTGATTTAAAAGGAGCTTGTTCTCGATTTCCGAAGCGGCCCAGACCATGCGCGCTGGCCCGCAAGCCCTGCGCGTGGATGTCCGGTCACGCACCGCCGCGTTACGGAATGTTACTTCACGCGCCGGCCAGGCACCGTCACCATCCCTGCATGGGCTGTTATCGAACGCCGCCGCTGGCAGGTGGCGCAAGCAGCAACACCGACGGTAGCACCCGACGCAAGAGCCGATCCCGGCGCGCCGTGGTCTACCGTCGGCGGGCCGGCGACAACCCATCCTTGTAGCAATCAACGTCCATTGGGAGAACAAGATGAAAACTGTTTCGGTATGGTTCAAAATACTGATTGTCGCGTTGGGCTTGCTGTGGGGTAGTACGGCATTGGCCGTTGACTACCTCTCGGGGATTTGGAAGATCCCGGCCACAGGAGAGCTCGGCGCCAGGCGCTACAATACCACGCGGCAGGCTTGCCAGGAAGCGTGTACCGCTAACCAGTCGTGTAGCGGCTTCTATGCTTTCACGGATTGGGATACATGTCAGCTATATGGACCGGACGCCGACGTCGCCGCTCGTGTAGGGCCTTGGTCGAATGTCCAAATGAACTGGAAGAAAGCCAGCCCGGACCCGCTTGCGGCCTATACGTCTGGCTTTTTGCCCATCCCCAATAATGGCGCGCTGACGGATACGTTGTACGGTTATCAGCCGCAGCAATGTGCCAAGATGTGTAATGGCAAGGCCGATTGCGTCGGTTTCCACACGATCACGACGTCCGACGTCTGCAGGCTATACGGCCTCGAGTCGACCTGGTCGAGCACCAATGGCCCGTGGTCGAACGCGAAGTTGTTCATGAAGGGTACCCAGCCAGCCATTCTGATGGTGGATATCCATGTGATCGACAGTACCAGCGGCGGTAATGCCAGGTGGACCAAGGAGTACGCGCAGCAAGTGCTGGCTAAAGCGACCCAGGAAATGAACAATGGCGAAGTGGTGTTCAGCCTCGGAACCTTCGATCGCATTGTCGATGACCAACTCTTCAATGGCCGTGCGCTGGACCCTATCTTTCTCAAGTTCGACAACACCGGCCGTCCAGGCCGGATCAACATCTATGTCGCGGCGCCCATGAGCAATTACGGAGGGGGCGTGGCATGGGTAACGGTCACCTTGTCGCCCTACGCAGTCATTTCTTCGCGTTACGATTCCTTTAACTACTATGACGTGGAAGATACCGCCAGAATTTTCCTCCACGAAATAGGGCACAACCAGGCATTTGCGCACAACGGCAGCTTTTACAGCTATCCCTACGCAACCGACTGGTACTGGAGCAGTAGCCCCCTCGCCAGGCAGGTGTTCGCACGGCTCGCCGCCTGGTCCAAGCTGCGTCAAAAAGGCTTCGACCCTAACCTCAAGAATAACAACTATAGCTGCGCCGTCAATTCCCCGCTCCCCGATCGAGGCACTTTCCCGGCACCAAACGTTCCAGCTGCAACGTCGCAGGAATGTGCGGCGCGCTGTAGCCAATCGAGCAGTTGCGTGGCCTTCTATTCGTTCACCACGTACCCATCGTGCGTGCTCTTCGACGCGACGAGCATTGGCAGCGCTACCCAGCCAGGCAACTCGGCCACGGAGATGTGCTGGAAAACGGCCGGCAAGAAATAGCGCATTCGCGCCGGCGTTGAACAGGTCTGCAAGATATGCGTCAGCAGCAGTTCGCCTATCCAGGCATTCACGACCACCAGTGCGAGCCGACCCTCATAGCGTTCCCAAACGCCGAGGCCAAGTTGGGCAATCCGACTTGGCCTCATCTTTTGCGCGTATAAGACGAAGCAACCCTCGAGTGAGGTTTCTCCAAATAGTCGCTGGACGGAATTCCGGCCAGCACGACACGCATGCCGCATCCCGTATTTGGTCGTCACGACTTGTCGCTGGGACTATTTTCGTCAAAAAATATTTCGGTTTCCTCTGGTGGGTTTTCCAAAATCGTCTCGGTTCTATCAGCGTGCGAAGGCATGGTTGACGATGGCACGGCCGCATGATGTCTCTGTGCCATCGGAAAGTTTTCAGGTCGCAGCGACGTGCCATGAGCCGGTTTCGTGGCGCGACGGCAAAATGGCAGCCGCGATACGGTGATTCATGCGCTTGAATCGCCTATCTTCCGCCTTCACTTCGGGGATGAAGGTGACGCGCTGGCCGCAGCGCGATCTGACGCGGGATGTTGGCGCCGGTCGCGCCCTCCGGGTTGGCGCAGCCGATCAGCACATCCTCAACTTCACCCGGCTCGATGTTGGCGCGCGCGATGGCCGCCCGCAGCACATGGCCGCCCAGCGTGGCGCCGTGGGATCATGTTGAAGGCGCCCTTCCACGATTTGGCCAAGCCCGTGCGGGCGGTCTAGCATGTGTCTCTCCTGGTATGGGATGAATGGTCTGTGCCCGGCGGCGTTGGCCCGCCGCCGGGTGGATCGATACGGGAACAGCACAATTTAGTACGGTCGTTCGCAAATTTATTTGACGTGCCGAAGACGCCTGCGCGACGTAAAACATTGACACGACGGCGACGACGCCAGCAGGAGCCTTGTGAGGTGAACGCTTCGCCTCCAAAGCATGCCGCCCAAAGCGCTGCATGTCGGTCATGAAAGCGTCACATTATGTCGAGACCGCCGCGCGTTTATCGACCGGCAAGGTATCAAATGGTTTGCCAGAGCGAGGCGGCGCGTCGCTCTCGCTGTTTCAAGAAAAACCAGATCCGTGGAAAATTTAATGCTTATTGCATTTGCGTTACAAATTGATGACAATTTTCCGCTTGATCCCGTTGTCCACCTTTGTCTAATCATTTGGTACCGCCCTCATATTTTCTTCGTCGTCACCAAGCTTTTATATTTCCCTGCTTGACTTTCAATATTGCCTTATATAGAATTCGGCGCCATGATTAACTCGCACGCCGATAAAACGGCGCCATTCCAATAAGATAATACACTGTCAAAAAGAATAATATTATTATGATAAAAGATATTACCTTAAGAAAAGCCATTCCACGAGATGCCGCTCAGATCGTCGACCTCTACCAGAGCGTCTACCAAGGTGATTACAGTGATCCAATGATGTCGGAGACGGCGCGACTGCGCGCTGCGCTCGGGCGGGATGACTATTACTGGATTGTGGCGTCCATCGATGACCGAATTGTTGGTTCCGTTGTCTATCAGCACACGCTCACTGGGTTTGCCAAAGTCTTTGGCGCAGTCATTGAAAATGACTGTCGCGGACAGAATTTGACGGAACGGATGATGGAATTCGGCTATGCGCAATTGCGCGCCATCGCACATGTCGAAGTCGTCTACGCCACAACCAGAACGGTTTCTTCGGCACCGCAAAAATTGACGGCGAATCTGGGCTACCGAAAACTTGGAATTTTCCCAAATGTTCACAAGACGAGTGGGTATGAAACGCATTGTCTTACTGCATTATTTACGAAAAGCGCGTTCGATTCGCGCTTTACCGATTTTGCCCTGCATCCACGCCTGCGTCCCCTTTTTGAAATAGTCCGGCGCGAATGCGGCTTGCCCGCGATTCCCGACGATTGGATTCCCCATACCAGCGCCGAAAATTTCTCGCGCGCACGCTCCGCGCTGGAACTCGAATTGATCCACGCACCGCGCCTGACCAAGCGCCGTTTTGACGAGGGCAAGAACACGCTGGTGGCGCAAGACCACCATACTTTTTTCCCGTTTCAAGAACCCAATCTGCTGATCAGCTCGGCCGATCAGGACGTGGAGGTTTTCTGTTATTTTTCAGAGACGGACAAACATTGCGTGTTGATCGGCATTCACGATGTGTGCAATGCAGGATTCGCCGATATCGTGGAAAAGGCATCGGTAATCTTGCAAGACCTGGGTGTGCGCTATATCGAATTCATTATTCGCGCCGATGAGTCGGAGAAAATAGAAATCGCAATGCAATCCGGTTTCATTCCCTGCGCCTATTTCCCCGCCATGCATTTGATTGGCGCGCAGCGCTATGATTTCGTCATATTCAGCCGATCTTATGAAATACTGAATTTCAGAAATATCCGCCTGGAAGGCATTAATCGCGAATACTTGAACCAGTATCTGCAGCTCTGGAAAAAAAATTCGCTGGAGCCGGAACCGGCGTGCGCAGCGTGACAGGATTATCATGAAATTTTCAATGGCAGTATTCAAGGACCAGAATTCATCCCGGCTTTTCGTCGGGCAATTCATTTCACAAATCTGCGACAAGATGATGACCCTCGGCCTGGTCTGGGTTATTTCGCAGGAGCAATCCATACAAATGATACCGTGGTTCCTGGCGATAGGCGCGCTTCCCCATCTGTTGCTGGCCAGCAGTGGGGGCAAGCTGGTGCAAAGAATCGGCGTCCTGAGGACACTGATACACACCGACGTATTAAGGGGCATCATCTTCTTGCTGGTCGGACTGTTGTGGCTCGCCTATTTCAAGCACCATTCGCTGACCACGCTATTTATCCTGACGTTTGTTTCAAATTTGCTTGGCGCGCTGTTCAATATCGCTGTCTTTACGCTGCCCGGGCTCATGCCAAAAAAGGAATTGGTCCCACAGTTGACCGCCATGGTCGATTCCTGCTTTTCCCTGGGGACGGTAGTTGGGCCAGCGATTTCCGCCCTGCTCTATCCTTGGCTTGGTTTGTCGGGTCTGCTTGTATTGAATGGGCTTAGCTATTTGCTGGCGGCAGGGCTGGAAGGGGGAATCCGGCTCGATCCTGCTGATCCGGAAACGGTCGAATCGGAGCCGGCGAATGCCGACATGGCGCCAGCGATACCCGGGCGGTCGATGTTTGCCGATCCCTTGATACGCTTCATGTTATCAGCATTTTTCCTGATGAATCTTGCGCTGACACCCTTGATGGCCTTGCTCCCCTTGTTTGTTCAGACCCGATTCGCCGGCAATCTTGCCATGCTGGCCGCCTTCGAGGTGTCGATCGGCCTGGGGATGGTGGCGGGAAGTTTGTTGCTTTCGGTCGCGGAATTTCCGCTCAAAAGGGGCAAGCGGGCGATCGCCGGCTTGAGCGCCGTGTCCCTGCTCTACCTTTTCTTTGGCTTGAACCACAATCCCGTATTGGCTTGCCTGGCACTGGCTGGCTTGGGGCTGGCACTGGCCGTCGTCAATGTGTCGCTATTGACGCTGTTTCAATCGCGGCCGGCGCCAGCCGATGTCCCCGTGGTCATGAGCTGGGTCAATACGATCAGTATTGGCGCCTTGCCGATATCGATGTTGATGGTGGGAAGCTTGATTGAAAAAATCGATTTGACAAAAATGACGATATGTCTCGCGCTCGGGTTGTTGACGATATCACTGGCCACCGCATTTTATCGGGAATTTAGGGAAATATGAATATCAAGACTATGCACGCGGTCCAGGGCGTTTGCGAACAACGCCACCCCTTCGCTTCCTCCGCCGCGCAGGAATCGATGTTTGTCGATGCCATGAAGGAAAATATCAACTGGCACCAAGAGCAATCGCCATTTTATCGGAAATTGCTGGAAATGAAACAATTTGATGCCGCCACGCTGACGTCGATCGATGACCTGGCGAGCATCCCCTTTGTTCCGGCGACGTTTTTCAAGTCGCACGAACTTCTTTCGGTTGCGCGCGATGACATCAAGCTGCACCTGACTTCTTCCGGAACGACCGGTCAAAAGTCGCAAGTCTCGTTTGATGCCTGGTCATTGAGCGCCGGGCAAAAGATGATCGACGCGGTCTTCGAGCACTTTGGCTGGAACACGCCGGATGTCAAGACCAACTATCTGCTGTATTCGTATGAAACCGCATCCGATTCGCAACTGGGAACGGCCCACACCGACAATTTCCTGTGCAAGTATGCACCCGTTGCATCGGCATTTTATGCTTTGCGCAGGACCGGCGCGCCAACAACGGCGACGGGCGGCGCGTCGCACGAGTTCGATGTTTTTGGTTGCATCGAAAAGCTGCAACACTACGCCGCAGAAGGTCTTCCAGTACGCATTTTCGGTTTCCCGGCATTTCTGTTTTTTACACTGAAGCGGATGCGCGAGCTGGACTTGCCGCCGCTCAAACTCTCCGCCGATTCGCTGGTATTCCTCGGCGGTGGATGGAAAGGCAATGCCGACCAGGCGATCGCCAAACACGATCTGTACGCCCGCATTCACGAGCAGCTCGGCATTCCCGACCTGCGTATCCGCGACAGCTTCGGCTCGGTCGAGCATGCCGTCCCGTACGCGGAGTGCGCACACCACCAATTTCATGTTCCCGTCTGGTCGCAGGTGATCATCCGCGATGTGCGTACCCTGAAACCAAGGAAGTTCGGTGAAGCGGGCTTTCTGCAATTTCTCACGCCCTACATCACCTCAGTGCCTGCCCAGAGTGTCTTGATGGGCGACATGGCGACACTGTATCCCGGCCAATCCTGTGCTTGCGGAAATGAGCGGCCGTATTTCGTCATTCACGGACGGGCTGGAACAAGTAAAAATAAAAGCTGCGCCATTGCGGCGGCTGAACTGTTGAGGCGGTAATGATGGAAAATATGAACAAGCAACACCTCTGGCAAGGCGAGTGGATCGGCGATCAAGAACTGGCCAGCAGGATCGGCGATATACAATCGTTGGTGGCCCGGCAAATGGCGTGCGAACTCGATATCGAGACGGTGCTGGCGGCCGGGGATTTACTCGGGAAAAATATCAGGGAAAAATCGGCTATTTTTACCGAATTGAAGAACTGCTTGTCTGGCACCGATCAATTTACGTCGGACGAAATCGGTCTGGCCTTGCTTGAAATAGCCGATGTCTTGCGCCGTGCGAATCTGGAAAAGAAGCTCATCCGTGAACTCGGTTCCAGCAATCCCTTGCTCGCTTGCCGCACCCAATTCGACGATGCGATCTTCGAAGCTTGGGCGCCGTTGGGTTTCCTGGTCCACATTTCACCGCAAAATGCCTTCACGGTCGGGCCGATGAGCGTGCTCGAAGGATTGCTTTCTGGAAATTTTAACTTTCTCAAGACGAGTCCGCAAGAGAGTTCCTTCGCCCAGATCTTGTTACATGCCTTGGGCAAGTGCGATCCGAGCGCCCAGCTTGAGAAATTCATCATCGTGGCGAACATTTCGTCGAAGCGAAAAGATCTGTTGGAGCCGGTATTTGCCGGGGCCGATGGCATCGCCGCCTGGGGCGGTGAGGAGTCGATTCAATCGATACGCGCCATGGCCCCTGCCAGCGTGCGCATCGTCGAGTGGGGACACAAGATATCGTTGGCATTTCTTTCCATGGAAGCTGCCCAGGATCCCCATACGCTGAAACAACTCGCCATGGAATGCTGCCTGATGGAACAGCAAGCCTGTTCCAGTCCGCAATGTGTCTATCTCGACACGTCGGACTGGAATGAATTGCAGCGGTTTGGCGAGCGGCTTGCCGATGCCTTGACGCTGGTGGCGCACGAACTGCCACGCCAGTTGCCCGATACCGCCAGTGCCGGCGAAATTGCTTTGGTCAGCGAGTGTCACAGGCTCGAATCGTGCCTCGGCAATGCTCGCCTCATCGAAGCACCAGATGGCGGGTGGCGCATTTACATCGACGACCATGCGGCACTGGCGGCATCGCCGCTGTACCGCAGCATCTGGGTCAAGCCCTTGCCGCGCACCGACATCATCCGGGTCTTGCGGCCCATGCGCAACTATCTGCAAACAGTGGCGATCTGTTGCAAACTCTCGGAAATTCATCCGCTGTCGCGCTCATTTTTGCGTGCGGGTGCGATCCGTATCCGGCGTATTGGCGAAATGACGGGAGGATACCCCGGCGAGCCGCATGACGGCGTCTATGCATTGCAACGCTATTGCCGCAGAGTGAGCTTGCAGTTGGCCCATGAAGCGCAGGGGATTTCCAATTTCGATGAGTTGAGAAAATTCCCTCCGCTGCAGTGGGACCCCGTTCCGGCCATTACCGCCAAGGAGCAGTTCCAGTCGGTGCCGGCCGATCCTGCCCAAGCCCATCTTTTCTTCAAGTCGGGCGGTAGCACGGGCGAACCAAAACTGTCGACGTTCAGCTACCAGCAATACCATGAGCATATCCGGCTCGGTGCCGAGGGTTTGTACGCGGCGGGCTTTGATCCGCTCGGCGACCGGGCGATGAATCTGTTCTTTGGCGGGGGACTCTACGGTGGCTTCATCAGCTTTTTTTCGGCACTCGAACAGCTGGGCGCCATCCAGTTCCCCATGGCGGCCCATGGCGATACCCGCATGGTCGCCCAGGAAATCGTCAAGAACAAGGTGAATGTCTTGCTCGGCATGCCATCGTATATTCTGCAACTGTTTGAAAAGGAAGCTGACATTCTCTCCGCCTATCGGGGAGTCAAGAAGATCTATTATGGCGGAGAACATTTCAGTCCCGCCCAGCGAAATTATCTGCACGAGTCCTTCCAGGTCGACGTGATACGCTCGGCCGCCTATGGCAGCGTCGATATCGGTCCGATCGGGTTCCAGTGCGAACATAGCGATGGCGGCGTCCACCATCTTCAGCAACAGCTTCAATACCTCGAAATATTGAAAATGGATGAAGATCGAGCGGTGCAAGGCGAGGAAGTCGGCCGATTGGTTTTCACGCCGCGCATGTTGTCGGTCAATAAGCCATTGCGCTACGAAATCGGCGATGTCGGCCACTGGATCGCCGATCCGGATGGCATTTGCGCCTGCGGCAGGGCCGCGCCGCGCTTTCGACTGCTGGGACGGACGGGGGATATTTGTCGGATTGGTTCCACTTTCCTCAATTATCAGGAATTCATCCGTATCCTGGCGACGCACTTCGCCTATGCGGGCGAAGCGCAGCTGATCCTGGCGCAAGCCGAGATCAAGGAAAAGGTCATCTTGGTGATTTCCGATTCGGAGCGCTTGCCAGCGCTGCGTTGCCGAGAGATTTTCCTGGAAAACTACCTGGATTTGCAGGAAGCCGTGCTGACCGATGAAACGCTGCTGTTTGAAGTGCAAGCGGTGGGAATCGATGAATTCCACAGGACTGCGGGAAGCGGAAAATTGATTCGTGTGCTGGACCGGAGAGCGCGTTGATGAGCATGGAAATTAGCCGGGAAATACTTCCCTCACTGATCGCGTTTGCCCGGAAAAATTCGCCATTTTATGGCGATCTTTACCGCGCATTGCCGGAAACGATACACGCGATCGAACAGTTGCCCGTGTTGAGCCAGCAAGCGTTTTGGGAAGCCAACCGCCTGGAGGGTGGGCAATTGCTGACGGGGGCGATGCACGATGGCATCGTCTTGAAGAGTGGCGGAACCACCGGCAATCCCAAGTTCTCGGTGTTCAGCCGGACTGACTGGAATGTGTTTGTCACAGCCTTTTCCCGCGGACTGGCGCTGGGAGGTCTGCAGGATGGCGACCGGGTCGCCAATCTGTTTTATGTCGGCGAGTTGTATGGATCGTTCTTGTTTACCCACAAGGCGCTCGAAGAGTGCCCCAAGCGGGTCATGCAACTCCCGATTGCGGGCGCCACGACACCCGACGATGTCTATCGCTTTATCATGGAATTCAAGGCCACAGTCTTGGCCGGCGTGCCGACCACAATGATGAGTCTGGTAGATCACATTGACAAGGTGGGGGGCGATCCAGCCGCGTCGACGGTCAGATTGATCCTGTTTGCCGGCGAAGCCATGTATCCCGATCAGCGCGTCAGGTTGGAAGCATGCTTTCCAGGCGTCGAGATCCGCTCCATCGGTTATGCGAGCACGGATGCCGGATTGCTGGGATTCGCCGATCTTTCATGCGGCCCCAATGAATTTCGCTGCTACGATGATGATGCGCTGTTCGAAATTATCGATGAAGAAACGGGCTCGCCCATCGTCGCGCCGGGCATCGAAGGGCTGGCCGTGGTCACGGCCCTGCGGCGCCATTTGATGCCGATCCTGCGCTATCCGGTCGGTGACAGGGCCAGGTGGGTCGATGCCCATGGTACGGCGCATCGCAAGTTTCTGTTACGGGGGCGTTCCGATGAATCGGCCAGGGTCGGCCCGGTCACGCTGTATCCGGAAGATGTAAGGTCGGTACTGGCGTCGTTTCCGGCTTGCCAGGGCGCCTGCGATTTTCAATTGCTGACCATCCATCGTGACGGAAAGGATGGGTTGATACTGCGGATCGGCAATCGCAATGCCGATCCGGCGCTCAGCGCGCAGATCATTGCTGCGATCTACGAGCATCGCCCCATGTATGGTCAATTGCTGGCGCAAGGCAAGATCCTGCCCATCGACATAGAATGGGTGGATGCGACGGCGCTGGAAATCAATCCCCGCTCGGGAAAGCTCAAGCGCGTGATCGATCGTCGCTTTGCCTGAGTTCACGTAGAGCTTGGCGCGGCAATAGCGTATGCTGTCGTCCTCGATTCATGGATGGAGCAGCGACGAATGGCGACGAGGTGGATAATGTTACATGAGTGCTAGGGAAGCACTGATTCATTCGCCCGATCCCGTTTCGGTCTGGCCTGTGATCTGAGACAATAATGGCACGTCCAGCCCTGACCAGCCGACCATCATGCAAAAGAGTTTTTCCGACCTCGAGTACGCCGCCAAGAAGAAGCTGACACGGCGTGACGTCTTCCTTGCAAAGATCGACAGTGTCACGCCGTGGTCGCAGTTGCATAAGCTGATTGAGCCGTTCTATCCGAAGGTTGAAGGCGCTGGCCGCCCGCCAATTGGCCTGGCGCGCATGCTGCGCATGTACGTAGCCCAGCAGTGCTTCGGTCTTTCCGATGAAGGCATCGAGGACGCGATCTATGACCGCCAGGCGATTCGCGGCTTCGTGGGTATCGACCTCAATCGCGAGTCGGTGCCGGACGCAACGACGCTGCTGAAATTTCGCCGTTTGCTTGAAACGAACGAGCTCACCCGCAAAATTTTCGAGACGA